>NZ_CP015124.1:1547500-1912500 GCF_001678945.1 Phaeobacter gallaeciensis
TGCGCCATCGCGATCATCGGGGTGACGCCGATGCCGCCGCCCATCAGGAAGGACTTCGCAGCGCCCTCCTCCAACGGGAAATGGTTGATCGGCTTTGAAATGAAGATCCGGCGCCCTTCGGTAAAGATCCTGTGCAGCAGTTTAGAGCCGCCCCGCCCGGCATCCTCGCGCAGAACACCGATCTGATACTTTGACCGGTCGGCGGGATCGCCCGACATGGAGTATTGCCGCAGGAATTCCGGCGCCACGACGATGTCGAGATGCGCTCCGGCGGTCCATTCCGGCAGGTCGCTGCCATCGGGGCTGCGGAATTCATACTTGTTGACATCGGCGCTCATATCTTCGACCTTGGAGACGATCACCTGCAGCACGGGACTGTCCGCGTCGTTGGAATAGATGTGATCCCAGGCCCCGGTTTCCCCGCGCGCCCGGCGGGATCGATATTCTTCGGCGGTGACCATCGCCTGATAGGCCTCGATCCCGGCCTCCCGGTCCATCGGGAACGGATAGGGCCAGGGGTGCGGCGCCAGCGGCGCGGGATAGACCGCAAGAGTCTGATCCTCGTACTTCAGATCGAGATCCTTTTGCAGACCGCGGGCATTGACCGGGTGACGAGTCGGGCGATAGCCACCGTCCTCTTCCAGCTCCAGATCCCACCACCATTTCTTGGCCGGGTTCATCTCGCCATTGCCGAGCGCATCGTCCAGTTTCGCCAGCGCAGGCGCCGCCTTGGGCAGCTTCATCGCCGCCCAGCGGAAGGGTTTTTCGGCAAAGATCCCCTCAAGATTCCACGGACAGGTCTTCATGCAGCGCCCGCACATGGCGCCGCCCGGCGTGGTGATCCGATATGTGGTGCATTTCTGGCTGTCGCTTTTCCAGATCTCATAGCCGTTGAACATCAGCTTGGGTCCGGCCGTGATCGCCCCCGAGGGGCATTCGCGGGCGCATTTGTTGCAGCTCTCGCAAAAGGACTGCAGGCCAAAGTCGATCGGCTTGTCATGCGCCAGCGGCATATCGGTGGTCACCACCCCGGATTTCAGGCGCGGGCCAAGGAAGGGATTCAGGATCACCTCGCCAATGCGACTGACTTCCCCCAGCCCCGACAGCAGCAAAAGCGGCGGTTGCAGGACTTCGCCATCCATCACGGTGTGTGCCTTGGCCTTGTAGCCAAGGTTGCGGATCTGCCGCGCGATCACCCCGCCCAGCAGGGAAAACCGCAGATAGGCCCGCATGGATTGCGCCACCGCGATCCAGTCATCACCCGATGTGCCCTCGGTGGTGTCAAAGCCCTGATCGACGATCATGCTGATCGCCTGATCGTGGTCGGGCACGATGGGCGTGCCGGTCGCGTCATGGCTGTACCAGGTCCAGTCGGGGCAGCGGCTGATGCCGACCGCGTCGATCCCCAGCCAGTAACTGGCCGCCTTTACGTTGGCGGCGTTGCGCTCTGCATCCACGGGGCGCGGTCCTCGCGCGGGTTCACCATCCTGCAAAAGGACAAAGGCCCCCAGCATCCGCCGCTGTGCCATCGATGGCGCCGCCTTGCGCGCATAGAGCCCACCGGTCGCGGCCTTCTGATTTGCCTTGCCCATGTCGCCGAACTGGCTGCGGGCAAACATGTCGGCGCGTTTGGGAACGCGGGCGACGCGCGCCTCGTCGATATAGGTGGTCGGCGTATCGACCCGCTTCAGGGTTTCAAAGGGATGCGGCCCATCCTTGAAATCCCGCGCCGCAAAGGGATCGCCATTCAGCGCCGAACGTTCCGAACCAACGCCCAGCCACCATTTCGGCCCCTTGGTAGAAAGGCCCGGCTGCTGGTCTTCTGGCGCCAGCGGACGATCCATCGCAAGATCGAAATCGGTGGTCACCACCGCAAGGCCAAAGCGATCCCCCAGATAGGGATTCTGCAAACGGGAGCCCTTCACCGTTGCCAGCCCCGCAGACACAGCCAACTGATTGAGATCAACATCTGCAGAAGTGCCGGTATGCGCCTTGGCGTCCCAGCCCAGAAGGCGAATGTAATTGGCCAGCACCACGGCGGTTTCGCTGGCCCGCAGGCAGGCGCGGTGATGTTCCGCATCGTGCAGCCAGTCGCAGCCATCCTCACCCGGATGCGGGTCGCGCGGCATCTCGTAAAGGAAGGTGATCGCACGGGTATGCCCGCCGATCCCACTGGGCGGCGCCTGCATGGCATCGCGCAGATCCGCCATGATCATATCAATGCCCGAAGCCAGCGTCTTGGTCTGCTTGGTCTTCAGATCATGGGCCAGCCGGTCGATATCCGGATTGCGATAGGGTTGCTGCAGATGCGCCGACTGTGGCACCGGGCCGATCCCGACCATCGCAGCATCAGCAAAATAGCCAAACGCCTTGATATGATCTGCCCGCACCTGGGGATCCTCCGGGCAGCCTGCCTGCACCTTGTTGACCAGTCCATCCCGGATGGCGTCCATCATCGCCTGATAATCGCCCATGGCGTTGACGATCGACCCCGGCAGATCCGGGCGGCTGAAGGTCAGCGGCTGAAACGGAGGCACCGCAGTGAGATCCGGCATCCTGCCCCGCGCCAGCCGCTCAAGCGGGAAAGGCCCCAGATGAACGGGCCGGTCACGAGTAGAGAAGAAACGCATCGCCATAACACCGGATCCTGCTGTGAATGAAAAAGCTGCGCAGTCTATACCGCAGGTACAGGCCTATCGGTAGCAGCCAATATCCAATTTCACATAAAATCCACTTAAGTCACTGAATAATTTAAGAACAATAATGAGAGACGCGCTAGGTAACGCAGCTCTCCACTTCTTATCAGGCCGACAGCCAAGCGACGGATCAGCCCGTGCGGCCGTCGAAACGGCGGACATCCACTCCGCCTTCGGTCAAGCTGGCGCGCACCGCGCGGGCCAGAGACACCGCCGTCGGTGTGTCCCCGTGCAGGCAGATCGTGTCGATGGCGGTCGGGATACGCTTGCCGCTTTCGGTGATGATCGCGCCTTCCGTGACCATCTGCAGCATGCGCGGACCGGCCAGTTCCGGATCATGGATCACCGCACCCGGCTGACTGCGATCAACCAGGGTGCCATCGTCGTTATAGGCGCGGTCCGCGAAGATCTCGCCACACCAGTTGCAGCCCAGATCCCGCACCACCTCTTCCATGGCCGTGGCCGCTAGCACCATGACGATGATGTCCGGATCCACCTCCAGTGCCGCCTGATAGCAAGCCCGCGCCATATCGTAGTCGGTGCAGGCCATGTTGGACAGGGCGCCGTGCAGTTTCAGGTGCCGCACTTCGGTGCCCAGCGCCGCCGCCATGCCGCGCGCTGCACCCAGCTGATAGCGTACCAGATTGGCCAGCGTTTCATGCGGCACATGCATCCGGCGGCGGCCAAAACCCTGCAGATCCGGAAAACCGGGGTGCGCGCCGATTCCGACGCCATTGTCGCGGGCCAGCCCCATGGTACGCGCCATCACATCCGGATCGCCGGCATGGAACCCACAGGCAATATTGGCAGAGGACACCACGTCCAGCAGCGCTTGGTCATCACCCATATTCCACGGGCCAAAGCTTTCGCCCATATCCGCGTTCAGATCGACAGTTTTGCTCATGTATCGCCTCCAGTGGCAAAGGGGTCGGCCAAAGCAGAGACCGCACCGCTGACAAGTTGATAGGACAGAAGGTCCTGAATATCTGCGGGATCCCGCAGCAGAGGATGGCAATCGCCCGGCAAGGCGCGCAGCGCCCGGTCATATGCGTCCTGAATCTGCAACCCCTCCTCCAGCGAGACCCAGCGGAACCGTATCGACGCGCCCGCCTGTGCCTGGGCCACCTTGGGCAGATCGCAAGGCAGGACTGTCCCGATCCGGGGATATCCGCCAGTGGTCTGGGCCTCACGCAGCAGCACGAAGGGTTTACCGTCGCCGGTCATCTGCACATCACCGGGCACGATCACTTCGGACAGGATGTTGAGCTGCCCGGCAGCCGCAAAGCCCTCCCCGTCCGACAGCATCTCAACCCCCATCCGGTTGGCCCGGCTGCCGCGAGTGAACTCTGTCTCCGCGAAGCGGTTGCGCACATCGGGTGGGAACAGCGCGCTCTGGAAACTCTCCACGATGCGTAGCTCGCCGCCCTGAAACCGGTCTTCTGCAGCAAGGGTCAGCCCCGTTTCGCCCGGTGCATCCGGTCCGGCAGGCAACAGATCACCCACGGCGACTGCCCGGCCCAGCCCCGCCGCCACATGGGCGGAGCGGGAGCCAAGCACCGGCTCCGTATCGATACCGCCCCCTAGGTGCAGATAGCCATAAACACCGCGCCGGGCCGGGCCGATGTCCAGCCGCTGTCCAGCCTCAATCCGGTGGCTGGCGTTCCACGCCAACGCCGCCCCATCCAGCGTCGCGGCCATCGGTGCCCCGGTCAGGGCAATGCGCAGGGGCGCTGTTGCTTCGAAAGTGCCGCCCATGCCGCCCATTTCCAGCGCGGCCAGCCCCGGATCCTGCCGCAGCAAGGCAGCGCCCTCAGCCAACGCCAGCACATCCGCAGCGCCGCCGCGCGACACACCTTGATCCAGTAGACCCGGACGCCCGCCGTCCTGCACCGAGGCCGCCGGGCCGATTTTCAGCACTTTCAGCGCGTTCATGCCGGGATCTCCTCTGCGATGGCGCCGCCCATGGCTGCATCACTCTCTCGCAATTTCAGGAAATCAGCGCGCGAGACCGGTTCGAACTGCAACTCATCGCCCGCCTGCAGCGCAAAGGGTGCTTCGGATTCGGGGCGGAAGATCATGAAACCCGTCTGCCCGACATGGCGCCAACCCGTCGGTGTGGCAGAAGAAAACAACACGAACTGACGGATCGCCAGAACCAGCGCGCCGCGCGGCACCATCGGCGTCAGCTCGGTCTGGCGCGGTAGATCCCATTCAGGACCCAGCGGACCCAGATAAGGCTGCCCCGGCGCAAAGCCGATGGTCAGAACCCGCACCCGCGCCGATCCCAGACTGTCGATGGCCTGCGCCTCGCTCATCCCCGCAGCATCGGCGGCCTCTGCCAGTTGCGGCGCCAGATCGGTGCCATAGACGGTGGGGACCCGCCAGAACCTGCGCCCGGGCGGCAGCGCCTGCTGATACCAATCCCGGGTACTCAGCTCTTCCTCAAGCCGGGCCTGTAGCCTGTGATGATCAAGGATCGCGGGATCGAAACGGATATAGACCGAGGCCAGCGAGGTTGCCGTTTCAAGCACGCCATCAAGGCCCAGCGCCTCAAGTCGCTGACGAAAGGCAAGTGTCGCCCGGTTCGAAGGCTCACTCAATGCATCGGCAAAGGTCACCAGCATACCCGTCAGGCCGACCGTGCGGATCATTGGGAAATCCGAAGCTACGTGCGAAGTCATTCATGCCCCCTGTTTTGCGCGCAAACGTTGCGGCGCAGGGCGGGAGTGTCAACACAGCAGTTTCAATCCTCGCCGGGGATCAGGCCCCCGCGAGGGCACCCCCGCCCCCATAACAGGAGACATCTCCGTACCAGCCAAGACAAGGCGGCGCGTGTCGATCAGAGGGTTCAGAAATCTTCCCAGCGCACAGCCTCAGCCGTGGCGGCGTTCCCGACCGCAACCGGCGCGGCTGGCCTTGGCCGGGGGGCGGAAGCCTTGGCCGAGGGGCCTTTCCCAGAGCTCTCACCCTTGGTTTCCATGCCGATATCAGGACGCGTCTTGAAGGACTGCACCTCTTGCATCAGATGCGACGCATCGTTGGACAGAATCTGTGTCGCGGCCGTCGTCTGCTCCACCATGGCCGCGTTCTGCTGGGTCACCTGATCCAGCTGCGAAACGCCGGCGCTGATCTCGACCAGAGTGGTGGACTGCTCTGAAGCGCCGGTGGCGATCTCGGAAATGTGACCGGAGATCGTCCCCACCGCATCGACGATTCGCTTCAGTTCCTCGCCGCTGCGGCCAACCAGATCGACGCCAGTGCCGACGTTGTCCTTGCTCTCGTCGATCAGTTGTTTGATTTCACCCGCCGCCGTCGCCGACCTTTGCGCCAGCGCCCGGACCTCTGCGGCAACAACAGCAAACCCACGCCCTGCGTCTCCGGCACGGGCGGCCTCAACCCCCGCATTCAGCGCCAGAAGGTTGGTCTGGAAGGCGATCTCGTCAATCACAGTGATGATCTTGGCGATCCGCTCGGATGAGTTTTCGATCGCGGACATGGCGCCAATGGCATCGGATACAACCCGCTCACTCTGCACGGCGACAGACTGCGTGTTGCCAACAATTTCCTCGACCTTGCGCGCGCCTTCAGCAGCAGCGCGCACGGTCGATGTCAGCTGTTCCAAAGCCGCCGCCGTCTGCTCCAGCGTGGCTGCCTGGCTTTCGGTGCGATGCGACAGATCGGTGGACGACTGACTGATCTCGGATGCGGTCTGCTCCACCGCGAAGGACACATTCTTGACCGTGTTAACGGCCTTTTCCAGCTGTTCCATGGAGCGATTGAAGGCCTTGGCGATTACCACCGTGTCTTCCGAGCTGCGCACATTGACCCGCTGACGCAGATCTCCCTCGCTCAACGCCTGAAGTCCGGCGGCAACCTCCTGGAGGGCACGGCGGCGGGCGGTGACATCGGTTGCAACCTTGATGACCTTTTCGGTCACACCATCGGCACCAACCACAGGTGCATAGGTCGCCTGGATCCACACCACCGACCCATCCTTGGCAAGCCGGGGATATTGATCCGACATATTGCGCCCGGCTCGCAGCGCCGTCCAGAACTGTGCATAGTCCCCGCTTGCTGCAAATTTCGAATCCACGAACATGGCATGGTTTTTGCCGACAATCTCGTCGAGCTGGTATCCCAGCAACGAAAGAAAATTCTCGTTCGCAGAGATGATGGTTCCGTCAGCTTTGAACTGGATAACCGCCTGAGTTCGCTCGATCATATCCACGAGCACGCGATCCATTTCCGATCTTTCGGGCGCTGCCCGCGTCCTACCTTTAAAAAACACTCCAGCGCTCCGCGATGAGTTGGATTGGTTGTGTACTGAAAGCTCAAACTATCCGGAAATCTCTATCTAAACTTTAACGCTTGCAGAAAATCCGCGGTGCAAAAGAATAGCTCACGCTTCGACGGGATAGATGCCGACGGGAAAATGCGGCATGCCCGCTCCACTGCGACAGGACGTCTCTGCCACACCGGAACAAAGTAAAGGGGAGAAGAGAAGCAGTGGCGGACCGAGGAGGATTCGAACCCCCGACCCCTTGATTCGTAGTCAAGTACTCTATCCAGCTGAGCTATCGGTCCACTGCTGCGGGATTTAAGGCTCCCAGACGAATGCGGATTTACCATTCGTCTAACCTGCGCCGTCCACACCATTTTCAGTGTTTCAGGTAGTGGCGGACCGAGGAGGATTCGAACCCCCGACCCCTTGATTCGTAGTCAAGTACTCTATCCAGCTGAGCTATCGGTCCACTGGTGGCGGGGTTTAATGTGACCCGCAGATAGGCGCAACCCCAAAAACGAAATTAGTTTCAGCGCACCCGCACGGGCGCGTGAGCGACTTAAAACGCTCCGTCTCCTTTGGGCAGGCAGATCTCAAAAACCGTGCCCTCCGGGCCAGTCTGACGCATGTAAACGGCGCCGCCATGGCCCCGCGCCAATTCCTGCGCGATGGCAAGGCCAAGGCCACTGCCCCCCTTGCGCGCGCCACCCTGGAACGGGGTGAACAGGTTGTCCTGCGCCTTTTTTGGCAGCCCCGGCCCGGTATCGGTGATCCGGATTATCCAGGCGTCATCCTCTTCGCTGGCGGTGATTTTGACCTGCCCCGGCTTTCCGGTCGCGGCAATGGCCTGGCGGGCGTTGCGCACCAGGTTCATCACGATCCGGTAGAGCTGCTCCTGATCTGCCCGCACAGTCAGTCCAGCCGGGACCGAGGCCACGATCTCGACCTCTCCACCGCTGGCCGCCAGGGTCTCGCTTTCGGCGACGTCACAGGCGATCTCATGCAAGGAGACGAAAGCAAATGTTGGCGCGGGTTCTTCGGCACGGCCAAAGGCCAGCGTGCCTTCGCACAGCGAAACGGCCCTTGTGATGGAATTCACCAGCTTGGGCGCCAGCCTGCGCACCAGTGGATCCTCGCTGGTTTCGATGCGGTCGGTGAACAGCTGCGCCGAGGTCAGGATATTGCGCAGATCGTGGCTGACCTTGGCCACCGCTCCGCCCAGCTGCGCCAGCCGTTCTTTCTGCTTCAGCGCGTGGGTCAGCTCGGTCTGCAGCTTCATCAGCGCCTCTTCGGCTTCGCGCAGTTCAGTTACGCCTGCGTTTGGCTGGATGATTCCCCGCGCATCCTCGGGCGCGGCTGCATAGCGCTGCATATAGCCCACAACGCCCTTGATCGGGCGCACCAGGAACACCCGCACCGCCATGAACAGCAAAAGCGCCGTAAAGACCGAGATCACCGCCGACAGGATCAGAATACGAACGCCATAATCGATCATCGCCGACCGCAGGGGCGCGGTCTCCATGGTGATTTCGATCAGCAGCCCGGCATCTCGCACCGGCGCGCCAATGACCCGGATAATGCGGTTTCCGGGCGTCACCATACGCGTCATCGCATCGGAAATCAGTGTGAACGGCCCGGCCATGCGCAGATCAAAGGTACCTTCGATCGGCTGCGGAATCGGCGAGGACAGCACCAGCTGGCGCATCTCGTCCCGGCGCAGGACCACGTTGAAGACTCCCGCATTCGCCAGAAGCTCCTTCTCCAGCTCCGAATCCAGCATGTCGTCCGCCAGAAGCGCCAGCGAGGCGAGCTGCGCCCGCTCCAGACGGTCCGACAGGTAATCCAGCCGAAACCGGGAAATGGAGGGCACGAAGATCAGCACCTCGGCCAGCATTACAAAGACCGTGGTCAGAACCAGAAATCTGCCCGACAGCGTATTCAGCATTTCGCCCCTTCCGGCTTAGGGGATCCAGCGCTGTACGAACCGGACCACGCGTTCAACCTTGGGATTATCAAATAGACGAGGAGAGAAATAGGCCCCCGCGACCCGTTTGTTAACCTCACCAATCGTCGGATAGGGCGAGACCATGGCCGCGACCTGGCTCATCTTCATATTATTGGCCAGAACAAGCGACCAGAGGTTGATCAGTTCGCCTGCCTGATGGCCGACAATCGTGACCCCCACCGGACGGCCCTTGACCACCATCGCCTTGATGAAACCCTTCGCCTTGCGCTCGGCAAGGGCGCGGTCGTTGTGGCTGAAATCAAACCGCGCGATCTCCAGCTGGCTGCCGTGTTTCTTCCGCGCCTCTGCTTCGGTCAGGCCGACCTGCGCCAGTTCCGGGTCCGTATAGGTGGCCCAGGGAATATGGGCGGTCTTTGCCTTTGACGGCAGCCCGAACAGGACAGAGCGGATGATCACCCCGGCATGATATCCCGCCACATGGGTAAACTGCAGCCCCCCGGCCACGTCACCGATGGCATAGACGCGGCGATTGGTAGTGCGCAGGCTGTCATCGACCTTGATCCCCGAGCGCGTGGTCTCGATCCCCGCTACGTCCAGGTTTAGCCGCTCCGTATTGGTCTTGCGCCCGACCGCCACCAACAGATGCGTACCTTTGAAGATGCGGCCATCCTTTGCTTCAACTTCAATAGCCCCCGCCGCGCCGCGAATCTCACTGGCCAGGGCCTGTTCGGCAATCTCAACGCCTTCGGCGCGCAGATGATCCAGCACCAGGGTTGCGGCCTCGGGATCATCCTTTGCCAGCGCGGTGTCACCTTCGATCACCGTCACCTTGCTGCCCAAACGCACATGCGCCTGCGCCATTTCCAGACCGATGGGGCCACCGCCGATGATCAGCAGATGATCTGGGCGCTCGCGCAGATCAAACAGGGTCTCGTTGGTCTCATAAGGCACCTGATCCAGCCCGGGGATTGGCGGCACCAGCGGCGACGATCCCGTGGCGATGACAATCCGCCGCGCGGTGATGACGTGATCGCCCGCCTCCACCTCGCGCGGAGAAATAAACCGCCCGAGCGCACGGATCACCCGCACCCCGAACCCTTCGAACCGCTCCTGACTGTCGACCGGTGCAATGGTGTCGATCACATCCTGAACATGATCCTTGGCCGCCGCGTAATCCGCCTGCGGCACCTGATCAGCCACCCCGAAGGCCGCGGAATGCGCGGCGCCATAGGCCGCCTTGGCGCTGGCCAGCAGCGCCTTTGAAGGTACGCAACCGTAGTTGAGGCAATCGCCGCCCATCTTGTGCCCCTCCAGAAGGACCACATCGGCGCCCATCTGGCTGGCCCCGGCCGCGACAGACAAGCCACCTGACCCGGCCCCGATGACCAGCAGATCACATTTAATACGCTGCATGATCATGCCTCCGGCGTTTTGCCTGCACCCTTGCGGCGCAGCGATTTGACGATGATTGGCATGGCCGCCAGCACACAGAGCCCCAGAATCGGGCCGATCACATGCGGCTCCCACAGGAGCGACAGGTCGGGATCCTCGCCTCGGTCGAACACGGCGCCGACACCAACACCGATCCAGGTAAAGACGATGGCGCCGGGGATGATTCCCACCGCCGTCGTCCACAGGAAGTTTCCGAACTTCACCCCGACCATGGCGGGCAGCAGATTAGCCACGAAAAACGGTACCGCCGGAACAAGGCGTAACAGCAGGAGCACCTCAATCTCGTTTTCCCGCAGCGCCTGTTTTAACATTTGCACGCGTCCTTCGGCGGCTTCGAAGCGGGCCGAGAGTGTTTCGCCCAGCCCCCAGCGCGCCGCCAGAAAGATGCCTGCTGCACCGATGGTGGCCGAGACCACATTGAGCGTAGTCCCGGTGGCAAGGCCGAACAGGAACCCGCCGGTCACCGAAGCAACAGCGGCGCCGGGCAGCGAAAACACGACCATGACGATGTAAACGGCCGCAAAAACCGCCGCGAGGCCGATCAGATTCTCATCACGGAACTGCAACAGCGCCTCCCGATTGTCCCGAAGCGTGTCGAAGGTAAGGTAATCCTTCAGCGTCACGGCTCCGATCACCGCGACCACAGCCACGATAATCAAAGGCAGGTGCCGCGCGATGCCCGGCTTTTTGAGGTCTGTCATCTTGCTCTCACCCATGTCTTGGCTGTTCGGCAGGGCACGGACACCGGGGGAGGTCCGCCCCCCTTGATCCGCCTGCCCCGGCGCCTTTTGCTGCTCCGGTGCATTTTTCTATGATCAATATGGCCCCGGCACGAGCCTGACGCATAGCAGTTCACGGGCGCTTGATCACCGGACATTTTTCGTGAGAAATCCACTGGCCCACATGCGCGCTCTGTAACAATCCCACCGGTTTTCGTGACACGACAGCGCCGCAGCCCCCCGAATTTTGACATAAATATTGCATGAGGGGACGAAAAGCGGCGAAAACACCGGCCAATGGGTTTGACTTGCCGCCCGATCCCTTCTAATGACCGGGCTTCGAGATTTGACCCCGGGAGGCGATTCCGCGCCCTGCCCGTAGATACAATGTGGAGACCGGAGCGATGAAACGCACCTATCAGCCTTCGAACCTGGTTCGCAAACGCCGCCACGGCTTCCGTGCGCGCATGGCCACCAAGGCAGGCCGCAAGATCCTGAACGCACGCCGCGCACGTGGCCGGAAAGAGCTGAGCGCATAAACCGCGCTCACTGCTTGATCCGCGTTGACGGTATGACACCGCCGAAGGCCCCCAAAGACGGCTCTGCCGACGACCGGGACACGCCTTCGGCGGTTTCCGTTTGTCCAGATGGCGCCGAATCCCCGCAAGGGATTGAGGTGTTGACCAAGCGCCGCGAGTTTCTTGCGGCTGCGCGCGCGCGTCGTCAGGGCAGCAAGGGCATGATGGTCCAGGGTCGCAACCGCCGGGATACCGGCGGCATTCGCGTTGGCTTCACCTGCTCAAAAAAGGTCGGCAATGCCGTTGCCCGCAACCGGGCCAAACGCCGACTGCGCGAGGTGGCTCGGATGATTCTGCCCAGTCACGGTCGCCCCGGCTGGGATTACGTGCTCATTGGCCGCGCCAATGAAACCGCCCAGCGCCCGTTCGAAGAACTGAAACGCGACCTGATCTACGCCCTGAAGAAGATTCACGGCTGATCCTGTCTGCGGGGCCTTCCCCGGGCCCAACCTGCTTCCTATCTTGATCAACATGACCTTCTTTGCCCGCATCCTTGCCCTGCCCGTGCGCGCCTATCGGCTGATCTTCAGTCCCTGGGTCGGTTTTAACTGCCGGTATCAACCCACCTGCTCGGCCTATGCGCTGGAATCGCTGGAAAAACACGGCGCAGTAAAGGGAACATGGCTGTCTCTGCGGCGAATCGGCCGCTGCCATCCCTTGGGCGGAGATGGCTACGATCCGGTACCGGGCAGCGATCCACAGCACGAGACCGAACAAAAGAGCAAGTCACAGGGTTAAGGGGCTGCTATTCCCCACCCAGCGCCCACGACAGGCACTCTCGGCTCAAAACCTTGTGCCCCGCTTTTTTCTTGGCAAAGCCGTTTTGACAGGCTACGGGGCCGTCATGCTTGATGATGATCTGGACGAAATCCATCCGCTCTTTGCCGGTGCGCCCTCCACCACCGAATTCAAGAAGCTGCGCAAACGCATAGTCCGCTATGCCCGCGAAGCGATTGATCAATACGGCATGGTGGAACGACGCACGGACGGCACCACGCCGCGCTGGCTGGTCTGCCTGTCCGGCGGCAAGGACAGCTACACCCTGCTTGCGGTTCTATATGAACTGAAATGGCGTGGGCTGTTGCCGGTGGACCTTCTGGCCTGCAATCTGGATCAGGGTCAGCCCGGTTTTCCGGCAACGGTTCTGCCGGAATTCCTTGAAAAGATGGGCGTTCCGCACCGCATCGAATATCAGGACACCTACAGTATCGTCGTCGACAAGGTGCCACAGGGGCGGACCTATTGCGCCCTGTGCTCCCGCCTGCGCCGGGGTAACCTTTATAGGATCGCGCGCGAGGAAGGCTGCTCCGCAGTTGTGCTGGGGCATCACCGCGATGACATCCTTGAGACGTTCTTCATGAACCTGTTTCATGGCGGGCGACTGGCTACCATGCCGCCCAAGCTGGTCAATGAAGAGGGCGACCTCTTCCTGTTCCGCCCCCTGGCCCATGTGGCCGAGGCGGATTGCGAGAAATTTGCCAAGGCGATGAACTACCCGATCATCCCCTGCGACCTGTGCGGAAGCCAGGACGGCCTGCAACGCCAGCAGGTCAAACAGATCCTGGATCAGTGGGAATCAAACAGCCCCGGGCGCCGCCAGGTTATGTTCCGGGCCCTGATGAATGCACGTCCTTCGCATCTTCTTGACCCGAAACTGTTCGATTTTGTAGGGTTGAGCGTGAAAAACCCATCAGAAACAGAAGATTTGGACAAGATTCCCGTATTGCGTTAACTCCGCAGTTAGAAGCGGATCATAGTCTTTGCATGCACCCCTGTGCAGAAGGTGAAAGGTCCGCTCATGCCAAAACTCAATTCAGGTCTGCTGACGCACATCCGGAGAAAGATCGCTCCTGCGTTGTTCACGCCTCCTGTCTTGGCGTTTCTGCCTGCCCTGACACTGGCGACCTTCTGGATTGGCGGCGAGGCTGCGCTGCTTTGGGTGGCCCTCGGCCTTCCCATTCTCTTCGCAGCCCTTGGCGGCTTTGACCGCTCACGTAATCGCGGTACACCCCGGGATAGCATCACCGGCATGATGCTGCGCGAAGGGTTCGAACTGGGTGTGCGCGACGTGTTCGAGGACACCTCTGATACCGGGCTGCGCTCGGTGATCTACATCATCGAAATCGACGATTACAAAAACGTGGTGGATCGCTACGGTCAGGAAGCCGGCGATCAGATCATGCAGCGTTGCGGCGACCGCATCGCCAGCACCCTGCGAAATAAGGATATCGTGGCACGGATCGGCGACAGCAAATTCGGCATCTGCCTGACACCCGTGTTGCAGCTGGACCTGGAATCCTGCGTGCAGCTGTCCGGCCGCATGCAGGCCTCGGTCGAAGAACCGATCTCGCTTGATGGCACATCGGTTTATATCTCCTGCTCCATCGGGTTCTGCCTGCGCAGCCGTGCGCCGGGCACCAAACCTTCCGACTGGGTCGCTGCCGCCGCCACCGCGCTGGCCGAGGCGCAGCAAAATGGCCCCTCGGGCATCCGGGTCTATTCCGCAGATATCTATCACCGCACCAAAGCGCGCTGTAATCTGCGCGACGAAGTTGCCGAGGCGCTGGAAACCGGTCAGATCATGCCCTGGTTCCAGCCCCAGATCTCAACGGATACCGGACGAGTGTCCGGGTTTGAGGCGCTGGCCCGCTGGATGCATCCGGTCCGCGGCCTGATCCCGCCGCATACTTTCCTGCCCGCGCTGGAAGAAGCCGGGCTGATGGAGCGGCTGAGCCAGGTCATGCTGTTCCACTCTCTCACCGCCATCAAGGCATGGGACGCGGCTGGTGTGGAGGTTCCCTCTGTCGGGGTGAACTTTGCCACCCAGGAGCTGCGCAACCCCGGCCTTGCCGACAATATCCGCTGGGAACTGGAACGCTTTGGCCTGTCGTCGGACCGCCTGTCGGTCGAAATTCTGGAAACCGTCATGACGGACCAGCCCGACGATGTGGTGACCCGTAATATCGCAGCGCTGAGCGCCATGGGCTGCCGGATTGAGCTGGATGATTTCGGTACCGGCCATGCCTCGATCTCGGCGGTGCGGCGCTTCAATATCTCCCGGATCAAGATCGACCGCTCTTTCGTGATGAAATCGGACCGCGATCCGGAGCAGCAGAAACTGATTGCTGCGATCCTGACCATGGCCGAACGTCTGGACCTGGAAACCCTGGCCGAAGGCGTTGAAACCGTGGGCGAGCACGCGCTGCTGTCGCAACTGGGCTGTGACCATGTTCAGGGCTTTGGCATCGGCCGCCCGATGCCCTTTGACCAGACTCTGGACTGGATCACCGCGCATCAGTCCAAACTGCAGGACGCACCGGCCATTGGACGGCAAAACCCCTGATTTTTTGGATTTCCCGGCGCCGGGGGCGGAATGCCGCCCCTGTTTTCCCGGATTCCGCTTGACCTTTGGGGTCCACCTCTGTTGAACCACACCCTGTCATTCCATGCACGAGGTGGCGGTCCCCAATGGACGATCAGAACAAGAATCTCATTCTCGCAACAGCACTCAGTTTCCTGGTGATCCTTGGGTGGTACAGCTTTTTCCCGCCGCCGGAACCGGAGCCTGCTCCGGAAACCGTGGCGAATGAAACGGCTCCTGCGGGAGACACGGCAGCTGCGCCCGGCGCAGCCCAGCCCGATACCGCAGTCAGCACCCAGCCCAGCGAAGAGGCCCAGGCCCCCGACGCTCCGCGCCTGACCATCGATACCCCGCGCCTGGCGGGCAGTATCTCGCTTCAGGGTGGGCGGATCGATGATTTGGCGCTGAAAGACTACCACGTCGAGCTGGCAGAGGACTCCGACATCGTGCGGGTCCTGTCCCCGGTGGGCGAGGACAATGCCTTTTACGCGCTTTATGGCTGGGCACCGGGCACCGGGCTTGGCTTTGACGATGTTCCGGGCGCCAATACCGTCTGGTCTGCGGACGAAGGCCAGGTTCTGACACCGGACAGCCCGGTGACCCTGACCTGGGACAACGGCAAGGGCCTGACCTTTACCCGTACCGTCGCAGTGGATGAGGATTATCTGTTCTCGGTCACCCAATCGGTTCAGAACGCCACCGGCGCCACCGTGGCCCTGGCCCCTTATGGCACCCTGGCGCGTCACGGCGAACCTGCGAATCTGAAAAACTTCTTCATCCTGCACGAAGGCGTCGTCGGCATGGCCGACGGAGAGCTGGCGGAAATCGACTATGGCGACATGGCCGATTTCGACCCCGATCCGCGTGATGGATCGCGCGCCGAGGTCAAGCAGGTCGAATCCAACGGCTGGCTCGGCTTCACCGACCACTACTGGATGTCCACGCTGATTCCCGAACCCGGTCAGGGCTTCCGCTCGATCGCGAAATACGACGAGCGGCGCGAGATCTACCAGACCGACGTCGTGCTGCCGACCGCGACCCTCGCCGATGGCGAAAGCAGCGAAGTCACCACCATGCTGTTTTCCGGCGCCAAGGAATGGGCGACCATCCGTGGCTACCAAAAAGACGGCATCGAAGGCTTCCTCGACAGCATCGACTGGGGCTGGTTCTTCTTCCTGACCAAACCGATCTTTGCCGTCCTGCACTGGCTGCACGCGATGATCGGCAACATGGGCTGGTCCATTATCGGCCTCACCATCTTCATCAAGATCCTGGTCTTCCCGCTGGCATATAAATCCTATGCGTCGATGGCGAAGATGAAGGAACTTCAGCCGCAGATGGAAAAGCTGAAAGAGCGCGCAGGCGACGACCGTCAGAAGCTCCAGAAAGAAATGATGGAGCTCTACAAGAAGGAAAAGGTGAACCCCGCTGCGGGCTGCCTGCCGATCCTGATCCAGATCCCGATCTTCTTCTCGCTCTACAAGGTGATCTTCGTCACGCTGGAACTGCGGCACGCGGCCTTTTTTGGTCCCTTCCAGGACCTCAGCGCGCCCGATCCGACCTCGTTGATGAACCTCTTCGGCCTGCTGCCGTTCTCTGGCCCCGAGCCCGGAACCATCTTTGCCACCGTGTTCATCGGGATCCTGCCCATCCTTCTGGGTGTGTCCATGTGGCTGCAGCAGAAACTGAATCCGGCGCCCACCGATCCGACGCAAAAGATGATCTTTGCCTGGATGCCTTGGGTGTTCATGTTCATGCTTGGCGGTTTTGCTTCGGGTCTGGTGGTTTACTGGATTGCGAACAACACCATCACCTTTACGCAGCAGTATCTGATCATGCGCAGCCACGGGTATAAACCGGACGTGTTTGGCAATATCAAATCCAGCATGAAACGCGCACCCAAGACGGAAGACAAATGACAGACACCGTTACAGAGATCTGGCGCCACCCGGTCAAATCACACGGCCGGGAAGCGCTGGAAACGGTAACACTGACCGCCGGGCAGACCATGCCCGGCGATCGTGTTTGGGCGGTGGCGCATGAGGCCTCTACCGCCGATGGCAGCGCATGGGTGCCCTGTTCCAATTTCAGCCGTGGCGCCAAGGCGCCGCAACTGATGGCGATTGATGCCAGCTACGACGAGGCCACCGGCCACGTCACGCTGCGCCATCCCAGCCGGGGCGAACTGACCTTCGACCCCGACGCCGCAGAGGACCTGCCCCGGTTTCTTGATTGGGTGGCCCCGCTGATGCCCGCAGAGCGCGCCGCCTCGGCGCATATCGTTCGGGTGCCGGGGCGTGGCATGACAGACACCGATTTCCCCTCGGTGTCGCTGTGCAACCTTGCCTCGCACCGCGCGGTCGAGGCGGCGATCGGTCATGAGCTGTCGCCACAACGCTGGCGTGGCAACATCTGGTTCGATCTGGGCACGCCCTGGGTGGAAAACGAATGGCTCGGCCGTGAGGTGCAGATCGGGGAAGCGGTCTTTGCGGTGCGCGAACGCACCCGCCGCTGCATGGCGACAACCGCCAACCCGGCCACCGGCGAACGCGATGCCGAAACGCTGAAGACCCTGAACAGTGCCTTTGGCCATCAGGATTTTTCAGTCTATGCAGAGGTCGTGCGCGGCGGAACTATCCGCCTTGGCGATCTGGTAAAGGTGCTCTGATGCAAATGCAATTTTCCCTGGCCGAAGCGCCGGACGAGGCAACCGCCGAAAAGGGCCGCAAACTCTTTGCTGGCCAGTCCGAATTCCTGAAAGGCGTGGTCGCCATGTCGGGCCTGCCCGAAGCTGACCGGGTCGAGGTCTGCTTTGCCGGGCGCTCCAACGTGGGCAAGTCGAGCCTGATCAACGCGCTGACCGGCACCAAGGGGCTGGCGCGCGCCTCCAACACCCCGGGCCGCACGCAAGAGATCAACTATTTCACCCAAGGTCCCGATCTCTACCTCGTCGACCTGCCCGGCTATGGCTATGCCAATGCGCCGCTGGCGGTGGTGGAGAAATGGCAGAAGCTGCTGAAACGCTATCTCAGCGGGCGTCAGACCCTGCGCCGCGCCTTTGTGCTGATCGACAGCCGCCACGGCATCAAGAAGGTCGATGACGAGATCATGGCGCTGCTGGACAGCGCTGCGGTGACCTTCCAATGCGTGATGACCAAGGCCGACAAGGTCAAGGCGAAGGATCTGGATAAGGTGATGGAGCAGGTACGTAGCGCCCTGTCCAAACACCCGGCGGCCTATCCTGAAATCGTGATGACCTCTTCTGAGAAGGGCGAGGGAATCGCCACGCTGCGCTCGATCATCTCCGGCATCGACTAAGCCATTCGGCGCCCGTCAAACATGCTGGGCGCCGTTCACTTCGATCTCCGCCCCGGAGATATATGAGCTCCCTTCAGAGCAGAGGAAGTAGATCGCAGAGGCGACTTCCTCGGGCTGGCCCAGACGCTGCATCGGCAGTTTTTCCACGATATGTTCGGTCCCCGGTGACAGGATTGCCGTTTCCACCTCTCCCGGCGCGATGGCATTGACCCGCACGCCGAGCGGGCCGAAGTCATGCGCCATCTCCCGCGTCAGTGCTGCCAAGGCTGCCTTTGACGTGGCATAGGCCGCCCCAGCGAAGGGATGCACCCGGCTGCCCGCGATTGAGGTCACGTTGACCACGGAGCCCTTGGCGGCTGCCAGTTCATCCTTCAACCCCCGCGCCAGCACCACCGAGGCAAAGAAATTGACGTGGAACACCTTGCCCCATGTCATCAGATCAGTGTCGAGCGTGTTCAGCCGTTCGCCATCCGGCCCTTTGGGGGAAATCCCCGCATTATTGACCAGTGCATCCAGCCGCCCGTTCAGACGCTCCTGAATGACCCCAACCGCATTAATGGTGTCCGAGGGGTCCGACAGGTCCAGTTGCACGTGATTCTCTTCTCCGCCGCCCCAGGGGCATTCCTGCGGAAACGGGTGGCGGGAACAGGTGATCACCCGCCAGCCTTCGGCATTGAAATGCCGCACGGTGGCATGGCCAATGCCGCGGCTGGCTCCGGTCAGCAAAAGGGTCTTCTGGCTCATTGGGTGGGTTCCGGTCTGAGGGCTCTACGGCCTGACCCTATCATTCCCGCACCGCGCTGCAACGGCGCACTTGGCACAGGGCGCAGAACCGCGTAACACCACTTGCCAGAGGGACCCAGCCATGAAGAAGCAAGATATGAACCGCGATTGGATTGCAACCGCCGAGACACTGTCCAGCGCCCTGCCCTATATGCAGCGCTATGACGGTGCCATCGTCGTGATCAAGCTCGGCGGACACGCCATGGGCAGCGACGAGGCCATGGAAACCTTTGCCCGCGATATCGTGCTGATGCGACAGGTCGGAGTGAACCCGGTCATCGTGCATGGCGGCGGTCCAATGATCAACGCAATGCTGGACAAGCTTCAGATCAAGTCCGAGTTCGTCAACGGCAAGCGGGTCACCGACAAGGCCACGATGGAAGTGGTCGAAATGGTCCTGTCCGGTCTGGTCAACAAACGCATCGTGCAGGCGATCAATGCACAGGGCGGTATGGGTGTTGGCCTGTCAGGCAAGGATGCGGATCTGATCACCTGCGAAGAGACCAACCCGGATCTGGGATTCGTCGGCACACCGGTAGAAATGAATCCGGCGGTGCTGCACCACCTGTTCGAGAATGACATCATTCCTGTCATCGCTCCGATCGGCGCGGGCCGCAACGGCGAGACGTTCAACATCAACGGCGACACCGCCGCCGGGGCGATTGCCGAATCCCTCAACGCCGATCGCCTGCTGCTGCTGACGGATGTCTCTGGCGTGAAAAACGCCAGCGGCGAAGTGGTTACCGAATTGAAGGCCGCCGATGTCGAGGAAATGACAAAGGCAGGCGTCATCGCAGGCGGCATGATCCCGAAGACGGAAACCGCCCTATCAGCGGTCCGAAACGGTGTCCGGGCCTGTACCATCGTCGATGGACGGGTGCCGAATGCGGTGCTGCTGGAGCTGTTCACCGATCATGGCGCCGGGTCGATGATCCGGGCCTAACCCGCACGGGTGACATCAAGACAGTATTGAAACCGCCCCTTTCCCGGGCGGTTTTTCTTTGGGATCACGGGTCCAGAGGCTACATTTGGTTACCATCACCCAGGGAAGCCTATGACATCCGCACCCAGTTATCAGGAGATCGAGCGCGCCGCCAAAAACCGCGACCTTGCTGTGCTTGGCGCCCTACACCCGCGCCATAGCCCAGTTCAGGACCTGACGGGCGGTACGCTGGTCCTCTTGGGCCTTCTGGGGCCGGAATGCTGGACCCGCATCACCGGCGCGCCGGAGTTCAGCGATGCTGCGACCGATCCGCTGGACCGATGGTCTAAGCGGATCATCGACGCCTTGGCGACAGATACCGGAGCCACCGCCCACTACCCCTTTGGCGGGCCGCCCTATACGCCCTTCATCAACTGGGCGCTGGCCTCGGGGCGGGCTTTCACATCCCCGTCGCACATGCTGGTCCATGATACGGTTGGCATGATGATCTCGTACCGGGGAGCGCTTCACTTGCAGCAGGAGATCGATCTACCACCGCCTCCTATGGCGCAGTCCCCCTGCGACAGCTGCGTGGCCAGACCCTGCCTCAGCACCTGCCCGGCGCAGGCGTTGGTGGCCGGTGGCCCCTACGGTGTTACCGCCTGCCACAGCCATCTGGACACCCCGGAGGGCGCTCCTTGCCTTGAAAACGGCTGCCTTGCCCGGCTTGCCTGCCCCCTCAGCCAGGGGGCCAGTCGCGACCCGGTTCAATCGGCCCATCACATGAGCTATTTTCACAAGACATGACCTGCACACTTATTCTGACCCGCCACGCTAAATCCGCCTGGGACACCAGCGCCCCCAGCGACCATGCCCGCCCCCTGAACAAACGGGGCCGCGCCTCGGCCAAGGCATTGGGCGACTGGCTGCGGGACATCGATCAGTTGCCGGGACAGGTGCTTTCTTCCTCTTCGCAGCGCACGCGGGAAACCTATCAGCTGATGGATCTCTTCGCACCGGCTGTCTTTACCGAACGGCTGTTCCACGCCAGCCCGGAGATCATCTTTGAGGTTCTGAAACAGGCCGAACATCCGCGAACCATGATCCTGTGCCACAACCCGGGCATTGCCGCATTTGCCCATGCCATCGTAAGCCATCCGCCAGACCATTCGCGATTTGACGACTACCCCACCGGCGCCACGCTGATCGCCCGCTTTGACATCGACCGCTGGAGCGATCTGACCTGGGGCAGCGGCAAGGTGGTGGATTTCATCGTGCCACGCGAACTTCTGGGCGCCTGACCCCCCCCCCAAAAAAACCCGCCGGAATATCCGGCGGGTTTCTTATTGGCGCAATGATCGGGAAGATCAGTGACCCAGGATCTGGCTCAGGAAGAGCTGGGTACGTTCGCTTTGCGGGTTGTTGAAGAAGGCCTCCGGCTCATTCTGCTCAACGATCTGACCCGCATCCATAAAGATAACCCGGTTCGCCACCTGACGGGCAAAACCCATCTCGTGGGTCACGCAAAGCATGGTCATGCCCTCTTCCGCCAGTTCGATCATGGTGTCGAGCACCTCTTTGATCATCTCGGGGTCAAGCGCCGAGGTCGGCTCATCGAACAGCATGATGCGCGGCATCATGCAAAGCGAGCGCGCGATCGCCACACGCTGCTGCTGACCACCGGACAGCTGGCCCGGGAACTTGTTGGCCTGATCGGGGATCTTGACCTTTTCAAGGAAATGCATCGCCCGCTCTTCGGCTTCCTTCTTGGGCGTCTTACGAACCCAGATCGGCGCCAGCGTGCAGTTTTCCAGAATGGTCAGATGCGGGAACAGGTTGAAGTGCTGAAAGCACATGCCAACCTCGGACCGGATCTTGTCGATGTTCTTCAGATCCGACGACAGCAGCGTGCCATCCACGGTGATCGAGCCCTGCTGGTGTTCTTCCAGCGCGTTGATGCAGCGGATCAGTGTCGATTTACCAGAGCCGGACGGGCCGCAAATCACGATCCGTTCGCCCTCATAGACCGTCAGGTTGATATCGCGCAGCACGTGAAAGGACCCGTACCACTTGTTCATTCCGTCAATGGTGATCGCGACTTTGTCGGATACCTGCATTTGTGAAGTGCCAGTCATGTCTTGGCCTCCTTATCGGTGATCGGTCGCAAGGCGGCGTTCCAGCCATTGCGAGTATTGTGAGATGCCGTAGCAGACGACAAAGAACAGAGCGGCAGCGAAGCCCAGAAGCTCCCAGTAGACGCCATTCCATTCGGTCGAAGCGAGGATCGGTCCGCGGATCATACCCACCAGGTCGAACATCGAGATGACCGACACCAGAGTGGTATCCTTGAACAGGCCCACGGCCACGTTGACGATGCCCGGGATCGAGATCTTCAGCGCCTGCGGCAGGATGATCAGACGCATCGCCTGCGGGTAATCAAGCCCCAGCGAATCCGCAGCCTCATACTGCCCTTTGGGCAGGGCCGCGAGACCACCACGGATCACCTCGGCGATGTAGGCCGCGGAGAACATAGTGATCATGATGACCACACGCAGGAACAGGTCCACGGTGGCATCAGGCGGGAAGAAATAGGCCAGCATCACCGACGCCACGAACAGCAGCGTGATCAGCGGCACACCGCGCACGAACTCGATGAAGACCACGCAGATCCATTTGATCAGCGGCATGTCAGACTGACGGCCCAGCGCCAGGGCAATGCCCAGCGGCAGGGACAGCGACACGCAGGTCACACCCAGCATCAGGTTCAGCATGAAGCCACCCAGATCACGCGAAGGCACCGCTGGCAGCATCGCATTGTCCGACGCCCCTTCGGGGATCAGCAAGCTGCCCAGCCACCAGATGATCAGGGCTGCAGCAATGCCACCAAAGAAGCCCGCGGCGAAGGAACCCCGTCCATAGATCTGGAACACCACGCCGCCAACGATGAACCCCAGAAGGGCCAGGATCGGCGCCATGATTGTGCCACCCCAGATCAACCAGAAGGCAATAAAGGGATAGAGCGCGGTGAAGATCAGCATCTTACGGGGCAAATCGAAGAACAGCACTGGCGCAATCGCCACCAGCAGCAGAACCAGCGCCAGGTTCGGGCGCCAGTAGAACTCCGCCGGGTATTTGAACCCGTAAAGAAGCTGGTGCCAGCGTTCGGTCAGAACCGAGAAACAGGCCCCGACCTTGCCATCCAGAACCTCGCGGCACTCATTCAGCGAGTTGGTCGTCCACACGCCATTCACCAGCCAGGGCACGGTGTTCTGCAGGATCATGTAGATCAGGGTCAGCGCCACAAGGGTCAGGATCCCGTTGGGAATGCTGGAGAACAGGTTTTCCCGCAGCCATTTCACCACGCCGGTTTCGTTGGCCGGCGGTGGTGAGGGCGGAATGGTGCCTTCGGCGACAAAGGCAATCGGGTTGGTTGTCTTGTCACTCATGGCTTAGCGCTCCTTCAGCTTCACGGAGGCGTTGTAGATGTTCATCACCATCGAGATGACCAGCGATGCCGTCAGATAGAACAGCATCAACAGGAGCACGCATTCGATTGCGCGTCCGGTCTGGTTGAGGGTAATGCCGCCCAGGGTCGCGGTGATATCCGCATAGCCCACGGCGATCGCCAGCGAGGAGTTCTTGGTGATGTTGAGATACTGCGAAATCAGCGGCGGAATGATCACCCGCAGCGCCTGAGGCAGAATCACCAGGTTCATGATGCGTCCAGGACGCAGTCCCAGCGCGGCCGCCGCTTCGGTCTGGCCCTTGGAGATCGCCTGGATCCCTGCCCGCACGTTCTCGGCGATAAAGGCACCGGTGTAGATCGAAAGTGCGAACCACAGTGCGATCAGCGGACCGCCGATCTTGATACCGCCCTGGAAGTTGAACCCTTTGAGTGCGGGAACTTCCCAGGTCAGCCCCATGATGAGCATCAGCAGGATGAATGGCACCAGCCAGACGCCCAGCACCATCAGCAGCGTCTTGGGGCGCACGCCGGTGGCTTCCTGTTTCGCGGTCGCCCAGGTCTCGATCCGGCGGGTGACGAACAGGGAGCCGATCAGAACCGCCAGCACCAGAACCCAGTTGAGGGCGGTGGAAGCAAACAGACCGCTCTCGAACCACGGCATCGGAATGTAGACACCCCGGTTAGTGAAGGCGAAGAGATCCAGCAGCATCGTCGAATCCGGATTGTCACCGCGGAAGGCCCGCGGTCCCGGCAATACGGCGGTCATGATCGTAAAGATGATGATGATCCAGATAAGAACCGGAATGTTGCGGAAGATCTCGACGTAGACCGCCATCAGCTTGGAGACGAGCCAGTTGTTGGACAGACGCAGAACGCCGGCGATCACGCCGAAAATCGTCGCCGTAACGCAGGCAAGGAAAGCAACCAGAAGCGTATTCAGAACGCCCACAAGGGCGGCACGCCCGTGGCTGTCCTGGTTGTCATATTCGACAAGCCGCTGGTTGATATCATAGCCGGCGGGATTGCCCAGAAAGTCATAAGAGATGTTGAGGCCCGCGGCGCGCAGGTTCTGGATCAGGTTATTCCCCAGATACCAGATCGAAAGTGCAAGCAGGAGCGCGGCAATCGCCTGAAAGGTCAATGAACGATAGCGGGTATCGTTGATCAACATAGACAGCCGGAACCCGTCCTGTGGAGGGTCAGAGAGAGTTGACATGTAAAGAGATCCCCGAGGCTACAGATCTGTGTCCCGGCAGAGTTTTCCCCTGCTCCGCAGAAATCCGAAGCTCATTTTTTTCAGATAGGAAAAGGGCGCAGGATGTCCTGCGCCCTCTCCGTTTTGTGCTTACCGGAACGGCGGCGAGTACAGCAGACCACCTTCGGTCCACTGTGCGTTCAGACCACGGGCCAGACCGATCGGGGTGTCTTCACCGATGTTCTTGGCGAAGACTTCACCGTAGTTACCGCCAGCGGCGATTGCGTTCTTGGCCCAGTCAGCCGACAGACCCAGCATCTCGCCCAGGGTACCTTCGGTGCCCAGCAGACGGTTGATTTCGGGATTGTTGGTGCCTGCGGACATCTCAGCCAGGTTGGCCGAGGTCACGCCCAGCTCTTCGGCGGTGATCAGAGCGTTGAGGGTCCAGCGGACCACGTCGCCCCATTCGTTGTCGCCGTGGCGGACAAGCGGACCGAGCGGCTCTTTGGAGATGATCTCGGGCAGCAGCACGTGGCC
The DNA here is from genome assembly GCF_001678945.1 of Phaeobacter gallaeciensis. NCBI lineage: Bacteria > Pseudomonadati > Pseudomonadota > Alphaproteobacteria > Rhodobacterales > Roseobacteraceae > Phaeobacter > Phaeobacter gallaeciensis. The sequence continues at coordinate 1,572,776 of NZ_CP015124.1, forward strand.
TGCCGGATCGTCAAAGGTTGCGCGGGTCGCGGCCAGGCCGGATGCGTCGGTGGTGTAAACGTCACAGGCGCCAGCCAGATACTGCTGCTGTGCTTCGGCGTTGGTTTCGATCGGAACCGGCTCGTAGCTGATGTTGTTGGAGCGGAAGAAGTCCGCCAGGTTCAACTCGGTGGTGGTACCGGTCTGGATGCAGACGGTTGCGCCGTCCAGTTCCTTCGCCGAGGAAACACCCAGGTCTTTCGGAACCATGAAGCCTTGGCCGTCGTAGTAGTTCACGCCGGTGAATTCGAACTTCAGATCAACGTCGCGCGAAAAGGTCCAGGTGGTGTTACGCGCCAGCATGTCGATTTCACCCGAGGCCAGAGCCGTGAAGCGGGTTTTGCCGGTGGTCGGCACGAATTCAACAGCGGTCGAGTCGCCCAGAGTGGCCGCAGCAACAGCGCGGCAGACGGCGACGTCAAAACCTTCCCATTCCCCATTCGCATTCGGAGCAGCAAAACCGACCAGACCGGTGGTGACGCCGCAGTTCAGTTTGCCGCGGGCTTTCACATCGTCCAGCGTACCGGCAGCAGCTGCACCAGCTGCAATCCCGGCCACGGTCAGCGCGCCCAAAAATACGGATTTGTTCATTTTTACCTCTTCCTGATGTTCCACCTGTACTGGTGGTTTTTTTCCGCCGTTAGCCATATCGGAACGACGGGATCTAGGGAAAACACCTAAATCACAGGGAAGTTTGGGCGGATTCATAAACAAACGTCAAGGGTTGGATCACCAAATTCGATGGACGCATAGCGAACAGGGGGGCGATTGTTAAAATTTTTCGCTCAACCGTCCCGCTGTGATATTTCCTGTCTCACGTCCTATCCCGGCGGCTGTCTCAACCCGAGAAATCGTAGAACCGTTTAGCGTGCAAAAAAGAATCACGCTTCAGCTCTGCTGTGGTTTGCGCCTCTTCATCGACACCCCACTGCTCTTCCTGCCAGCGTTCATCCAGCCGGGACATCTGCCAGATCTCCTCGGCGTCGCGCCAGTCCATGGCGGCAGCAAAGCCCAGGATCAGAGACCCCGACATCCCCACGAGATCGTGAAACCCAGCGAGCTGAAATGGGGTCATCCCATGCACCCGGGCGCGCAGGTCAGCAATAGTGGCCGCATCCTGCGGCTGATGAAGAACACCGCTGCGCGGATGCAAGCGTGCGCCCAGCGCCTCATGCGCCCAGTCGAGCGCCGGATCCCATTCCTCGGCCTGACGGGCGACCAGTTCCTTCGGGCTATCGGCCCGGTAGCACAGCAAATCGGAATCGCCATATTCAGCCAGCATATCGGCCACTTCGGCGTGCTGATGGGTCACCTTGTCGATGGCAGCATTGGCCGAGCGGGTAAAAGGCATGGTGGCGGGATTGACCGATTCGGTCTGCGCGTCCCACTCCGCTGCGATGGCTTCGGCCATCTGCTGCGAGGGGACTTCAAGCAGAGCCTTTGCCGGGGTTTTGACCCGGCGCCCGTCCAGTTCAACGGTATAGCCGTCATCCGTCTCGGCGACTGCCGTGGCTTTCCAGAATCGTTTCGGTGCCCATTCGCTCATTGTCTTATGCCTTCCAGATCTTCTCTAGCAGCGGTTCCAACTCGGTAAAACTGCCGATCATATGGTCTGCCTGCAGCCGCTCTGACGGGTGATAGCCCCAGTCCACCGCGATGGTGGTGACCCCGGCCGCGCGGCCCATATCCATATCAAAGCTGGTATCGCCGATCATCACCGCATGGCGCGCGTCCACTCCGGTTTCAGCAAGCGCCGTCAGCACCATCGAGGGATGCGGTTTGGACGGGTGGTGATCGGCCACCTGCCGGGTCACGAAACAGTCCAGATCATGCGCCGCGATCAGCGCATCGAGGCCCCGCTGTGATTTCCCGGTCGCGACACCCAACAGGTATTCGGGCACCGCGTGCAGGGCGTCCAAAGCCTCCCGTGCGCCCGGAAACAGCGGCGAGTGCCCCGCCCCTGCAGCCTGGCGCGCCGACATGTAAGCCTGCTTGTAACCGTCCACCAAAGCAGCCTGCGCCGTCGCGCCAGCCTCGGGCGCCAGCTGCGCCATGGCCTGCGGCAGCGACAGCCCGACAATCGACAGGACCGCATCGCGCGAAGGTGCGGGCAGATCCACCGTCGCAAAGGCCGCGCTCATCGCGCCAGTGATGGCCGCCTGACTGTCGGCAAGGGTGCCATCCACATCGAACAGTACCAGCCGCAGCGGGGCACTCATAGGAGGCCCTCGAACGGATCCTCCGCCGCCAGATCCTCGGTCCAGCCAAAGGTATCCCAGCTGTCTTTCATATGCTCGGGCAACGGCGCGGTGACCGAGATCTGCTTTTTCGTCACCGGATGCTCAAACGCCATCCGGCGGCAATGCAAATGCAGCTTCTTGCTGATGATACCGCCCAGTTGTGCGCCCCAACCGTCGCCCAGGTTTTCCTGACCCGAGCCGCCGTATTTGCCATCGCCGACAATCGGATGGCCGATCTCGGCCATATGCGCGCGCAGCTGATGGGTGCGGCCGGTGACCGGCTCCATCGCCACCCAGGACGCGCGCCCCGCCACCCGGTAGAGCGTGGCATAAAAGGTATGCGCCCGCTTGGCGCCTGGCGTGCTGTCGATCTCGGAAGGGTGCACCGCAATCATTTTTTCGCCTTCGCCGCTGCGACCATGGCCGCCCGCCTTTACAAGACCAGCCTTGATTTCGCCCAGGTACGGCGTCGGAACGCCGGCAACCAGCGCCCAGTAGATCTTGCGCGTGTTGCGATGGCGGAAGGCGGCGGTCAGCGCCTGCGCGGCTGCCCGCGTTCGCGCCAGAACCAGTACACCCGAGGTATCCTTGTCCAGCCGGTGCACCAGTCGGGGCTTTTCATCATAGCCAAAGCGCAGAGCCTCGGACAGGCCATCCACGTGTTTGGTGGTGCCACTGCCGCCCTGCACTGCCAGCCCGTGGGGCTTGTTCAGCACGATGACATCGTCGTCTTTGTAGATCACACAGGACTGGATCATCTTTGCGTCAGCATCCGAAATCCGCCGCTTTTCCGGCGTGATCGGCTGGTGATCAGCCGACGGCAGCGGCGGCACGCGCACGGACTGCCCGGCCTCAACACGGGTGCTGGCCTTGACCCGGCCACCGTCAATGCGAAGCTCACCCTTGCGGCACATCTTCTCGATGCGGCCCTGGCTGACATGCGGAAAAAGGCGCCGCAGCCAGCGGTCCACGCGCTGGTCCGCATCCTCTTCGGTGACGGTGATTGTCTGAACGCCGCTCATGCGAAAACTCCTCTGGCGGCCATCAGGCCCAAAAACAGACCGCCAACAGACAGTCCCACAGACAGCACAATATAGAGAGCCGCCTGCCCCATTGCACCCCGTTCGATCATATTCGCCGTCTCAAGCGAGAAGGCCGAGAAGGTCGTGAAGCCACCCAGCATGCCAGTCATCACAAAGGGGCTGAGATGGGTCAGCCCCTTGTGTGCGGCGGTGACAGCAAAGACCCCCATGATGAAGGAACCGATCACGTTGACGGTGATGATCGCCAAGGGAAAATCGCCATGGCCGAACAGTCGGACCACGCCAAGCCCGGTCAGATAGCGGCAGGCGGCCCCAAGGGCGCCGCCGAGGGCGACATATAGAACGGTGAGATACATGCGCGGTCTGTCGCGCGGCGGGCCACGGATGTCAAGTTTTCAACGCGCAAGGCGGCCAAACGCAAAATTCATGCCAACCTTCCAGTGGGTGGATGTCTTGTCAGACCTGCAGGCCCCCTTAGTTTGTCAGCCATCCACTGGGAGGAGACCCTGATGCCATCTCGCCGTTCCTTTCTCGCCAGCCTTGCCGCGCTGCCGCTTTTGCCCCGCAGTGGCTGGGCCGCGACGCCGGTTCAGCTTGCGCTGGCGCCCCTGCAGCAACAGATCGCGCCCGCGCAATACGGCAAGACAGATCTTTGGGGGGTGAACAGCAGCATGCCGGGACCGACCCTGCAGGCCCGGCAAGGGGACCGGCTGAAGGTTCAGGTCAACAACGGGCTGCCGCAAGAAACCTCGATGCACTGGCACGGCATCCGCATCGAAAACGCCATGGACGGCGTGCCGGGACTGACGCAGGCCCCCATCGCGCCGGGCGCAGAGTTCACCTATGATTTCGCCCTGCCGGATGCCGGGACCTATTGGTACCATTCCCACGCCCAGTCGGTCGAACAGGTGGAGCGCGGCATTCAGGGCCCACTGATCGTGGCCGAACACGACGCCCCCGATGTGGATCAGGATCTTGTTCTAATGCTGGATGACATCCGCCTCATGCAGGATGCCGCGGTCGACCCGGTGTTCGATCACCCCCACGACATGTCCCACGCCGGGCGCATGGGCAATGTGATGCTGACCAACGGACAGATCGAGGCGCGCTACCCCGTGCAGCAGGGCGACCGGCTGCGCCTGCGGCTGATCAACAGCGCCAATGCCCGGATCTTTGCCCTTGGGCTGCAGGGGCTGACAGGTTGGATCATGGCCTATGATGGCATGCCTCTGACGGCGCCGGAAGAGATCCCCGACCAACTGCTGCTGGCACCCGCACAGCGGATCGACCTGATCGTCGATGTGACGGCCGACGCGGGCGAGGATGCCTTTCTGGTGCAGTTCGAACGCGATGGCGGTTACGCGCAGGCGAGCTTTCCGGTCTCAGCCGGAACCAAGAGCACCCGCAACATGCCCGCACCGCTCCCACCCAACCCGGACCATGCGATCACCCTCGGCAATGCGCGCAGTGCGACCCTGCGCATGGAGGGCGGCGCCATGGGCGGCATGCGGGCCGCTGAGTGGCAGGGAGAGACGCAAGGCATGCGCTCGCTAGCGCAGGCGGGTCAATTCTGGGCGCTGAATGGCGTGGTCGGCCGACCGAACGCCCCGCTTGTGCGCGCGTCCATTGGCGAGACGGTCAAACTCACCATGGTCAACGACACCGCCTTTCCCCATGCGATGCATCTGCACGGCATGCATTTTGCCGAAGTCCTGCCGGGCGGCGGGCTTGGTCCCCTGCGCGATACGCTGCTGATGATGCGCGGGGAGACGCGGACCGTCGCATTCAACGCCCACAACCCCGGCAAATGGCTGCTGCATTGCCATATGCTATCGCATCACGCGGCGGGCATGGGCACCTGGGTCGAGGTCACCGCCTGACCTGATCCGCCCGTCACCCGGTCAACTGTTCCGCTGTAGCCGCAGCTTGGCAAAGAACTCGGTCCGCCGTTTCAATTCCCGTTCAAACCCGCGCTCGACGGGCTGATAGAGAACCGGGCGTTTGACGCCTTCGGGGAAATAGTTCTGCCCGGAAAAGCCATCCTCGGCATCATGATCATACTGGTAGCCCGCGCCATAGCCCTGTTCGGTCATCAGCTTAGTCGGGGCATTCATGATATGTTTCGGTGGCGGCGTGCTGCCCGTTTCCTTGGCCAACCGTCGGGCGGCCTTGTAGGCCATGTAGCCCGCGTTGGTCTTTGGCGCGAGTGCCAGATAGATCACCGCCTGCGCCAGCGCCAGCTCCCCTTCCGGGCTACCGAGCCGTTCGTAGGTCTCCCAGGCTTGCAGACAGACGGCCTGCGCCTGCGGGTCCGCCAGCGCGATATCCTCGACCGCCATCCGGGTCAGCCGCCGGGCCAGAAAACGCGGATCCTCGCCGCCCTCCAGCATGCGCGCATACCAGTAAAGCGCCGCATCGGGATCCGAGCCGCGCACGGATTTGTGCAGCGCCGAAATCAGGTTGTAATGCTCTTCGCCGGATTTGTCGTATTTCGCCGCCCGCCGCATCAGCCGGGTCGCCAACGCCTCGCGCCCGAGCGGCGACTCGACCCGCCAGGCAGAGACCTGTTCGATCAGATTGAGCAGCGCACGCCCATCGCCATCCGCCATTTCCTGCAGCGCGTCGCGCGCATCGCCGGTCAGCGGTAGCGCCCTACCCAGTTCCTTCTCGGCGCGCTGGGTCAGCAGTTCCAGATCCGCCAGCGGCAGGCGTTCCAGCACCAGCACCTGCGAGCGCGACAACAGAGCGGCGTTCAGCTCGAAGCTGGGGTTTTCGGTGGTGGCCCCGACCAGAAGGATGGTGCCATCCTCCATGTGCGGCAGGAATCCGTCCTGCTGCGCCTTGTTGAAACGGTGGATCTCATCAACGAACAGCAGCGTCCCCTGCCCGTTAGCGCGCCTGTGCTTGGCCGCCTCGAACACCTTCTTCAGATCCGGTACGCCAGTGAAGATGGCCGAGATCTGCACGAAATGCAGATCGGTTTCCTTAGCAAGAAGCCGCGCGATGGTGGTCTTCCCCACGCCCGGCGGCCCCCAGAACACCAAAGAGGACAGCGATCCCGAGGCCAGCATGACACCCAGCGGTGCCTCCGGTCCCAGCACCTGCTGCTGGCCAATCACCTCGGACAGGGAGCGCGGGCGCAGACGGTCCGCCAGCGGCCTGTTCGGTTCTTCGCCGCCCGTGGGCTGTGGCGCGTCGCTGTCAAAAAGATCTGCCATGGATCAGAGCCGGAAGCGCAGGCTGACGCGCTGCCCGCGCCGCAACAGGTCGAGAACCAACCAGCCCTGCGTGCGGCCCATCAGATCGACCACATCCTGCGGCGCCGTGACCGCTTCGCCGTTGATCCCGAGCAGGACATCGCCCCGCTGCAGCCCTGCCCGTGCGCCATAAGGCCCCGGATCGGCGATCACCACACCTTCGGCCGTCAACGGCAATTGCAAATCCACGATGAGCCGCGGATTGATGCGCGCCACCGTCAGCCCGGGCAGTGGGCTGCGTTCGCCCAGTTGCACTGGGTCGGCCGCAGGACTGTCCGGGGCGCTGTACATCTCGACCCGCACCACTTTTTTCTCACCGCCGCGCCAGCGCGCCACGTCCGAACTGCCGCCCAGACCGGCAATGGTCATGCGGAACACCATCTCGGAGGGTGAATTTACCGGCTCGCCGTCGACCTCGGTCACCACATCGCCGACTTCAAATCCCGCCTTGGCAAAGGGGCTTTCGGGGTGGAGTTCGGAGATTAGCATGCCTTCAGGGCGTGGCATCCCCAGCGAGGCCGCCAGATCCGCATCCACCGGCTGCCCGGTCATCCCCGCCCAGGGGCGCTGAAAGCTTTCCGCGCCCGTGCGGGCCTGATGCAGGAACTCCCGCACCAGATTGGCCGGAATGGCAAAGCCGATGCCGTTGGATCCGCCCGAACGGCTAAGGATCCGTGTGTTGATCCCGATGAGCTCGCCATTCACGTCGATCAGCGCGCCGCCGGAGTTGCCGGGATTGATCGGTGCGTCGGTCTGGATGTAATAGCCAAAACCTTCTCCGGTGCCGGTGCCCGTGCGCGCCAGCCCCGAAATGATACCGCTACTGACCGTCTGCCCCACACCAAAGGGATTGCCGATGGCCAGAGCCAATTCGCCGACCTCAACCTGATCGCTGTTGCGCAGATTGAGGAACGGCAGGCCCTCTGCATCTTCAAGCCGCAGGATCGCCAGATCGCTGGCCTGATCTGCGAGGACCACGCGGGCGTCATATTCGTGCCGGTCAGTGGTCACGACGCGGATTTCCGTCGCCATGCCAACCACGTGGTAATTCGACACAACGATGCCATCCTCGGCAAGGATCACCCCCGACCCCAATGAGTTCTGCACCCGGGGGCGCGGATTGGAAAAACTGCGGAAGAAATCGTCAAAGAAGGGATCGCCCGCAAAAGGCGATGCCTGCGGCGCCTCGGTCACGATCTTGGCGTAGATATTGACCACTGCGGGGGCCGCCTGTTTCACCAGCGGCGCAAACCCAAGTGAAATCTCAGCCTGCGACTGCGGCACCCGCGTTTCGGCAGGGGCTTGCGTCCCCAAAGCAAGAGCCAGCATCAGAGCGGTCAAAACAGCGCGGATCATATCGCCTCCATTCCTCGGTCAGAACAGGATATGCGGAGGCTGGCGGCGGAATGCAAGCGCAGCAACGGCGCCAGTCGCGGTCCCCTGCCGGACCGGCACGCGAGGACAGAAATGAAAAAGCCCCTGCAGGCACAGCTGCAGGGGCCAGAATGACAGACCATTGTGGCCTGTAATTTATTATTCGTCGTCGGCAGCCGCTTCGGCTTCGGCAACGCGCGCCTTGTCGGCAGCGCCCTTGGCATTTACGTCGCGATCAACGAATTCGATGATCGCCATCGGCGCCATGTCGCCATAACGGAAGCCGGCTTTCAGGATACGGACGTAACCGCCCTGACGATCCTTGTAGCGCGGGCCCAGAACGTCGAACAGTTTCGACACATACTGGTCTTCCTTCAGACGCGAGGCGGCGTTCCGGCGGGAGTGCAGGTCGCCTTTTTTCGCCAGCGTGATCAGTTTTTCAACGATCGGACGCAGTTCTTTTGCCTTGGGCAGAGTGGTTTTGATCTGCTCATGCTCGATGAGCGAGCCAGCCATGTTTGCAAACAGAGCCTTGCGGTGCTCATGGGTGCGGTTCAGGCGGCGATATCCACGTGCGTGACGCATTTTCTAGTTCCTTCTAAAGGTTTTGCTTTGTCTGTCAGCCGATGCGTGTCAGCTGCTCTCCTTGGGGCGGGTTTGCCCTGATTGTCCCCACCAACGTGGGCATTTGTAGTTGGGGAGGACTTACGCCCTCCCCTTATTCTCAGAACGAATCTTCGAATTTCTTGGCCAGATCTTCGATGTTGTCCGGCGGCCAGTCCTCGACATCCATGCCAAGATGCAGGCCCATGCCCGACAGCACTTCTTTGATCTCGTTCAGCGACTTGCGGCCGAAGTTCGGCGTACGCAGCATCTCTGCTTCGGTCTTCTGGATCAGATCGCCGATGTAAACGATGTTGTCGTTCTTCAGGCAGTTTGCCGAACGCACGGAAAGCTCCAGCTCGTCCACTTTCTTCAGCAGAAGCGGGTTGAACTCGAGACCATCGTCCTCGTCCTGGCGGCCAGCCGATTCCGGCTCGTCGAAGTTGACGAAGATCGACAGTTGGTCCTGCAGGATGCGCGCAGCATAGGCCACGGCGTCGTCCGGCGTAACGGAACCATCGGTTTCAACCTTCATGGTCAGCTTGTCATAGTCCAGAACCTGACCTTCACGGGTCGGCTGAACGTCGTAGGAGACCTTTTTCACCGGCGAGTAGATCGCATCAATCGGGATCAGACCGATGGGTGCGTCTTCCGGTTTGTTCTTCTCTGCCGAAACGTAGCCTTTACCGGTGTTGACGGTCAGTTCCATGAACAGGTCCGCACCATCGTCGAGGTGGCAGATCACGTGATCACGGTTCAGAACTTCGATACCGGCGCTTTCCGAGATATCACCAGCGGTGACAACTGCGGGGCCTTTGGCATTGATCGACAGGCGCTTGGGGCCTTCGACTTCCATGCGCAGCGACACACCTTTGAGGTTCAGGATGATGTCGGTGACATCTTCGCGAACGCCGGCGACGCTGGAGAATTCGTGCAGAACATTGTCGATCTGAACGCTGGTGATGGCCGCGCCTTGCAGCGAGCTCATCAGGACGCGGCGCAGTGCGTTGCCCAGTGTCAGACCAAAACCACGCTCAAGCGGCTCTGCAACGATGGTTGCCTGCCGTGCGGGGTCATTGCCCGGCTTCACGTCAAGCTGTGTCGGCTTGATCAGTTCTGCCCAATTTTTATGGATCATGCAGTCCCTCCATTCCTGTCCGTACCCCATGTCCGAAGGTGCAGACGCCCGAGGTTTAAAATGACGTACTGGGGCCCGACAAATCAAGCGGGGCCCCAGCGAAAGTCGTAAATAATTAGACGCGGCGGCGCTTTGGCGGGCGGCAGCCGTTGTGCGCGATCGGGGTCACGTCACGGATCGAGGTGATGTTGAACCCGATTGCGGCCAGGGCGCGCAGTGCGGATTCACGACCCGAACCGGGGCCCTGAACTTCGACTTCGAGGGTTTTAACACCGTGATCCTGAGCTTTCTTGCCTGCATCTTCTGCAGCCATCTGCGCCGCATAGGGCGTGGACTTACGGGAGCCCTTGAAGCCCATGGTGCCAGCGGAGGACCAGGAAATCGCGTTACCCTGAACGTCAGAGATCAGGATTTTGGTGTTGTTGAACGAAGAGTTCACATGTGCAACGCCGGTGGCGATGTTCTTGCGCTCTTTACGCTTCGTGCGGGATTTATCGCGTGCCATTGATCAAACCCTCCCTTACTTCTTCTTACCAGCGATGGCCTTTGCGGGGCCTTTGCGGGTGCGAGCGTTGGTGTGGGTCCGCTGACCGCGAACGGGCAGGTTACGACGGTGGCGCAGGCCACGGTAGCTACCCAGGTCCATCAGACGCTTGATGTTCATGGTCACTTCACGACGCAGGTCACCTTCAACGGTGTAGTTTGCGTCGATGTGCTCACGGATGGCCAGAACTTCGGAGTCGGACAGCTCGTTGACGCGACGGGTTGCGTCGATGCCAACGGCTTCACAGATGGCTTTCGCCGAAGTGTTGCCGATTCCGGTGATATAGGTGAGGGCGATGGGGACCCGTTTGGCAGTCGGGATGTTTACGCCGGCAATACGTGCCACGTGTCACTTTCCTTTTCGTTGCGGTTCCGTAACTCCAGAACCTTTTTTCACAACACCTGATGACGCCCCGAGAGGCTTTTCATCAGATAATGTATCGAGGTACTCACGCGGCACGGAATCGGGCCGCCTGGATTGATTCCCAAGAGGGATGGGCTTCCCTATTGAGAATTCCGCATGTCGTCAACCCGGCGCCCGGCGGAAACGTCAAAGTTTATGGGCCCAGGGGCAACATCCTCCCACATCGCCTGCATCCTGCCCGGACGACGTCAATCGGTGCAGGAATAAAACCGCGTCGTGTATTCGTTGCTGTCGAACAGTGCGATCTCCCCCGGGGCTTCTTCAGTCATCACGAAGGTAAACAAGGTTGGCATGAAAACCGGCCCGGGCGTCTGGCAATGCCCCACATGGGTCGTGACCTGATAGCCGTCCCAATGATACTGCAGATCCGGCTCGAAGCTGCAGAAATACTCCATTGAGCTGAAGCCGTCCTCCTCCAGGATCAGCCCACCGTCATTGGCAAAATCCATCAGCTGGTCCTGCTCCTCCGCGTTTGTCGGGCAGGCGGCGGGATCATTGACGAAATACCGTTCGGCAAATCCGGGGGACGTCGTCGCCATACAGAGAACAGCCGCGGCATTGATCACGGAACGGGTGGGAGACGTCATTGGCAAGGTCCTTTTAAAAGATCCGCCCATCCTTCCCTGCTCGCCTTACCAAAACGAAAAGAGCCGGGACAAGCCCGGCTCTTTTTTCATTCTGTACCGACTTTTCAGATCAGTCGAGAACCTTGGCGATAGAGGCCTGAACCTCGTCGATGGATGCCAGACCGTCGATCTTGTTCAGCTTGCCCTTGGCATAATAGTAGCCGATCAGCGGCGAGGTCTTCTTGTAGTATTCCATCAGACGGGTCTTGAGGCTTTCCTCGTTGTCGTCCGCGCGCCGCTTGATGTTGCTGCTGCCGCAGTTGGCGCATTTGCCATCGGCGGGCCAGGGTTTGGTTTCATCGTGGTAGACTTCACCACAATCGCCGCAGGTCGACCGGCCGGTAATCCGCGCCACCAGCGCTGCATCGTCCACCGCCATTTCAACAACGGCGTCCAGGCTCTGCCCCATCTCGGCCAACAGGTCGGTCAGGGCATCTGCCTGCCCCAGCGTGCGCGGGAAGCCGTCAAAGATGAAACCACCCTCGGCGCCTTCGGCAATCTTTTCGCGGATCAGACCAATTACGATCTCATCCGTGACCAGCTCACCGCGGGCGATGACCTCGGCCACCTTCTTGCCCATCTCGCTGCCGCTAGCCTGCGCATCGCGCAGCATGTCGCCAGTGCTGAGCTGTACCATGCCCCGGGTTTCGACCAGATGACGGGCCTGCGTGCCCTTACCCGCGCCCGGCGGGCCCAAAAGAATAATATTCATCGACGAGCGGGCCCCCGTTTTGTGCGTTTCTTACTGCGGCCACGCAGCTGGCTTTTCTCGATCAGACCTTCGTACTGGTGCGCCAGCAGATGGCTTTGCGCTTGCTGGATCGTGTCCATGGTGACCGAGACAACAATCAGAACCGAGGTGCCGCCAAAGTAGACCGGAATGGCGAACTGACCGCGCAGGATTTCCGGCAGCAGGCAGACAGCCGCCAGATAGGCCGAGCCCAGAACCAGAACGCGGTTCACAACGTATTCGATGTACTCAGCGGTTTTTTTGCCGGGACGGATGCCAGGGACAAAGCCGTTCTGGTTCTTCAGGTTCGTCGCCACTTCATCAGGTTTGAAGGAGACGTTGAAGGTGTAGAAATACGCGAAGAACACGATCATCGACACGAAGAACAGCAGGTAGAGCGGCTGACCGGGGCCGAAGTTGGCCAGCAGCCAGGACATTACCGGACCAGAGGCCGAACCCGACGAGAAGGTAGAGATCGTGGTCGGCAACAACAGCAGCGAGGAGGCGAAGATCGCCGGGATCACGCCCGCCGGGTTCACCTTGACCGGCAGGTGCGACGAGCCGCCATCATAGACCTTCATGCCCACCTGACGGCGGGGGTATTGAATGTGAATCTTGCGCAGGGCGCGTTCCATGAAGACCACGAACATGATTACCGCGACAACCATCACGATCACGCCGATCAGAACCGCCGGGCTGATGGCACCGGAGCGGCCGGAGGCAAAGAACTGCGCGATGGCTGCGGGAACCTCAGCGATAATGCCGACAAAGATGATCAGGGAGATACCGTTACCGATGCCCCGCTGGGTGATCTGCTCGCCCAGCCACATCAGGAACATGGTGCCGCCCACCAGGGTAATCATGCAGGCCAACCGGAAGTACATGCCAGGGTCGGTCGCAAGATCGCCGGACTCCAGCGACACCGCCAGACCGTAGGCCTGCGCCGTTGCCAGCGCGACGGTGCCGTAACGGGTGTACTGGTTGATTTTCTTGCGACCCTGATCGCCTTCTTTTTTCAGCTGTTCCAGCGCCGGAACCATGGAGGTGAGCAGCTGAACGATGATCGATGCCGAGATGTAAGGCATGATCCCGAGGGCAAAAATGCCCATCCGTCCAAGCGCACCGCCGGTAAACATCGACACCATGCCGCCGATGCCCTGCCCCGCCGACTCCATAAATTCGCGCAGTGCCGAGGCATCAATGCCCGGGACCGGAATGAATGTGCCAAGACGGTAGACGATCAATAGGCCGAGGGTGAACAGGATGCGGTTGCGCAGATCCTTGGCCTTGCCGAGCGCGGACCAGCTGGTGTTCGCCGCCATTTGTTCTGCTGCTGATACCATGAAATGGGTCTCTTTTTGCGAAAACGCCGCCCGGAACCGTTTTCCGGCTCGGGCGGCGTATGGAAAAACTGTGACCTATGTAAGCGGCATCGGCGCCGCTCACAAGCCGTTACTCAGCAGCAGCTGCTGTCGCCACGGTCAGGGTGCCGCCCGCTTTTTCAACTGCCGCGATGGCAGATTTGGACGCGCCGGTCACGGTGATGTTGGATTTGGCCGAGAAATCGCCTTTGGCCAGAATCCGCACACCGTCTTTTTTGCGGCGCAGCAGGCCCGATTCGACCAGCGAATCTTCGGTGATGGTTGCCGCGTCCAGCTTGCCCGCGTCGATGAACTTCTGGATCAGGCCCAGGTTCACAACAGCGAAAGTCTTGCGGTTCGGCTTGGTGAAGCCACGCTTAGGCAGACGCTGGTAGAGGGGCATCTGGCCGCCTTCGTAGCCATTGATCGAAACACCCGAACGGGATTTCTGACCTTTGATACCACGGCCACCCATTTTGCCTTTGCCGGAACCCGGGCCACGGGCCACACGGGTGCGTTTCTTGGCGGCGCCGGGATTGTCGCGCAGTTCATGAAGTTTCATATCGCTTCTCCTTGCCGGATGTGACCCCTGAAGCGTAAGCGGGCCAACCTCGGCTCTTCTTGATTGTTGATTCTGTGGCTTGGATTGCCACCGGGGGCGTATAGACGCTGTGCCGGGCGATATCAAGCCCTGCCTCCCGGCGCGGAAGCCCCCAGTCCGCCCCAGGCTCCCCGCGCAAGGCGACGCCGGACAAATTAAAAACGCCCCTGCGCAGGGCAGAGGCGTCTTTCGATCCCGGCCAGTCCGGGGGAGGCAATAAATCAGGCCGGGCTATGGTGTCCGATCAGTTGCCGTAGGCGTGCAGCCGGGCAATGTTGCTGATATCGCAGCGCCGCACGCCGATATCGGCCAGCTCGCGGTTGGACAGGTTTTCCAGTTCCGCATAGGTGCGCCGATATTCGGACCGGCGGGCCAGAGTGGTGCGGAAGTTCGCAACTGCAGCGCGGATGCGGGCGCCAAAGGAATAGGTCTGGGTAGCGGAAGTTGTATAAGCCATCGTCGTCGTCCTTGATCTCGGCAAAACCGGGATCCCTTCCCGGCTGGTCGTTCATGTCTGTTTTGTGACACCGGGGAGATAGGTCGCATTTCATGACCTAACAACCGACACTAGCGTTTGACCGCTATGCGTTTTCGGAATGGCTATAAAACAGGCGATAGTGGGGATTTTGCCCCCATCCGTGCAGATAATCGCAAATCTCCCGAGAAATCCGCCGATTTACGTGAACTGCTTCACACTTCGCGCTTGCGCATCGTGATAGCGGGCAGCGAATTGTAACAGTTTTTTAACAAGGCGGTTTCGGAATGATTGCGAGTCGGGACCTCGGTATAGCTACCTCTTATCTCAACTCAGGCGCCTACAAACCGGCCCTGAAGATTGCAAAACGCCTGCAAAAGACGACTCCGCGGGATCCACATCCGTTTAACATCGCTGGCATCTGTCTTTCGGCCATGAACAAGCTGCCCGAGGCGATCGCACAGTTTCAGCGCGCGATGAAGATTGATCCGGGCTTTATCGACGCGCGGCACAATCTGGCACAGACCCTGATTCTGGCAGGGCGCCACGCGCAAGCTATCAAGATTGTCGAACCCCTGCGGGACAGCGACCCGACCGCCTGTTTTTTCCTGGCGCAGGCGCATGTGCACCTTGGCGATCTCACCGCGGCAGAGGTTGCGATCAATCAAGCGGTGACCTTGCGCCCGTCATTTGCGCCTGCCCAGAATCTGCGCGGCCTGATCCTTGCCAACCTTGGCGAAGAGACGGATGCAATCGCGGCCTACGAAGCGGCGCTAGCGCTTGATCCGAACAACGTGGAGACCCTCGTCAACATCAGCCTCCCGCTGGCCCGCCAGAACAGACACGCCGAAGGCCACGAGATGGTTGAACGTGCCGTACAGCTCGCGCCCGAGCACATTGGTGCCCGGCTCCGGCTCGGAACCTCATTCATCGAGGCCGGACGGTTCGAAGAGGCCAAAGAACAATTCCGGGCTGTCCTGGCCCTGCACCCCGCGCAGACACAGGCGTTTGAACAATTGTCGCTGTTGCTCGACAGGGACGAGATGAAAACCCTGGCCCGCCCCGCACAAAAGGCGCTCGGCAAACTCCGCTCAGGCTCGGTCGAAGCTGCCGAACTGCAGTTTGCCTTGTCCCGGATCGAAGATGCCATGGGGGACCGGCAGGCCGCCGCCAAGGCGCGCGAGCGTGCAAACGGTATCCTTGCAAAACAATTGCGCTATGACGAAGAGGAAGACACCCGGCAGACTGAGCGCATCCTGAGCCGCTTTCCGGACATCACTCCCTCTCCGACCGACAAACCCGACGGACCATATCCCATCTATGTCCTCGGCCTACCCCGCTCCGGCACCTCGCTGGTCGAGGCAATGCTGAGCCGCCTGCCAAATGTGGAAACGTTGGGCGAACGCGCGGCAACCGGGTTTCTGGTTCAGGATTTCGTGAGCAGCGACATTCCGTTTGATGCCGAGGCGGCGCGTATCTTTACCAATAAAGATGCAGCGCGGCTGCCCCCCTACCCTGACGATACGCGCGCCTATGTCGACAAGATGCCGGAAAACTACCGCTACATCGGGTTTCTCAAAACGGCCTATCCGCATTGCAAGATCGTGCACGTACGGCGTGACCCACGCGACGTGGCCTTGTCGATGTGGAAATCGCACTTCACGGGTACAGCCCTGTCCTACACCTACGACCAGACGGCCTTGGCGTGGCGCGTCGGCCTATATGCGCGCCTCATGCAGCACTGGCAAACCGTATTCCCGGATCAGATCCTGACTGTCGACTACGAAGACCTTGTTGCAGACCCGGTGACGGGCAGCCGCGCAATTGCAGATTATTGTGGGCTGGAATGGTCACCGGAAATGGCCGCGCCGGAAGGCAGCAGCGCACCGACCCTGACGATGAGCGCCTCGCAAATCCGCCAGCCGGTTCACCAAAGATCCATTGGCGGTTGGCGTGCGCAGGCCGCTGAATTGGCTGAATTCCTTGAGGCCCTAGACACGAGCCTGTGGCCGGATCTCGCGGACTGATCTGACGCCTCCGCGCCATTTCACTTTTCGCAAAGCCCAGCAGAGACCGTTCAAACGAAAAACGCCCCCGCAATGCGGAGGCGTTTGTCAGACTATGCCGGGTAAGGCTTAGCCTTTTTCTTCAACGATCTCGACCATGTGCGAAATCTTGTTGATCATGCCACGCACGGCCGGGGTGTCTTCCAGCTCGCGGGTTTTATGCATCTTGTTGAGGCCCAGACCGATCAGCGTCTGACGCTGTTTGGCGGGGCGACGGATCGGGGAGCCGATCTGCTTTACAACGATGGTTTTAGCCATGTGTCCGTCTCCTTACGCTTCAGCGGCTTCGGCAGCCGGTGCTTCGTCCCGCTTGGGCAGGATGTCGGCGACCTTTTTGCCACGACGCTGTGCAACGGCACGCGGGCTCTGCTCTTTGGTCAGGCCGTTGATGGTTGCGCGGATCATGTTGTAGGGGTTCTGCGAGCCGATCGACTTGGACACAACGTCCTTGACGCCCAGCATTTCGAACACGGCACGCATCGGACCACCGGCGATGATACCGGTACCTTCCGGAGCGGTGCGCATGACGACCTTGCCGGCACCGTGACGACCGTTCATGTCGTGGTGCAGGGTGCGGCCTTCTTTCAGCGGCACACGGATCATCTGACGCTTGGCCTGCTCGGTCGCCTTGCGGATGGCCTCGGGCACTTCTTTCGCCTTACCCTTGCCAAAGCCGACGCGGCCTTTCTGATCGCCTACGACGACGAGCGCGGCAAAGCCGAAGCGCTTACCGCCTTTAACGGTTTTCGACACGCGGTTGATCGCAACCAGGCGATCTGCAAATTCCGGTGTTTCTTCTTCGCGGCGGCCACGGCCACGGCGGTTTTCACGTTCTGCCATGAGGCATTCCTTTCTGACTGGCGCGTCCAACAGGCGGGGCGCCGGTTATCTCAATCCTGGTGAGGGACCCCATGCAGGCTCCCTCCCGGATCATCGGGGCGGCGAAATCGCCGCCCGCAAGTCTTAGATCTTCAGACCACCTTCACGCGCAGCGTCGGCCAGAGCCTTCACCTTGCCGTGGAACAGGAAGCCGCCACGATCGAAATAGGCCTCGGAGACGCCTGCCGCCTTGGCGCGCTCGGCGATAACCGAACCCACTTTGGTGGCTGCTTCGACGTTGTTCTTGCCAACGAAGCCGAGATCTTTTTCCAGGGTCGAGGCCGCTGCCAGGGTCTTGCCCTGCACATCGTCGATCAGCTGAACCGAGATGTTCTTGTTCGAGCGGTGCACGGACAGGCGTACACGGCCTGCGTTGACCTTGCGAAGTTTGTTCCGGACGCGCAGGCGACGCTTCAGAAACAGGGTACGTTTGCTGTTTGCCATTTTGCTTGTCCTTACTTCTTCTTGCCTTCCTTGCGGAAGATAAACTCACCCTTGTAGCGGATGCCTTTGCCTTTGTAGGGCTCGGGACGGCGCCATTCGCGGATTTTCGCCGCGACTTCGCCCACCTGCTGCTGGTCGTTACCTTCCACAACGATTTCGGTCTGCTTCGGTGCGGTAATGGTGATACCTTCCGGAGCAACGAAGTCGACGTCGTGGCTGTAGCCGAGGTTCAGTTTCAGGGTGTTGCCCTGAACCTGCGCCCGGTAACCCACACCCTGGATCTCCAGCTCTTTTTTGAAGCCGGTGGTCACGCCGGTCACGAGGTTCGCGACCATGGTGCGGGACATGCCCCACTGCTGACGGGCACGTTTGGACTTGCCGCGCGGCTCGACCATTACAACGTTGTCGTCAACGGACAGGGTGACGTCGTCGGTGGCGGTGAAGCTACGGGTCCCTTTCGGGCCTTTCACTTCTACGGTCTGGCCGGATACCGAAGCGGAAACGCCGCTGGGCAGTGCGACCGGTTTTTTACCAATACGGGACATCTGTAAGCCTCCTTAGAAGACGGTGCAGAGCACTTCGCCGCCGACGTTGGCTGCGCGTGCGTTTGCGTCCGACATCACACCCTTGGGGGTGGAGACAATCGACACGCCCAGGCCCTGACGGACCGACGGGATGTCATTGACGCCCATGTAAACGCGACGACCGGGTTTGGAAACCCGCTTCAGTTCACGAATGACAGGTTCGCCATCGAAGTATTTCAGGCTGATTTCAATAGCCGGGTGGCCATTTTCACCAGTGGTCTTCTCATAGCCGCGGATGTAGCCCTCGTCCGCCAGCACATCCAGAACCCATGCCCGCAGCTTGGAAGCCGGGGTCAGGACGGTGGATTTACCGCGCAGCTGAGAGTTACGGATACGGGTGAGCATATCGCCGATAGGATCGTTCATATCTGTCTCTCCCTTACCAGCTCGATTTCACCATGCCGGGGATCTGGCCGTTCGAGCCCAGTTCCCGCAGAGCGATACGGCTGATCTTCAGCTTACGATAGTAAGCGTGAGGACGGCCGGTCAGCTGGCAGCGATTGTGCAGACGAGTTGCCGACGAGTTGCGCGGCAGTTTCGCCAGTTTCAGACGCGCTTTGAAACGCTCTTCCATCGGGCGGTTTTCGTCATTCGCGATTTCTTTCAGCTCGGCGCGCTTTGCGGCATATTGTGCCACCAGGCGCTCGCGCTTCTTTTCGCGTTCGATCATGCTTTTCTTAGCCATGTCTCTTCCTTCCCGCGCTTAGCTGTTGAAGGGCATGTTGAAAGCTTTCAACAGCGCCTTTGCTTCCGCGTCGGTTTTCGCGGTGGTGGCAATCACAATGTCCATGCCCCAGGGCTCATCGATCTTATCGAAATCGATTTCCGGGAACACCATGTGCTCTTTCAGGCCCATGGCGTAGTTGCCACGACCGTCGAACGAGTTACCCGATACGCCGCGGAAGTCACGGATACGAGGCATTGCGATGGTGATCAGGCGGTCCAGGAATTCGTACATCCGTTCGCCGCGCAGGGTCACCTTGGCGCCCATCGGCATGCCTTCGCGAACGCGGAAGCCGGCGATGGAGTTCTTGGCCACAGTGGTCAGAGCTTTCTGGCCCGCGATTGCGGTCAGGTCAGCCTGGGCCGACTTGGCTTTCTTGCTGTCTTTGACGGCAGCACGACCACAGCCGATGTTCAGAACGATCTTGTCCAGCTTGGGGATCATCATCTCGTTCTTGTAGCCGAATTCCTCTTTCAGGGCGCCACGGATGGTGTCCTTGTAGAGATCCTTCAGACGCGGGGTGTAGTTAGCGGAATCAAGCATCGATCACGTCCCCCGTGGTCTTGGCAAAACGCACTTTCTTGTCGCCTTCCATGCGGAAGCCAACGCGGGTTGCTTTGCCGTTTGCGTCCAGCAGAGCCAGGTTCGACAGGTCGATCGGCAGAGCCTTGGGCAGGCGGCCGCCCTGTGCAGTCTGGGACTGACGGGTGTGACGGATCGCCATGTTCACGCCGTCAACAACGGCTTTACCGGCTTTGGGGTCAACGGAGGCGATGGTGCCTTCCTTGCCCTTGTCCTTACCGGCCAGCACGACGACCTTGTCGCCTTTGCGGAGTTTAGCAGCCATGATTACAGCACCTCCGGAGCAAGCGAGATGATTTTCATGAAGTTCTTCGCGCGCAGCTCACGAACAACCGGGCCAAAGATACGGGTACCGACCGGCTCGTTGTTGTTGTTCAGGATAACGGCAGCGTTGCGATCGAAACGGATCGCGGTACCGTCTTCGCGGCGGACTTCTTTGGCGGTACGTACGACGACGGCCTTACGGACGTCACCTTTCTTTACGCGACCGCGCGGGATGGCTTCCTTGACCGAGACGACGATGATGTCGCCAACGGATGCGTATTTACGCTTGGAACCACCCAGAACCTTGATGCACTGAACTCGGCGAGCGCCGGAGTTGTCAGCAACATCCAGATTTGTTTGCATCTGGATCATGTGGTTTCTCCCGACCTTTGGGGCAGCGATGCGTGCTGTGATCCCCCAGGGTTTCGACTGTGCTAAAAAGCCTAGTCGCCAGGAGCCTCAAGTGAGGCTCTTAGGCTTCCAGAACTTCCCAGCGTTTCGTTTTCGATTTCGGCGCGCATTCGATGATGCGTACGGTGTCGCCGACCTTGAAAGCGTTCTTTTCATCGTGAGCCCGATACTTCTTGGACTTACGGATGGTTTTCTTCAGAACCGGATGCGTAAAGCGGCGCTCGACGGAAACGGTAACGGTTTGTGCGTTTGCGTCGCTGGTCACAACGCCTTGCAGGATACGTTTGGGCATCTCAGAGGCTCCTTATTCAGCTGCCGCAGCGGCTTTTTCGTTCAGGATGGTTTTAACACGGGCTGCGTTACGGCGCGCGTTGCGCACTGCAGCGGTGTTTTCCAGCTGACCGGTTGCCTGCTGAAAGCGCAGGTTGAAGCTCTCTTTTTTCATGGATGCAAGCAGATCGCGGAGTTCATCCACGGTCTTTTCGCGCAGATCATTGGCGTTCATCGCCTTTGTTCCTTTTCCTTGGCACCAGAGGGCCCCTTTTGACGGGTCACCCTTACGTCTGGTGGGTTATGTAGCCCGCGCCCGAAGAGTTCAGGGCACAGAAAATGGATCACCGCGACTCATCACTGAGCGCGGTGATGGGTTCATATAGGAGAGTTGGTGGTTGGGGGCAAGGGAAAGATGCAGCTTGTGCCAAACGGGCGGCAGAGAACCACACATGTCTATGCGCACAACTCAGTACGCCGTTTAAAGTCAGCCTGGAACGGGCTGACTGCCCGGGCCGCGCCCGACCCTCCCGACAGGGAGGCGCTTCACGCCCGCCCAGGGTCAGGCACTGCACTCATGTTGCGCAAATCCCAAGCAAGCAATGGACTCCGCCCGTTCGCGCCTGAAGTGATCCCCCGGATCATTTCCAAGACGGCGCTCACTCCCACTTGTAGTTAAAACTCACCGAAATCCGCTCTTCTTCGGCCATATTCAGCGGCACCTCGTGGCGGATGAAACTTTCCCAAAGCAGCACATCGCCCACCTTGGGAGACTGATAGACGAATGTCTTCAGCTCCTGACGGCAGTCCTTGCGGCGCGGCGGGTGGGCCATCATCATCGCGTGGCGCGGGTCTTCCAGCTTTAGGGCGCTAGCGCCTTCGGGCATCGACACATATGTGGTGCCGGAGATTACCGAATGCGGGTGGATATGGCTGGCGTGTGTACCGCCCTCGGGCAGGATGTTGATCCAGAGATCCTCCAGCACAAGCGCACGATCATCCAGATCCAGTTCCAGGTCCTCAGCAAAAGCCGCCACATGGGCATCCAGCGATTTCACCAAATCGGCGAAGATCGGGAACCGCCAGGGCAGATCCGTCAGCGAGGCATAGGAGGTATAGCCGGGATAGCCGTTCTCCTCGCACCAGTCCTGCCCGGCTTCATCATCACCGGCGATGACAAGGCAGGAGTTTTCAAGTTCGCCTGCGTCGATGCTCGGTCCGTGTTCGGACAAAGCAGCGCGGTAGAGACGGGTAACGAAAAGAGAGTCGATCTGTGCCATAGCTGCCTTTTATCCTCGCCCGGCGCACTATTGCGAGTCCCAATTGGCTGCACCCCGCGCAATGGAACCCACTCCGGACAACGTCCGCCACATCGGGACATATATCAGCACGGCCAGCCATGACACTCTGGCAAGTCTGCCATGCCCAGACCGCCACTGGGGCGCAACACAATATTAGCGCGGCACTGCTACCCTGACCCAGTATGACCTGAGTTCCGGTTGTCACCTAGCATCCCTATCTACCGAGTGCCCCACCATGAAGTTCAAAGTATCCATCAATCTCGCCATCCTGTCGATCATCGTGCTGGCCGCCGGCATCATGTTCACCTTGGCGGGCATTTCTCTTTATACCCATCAGGTTCGCGACGACATGCAAGTCCGGGCCGCGCAGATCGAAGCGGTCGACATGTCTCTTGTCGATCTGGAGCAGCAGTTTCTTTCGGCCCGCCGTGCTGAAAAGGATTTCCTACTGCGCAAGGACGAAAAGTACACTAAGCGCCATGCCGCGATCATGGATCAACTGGCGTCGACCTTTGACGGCCTGAAGCAAAATATCGCGCAGGTTCCCGAGCTGCGATCTACTGCCGTCACGCTGCCTGAACTGGAAACCGCGATCGCCGCTTATGGCGCAGCCTTTCTAAGTCTCGCGGCCAGCAACCGGCGCCTGGGGCTTGATGAGAACGACGGACTGCAGGGCAATCTGCGGACTGCGGTGAAGAACGTCGAGACCGAGTTGCAGGGCCTCGAACAGCCCGAGATGCAGGTCAAGATGCTGATGATGCGCCGACACGAGAAGGACTTCATCATGCGCAAGGATCCGAAATACCTGGATCGGTTGAATGCACGTGTCGATGAGTTCCACGCCTTTCCCGAAAGCTATTACGCGGATCGCGCGCAGTTTCAGCAGATATCGGACCTGATGGACACCTATCAGACGTCTTTTGCGGCCTATGTTGATGAGACCCTGAAAGAACAGGATCTCCGGAAACAGATGTCAGAGACCTATGCAGCTGCGGAACCTTTGGTCGAAGCCCTGCATAAAGAGTCCCGTATCGTCATGAGTCAGATCCTTGCCGACACTGCCGCGATCAGCGAACAGGCCGCCAGTAACTCGACCCGCGCAGGTCTGGGCGGCGCCGCTGTTTTCATTGTGCTCGCGCTGCTTCTGGCGCGCGGGATTTCCCGGCCCCTGAAACGCACTGACAGGGTTCTGAAAAAGATGCGGGAAAACGATTTCACCCCTGCACTCCCCGTGACCCCTATCCGAGAAATCTCGGCAATCGCCGAGGCGGTTGGTGACTTCCGCAAGGACGAAGAGATCAAGCACCGTATGACCAAGGACATTGCCCGCGTCATCGACGCCTGCGCCGAAGGTGACTTTTCCAAACGGGTCGATACCGCTGGTAGCAGCGGCATGTTCGCAGAACTGGGTAACGGAGTGAACGCCATTGGCACCGTCGCCGAAAAAGGATTGAAGGACGTTCAAGAGGTGATCGGCGGTCTTGCAACCGGTGACTTGAACCAGGCGATGCAACCGGGGCAAAAGGGCGTGTTCCGGGAAATCTCTGATGCGATTGACCACCTGACCAACAGCCTTGATGGCATGATCCGGCAACTGACCGGGAGCAGTGAAATGCTGAACAACACCGCCAACGAGATTTCATCCGCCATGAACGATGCCTCGCGGCGCGGCGAAACCTCAGCCGCCGCGCTGGAAGAAACCGCCGCCGCGCTGCAGACCGTCAGCGACACGGTGCGTGACACGGCCTCCAGCGCGCAGGACGCCAAATCGCTGGTCGACAATGCGCAGAACAATGCAGAGGGCACCCGCTCGATCGCTGAGCAGACCGTCACAGCCATGCAACGGATCAAGGACTCCTCGGATGCGATTTCCAAGATCACCGACATGATCGACGATGTCGCATTCCAGACCAACCTGCTGGCGCTGAACGCCGGGGTCGAGGCCGCCCGCGCCGGAGAAGCTGGACGCGGCTTTGCCGTGGTTGCCTCTGAAGTCCGCGCGCTGGCACAGCGCTCATCGGATGCCGCTCAGGAAATCAACAACCTGATCAACACCAGCCGGGGCGAGGTTACCGTCGGCGTGAAGCTGGTCGACGAGACTGGCGAGTCCCTTGCAAAGATCGTTCAGACCATCATCCAGGTCGTGGAGCGCATGAATACGATTGCCGACAATACGGTGGAACAGTCCAACGGGCTGACTGAAGTCAATGTCGCTGTCGACTCGCTCGACAAAGACTCCCAAAAAAGTGCGGCCATGCTGGAGCAAACATCCGCTGCAGGTCAGATGTTGCAACAGGAGGCCCACCGCCTGTTCGAGGCGATCTCGGGCTTCCGCCTAAAAGGCAGCCCCGCGCACCATGGCTCTGCCCCAGCCGCCCAGCAGCAAGACGATTGGGCCGCATAGGCCGGACGCTCTGGTCCTGCCCCCCGCCTTGACGCGCAAAACGATGGCCCGCTCTGCACTCCGCCGAGCGGGCCATTTACTGCCTTCCCGACACTACGCAGCCCCCACGCCATACTGCCGTTCGCCCCAGGAAGGCAGACGGATTTTCCGGAAGTGACCACAAAGAAAAACCCCCGCCAATTTCTCGACGGGGGTTTCTGATTTTCCAAAGAGCCTGGGCTTACCAGTCTTCGCGAACCACGACGCGGGTCTTGATCGGCAGCTTCATCGCAGCAAGGCGCAGAGCCTCGCGGGCGATGTCGTCATTGACGCCATCGATTTCGAACATCACGCGACCGGGCTTCACTTTGCATGCCCAGTAGTCAACGGACCCTTTACCTTTACCCATACGAACTTCGACGGGCTTGGAGGTTACCGGGGTATCCGGGAAGATCCGGATCCAGACACGACCCTGACGTTTCATGTGACGGGTCATGGCGCGACGTGCAGCTTCGATCTGACGGGCGGTTACGCGCTCGGGCTGCAGAGCCTTGAGACCGTAGGTGCCGAAGTTCAGGTCAGAACCACCTTTGGCGAGACCGGAAATCCGGCCTTTGTGCATTTTGCGGAATTTCGTACGCTTTGGTTGAAGCATCTCATCCCCTCCTTAGCGACGACCGCCACCAGCACCACGGGGTGCAGGGCCGTCCTGGATTTCCTGAGACTTACGATCACGCGCCTGCGGGTCATGCTCCATGATCTCGCCTTTGAAGATCCAGACCTTGATCCCGATGATCCCGTAGGGGGTCATGGCTTCGGAGTGAGCGTAATCGATGTCGGCGCGCAGGGTGTGCAGCGGCACACGACCTTCACGGTACCATTCGGTACGGGCGATTTCAGCACCACCCAGACGACCCGCGACGTTCACCCGGATACCCAGGGCGCCCATGCGCATTGCGTTCTGAACGGCACGCTTCATCGCGCGACGGAAGGACACACGACGTTCCAGCTGCTGAGCGATGGACTCGCCAACCAGCTGTGCGTCCAGCTCGGGCTTGCGCACTTCAACGATGTTGAGGTGCAGTTCCGAGTCGGTCATCGCTGCCAGCTTCTTGCGCAGGACCTCGATATCGGCGCCTTTTTTGCCGATGATCACGCCCGGACGCGCGGTGTGAATGGTCACACGGCACTTCTTGTGGGGGCGTTCGATGATCACGCGGGCCACACCGGCCTGCTTGCACTCTGCCTTGATGAACTCACGCAGTTTCAGATCTTCCAGCAGAAGATCACCGTAGTCCTTGGTGTCGGCGTACCAACGGCTGTCCCAGGTGCGGTTCACCTGCAGGCGCATGCCGACCGGATTGACTTTATGTCCCATTAGGCTTGCTCCTCAACTTGACGCACCTTGATGGTGATCTCAGCGAACGGCTTCAGGATCTTGCCGAAACGACCACGGGCCCGCGGGCGACCGCGTTTCATGGTCATGTTCTTGCCAACCCATGCCTCGGCGACGATCAGTTCATCGACGTCCAGGTTGTGGTTGTTCTCGGCGTTCGCGATGGCGGACTGAAGGCATTTCTTCACGTCCTGCGCGATCCGCTTGTTCGAGAAAGTGAGGTCGGTCAGAGCCTTGTCCACTTTCTTGCCACGGATCATCTGAGCCACCAGGTTCAGTTTCTGCGGGCTGGTCCGAAGCATGCGGGTTTTCGCCATTGCTTCGTTGTCGGCCACGCGGCGGGGATTTTGTACCTTGCCCATGACTTACTTCCGCTTCGCTTTCTTGTCCGCAGCATGACCATAATAGGTCCGGGTCGGCGAATACTCACCGAACTTCTGACCGATCATGTCTTCCGAGACGTTGACAGGGATGTGTTTCTTGCCGTTGTACACACCAAACGTCAGACCCACGAACTGGGGCAGAATGGTGGAACGACGCGACCAGATCTTGATCACTTCATTGCGGCCCGATTCACGCGCAGCTTCGGCTTTCTTAAGCACATAGCTGTCGACGAAAGGACCTTTCCATACAGAGCGAGACATAGATTAACGTCCCTTCTTCTTGGCGTGACGCGAGCGGATGATCAGCTTTTGCGACGCTTTGTTTTTGTTGCGGGTGCGCTTACCCTTGGTCGGCTTACCCCACGGGGTCACCGGGTGACGACCACCCGAAGTCCGGCCTTCACCACCACCGTGCGGGTGGTCGATCGGGTTCATAACGACACCACGGACCGAGGGACGCTTGCCCTTGTGGCGCATACGGCCAGCTTTACCGTAGTTCTGGTTGCTGTTGTCAGGGTTGCTGACGGCACCAACGGTGGCCATGCATTCCTGACGGACCATGCGCAGTTCGCCCGAGGACAGGCGGATCTGAGCGTAGCCACCATCACGACCAACGAACTGAGCGTAAGTACCGGCTGCACGGGCGATCTGGCCGCCTTTGCCGGGCTTCATTTCGATGTTGTGAACGATGGTACCGATCGGCATGCCCGAGAACGGCATTGCGTTGCCCGGCTTGATGTCTGCCTTCGCGGAGGCGATGACCTTGTCACCCACTGCCAGACGCTGCGGAGCGAGGATATAGGCCTGCTCGCCGTCTTCGTACTTCACCAGTGCGATGAAGGCAGTACGGTTGGGGTCATATTCAATGCGCTCGACGGTCGCGGCGACATCAAATTTATTCCGTTTGAAGTCAACGATCCGGTAAAGACGCTTTGCGCCACCACCACGGCGGCGAGAAGTGATCCGTCCGGTGTTGTTCCGGCCGCCCGATTTGGTCAGACCCTCAGTGAGAGATTTGACCGGACGCCCTTTCCAAAGCTCCGAACGGTCGATCAGAACCAGCCCACGCTGGCCCGGCGTCGTCGGTTTATACGACTTAAGTGCCATGCTTTCTGTCTTCCGTTTAGCGTGCAGTGCCTTAGGTTCTTGTCTTTGGCACCGCTATGTTAAAGCCCCCTGACGTGCCGCGTGCGGCGGTTCAGGTGACCGATGTAGAGGGCCCCGAAGGTCCCAGGTTCGTCAGCATCCCGACAAAAGTAACAGCCCCGGACGAATCCGAGGCCTTCAGGATTGGAGCCATGTAGCAGCGTGCGCTCAAAGAGGCAAGCGATACTCTCAGTCCACTTTAGCCTTTTAACGTCTGGCCCTTTGGATATTCCAGCCCCCACCCCGCAACCGCTCAGAAACACCTTGGAGTTGAGCGGCGACTGTGGAATTCTAATAAGCATTCAGCCACCCACCGTCAAATGAGCAACATGAGCAATAAGATAATTTTTTCACCGGAATCCAGCATCGGAAACGTGTCTGCGGAAACAGATGATGAATTCCTCTTCAAGTGCTTCGTCGACCATCCTGCACTTGCATCCATTAGGGACATGGGGAATGCAAAAATGTTCCTGCTCGGCAGTACTGGTGTCGGCAAGACCGCCTTCCTCCGTATGATCGAAAAGAATGAAAATGCGAAATTTCTTGAGCTGCAAGAACTCTCGATGAGTTACCTCTCCAACAGTGATACGATACAGTTCTTGAGAAAGATTGACGTTGATATTTCTTTTTTTCTTCAGGCGTTATGGCGCCATGTGATCTGCATTGAACTAATAAAAATGGCTACCAATATTGAAGGCCAAAGTGATGCAAAGGGTTTCCTCTCAAAACTATTCAACCGTGGACAGGAAGATGCGACGCGAAAATTTTTCCTAGACTTCGTTGAGAAAAATCAAGGTAACTTTTGGAATACCATCGATGAAACCGTGATTGAAGTTGCGAACAGACTTGAAAAAGACATCAACGCAGAGTTTGGTGTCGAAATTCAAAAAGCTTCCGCACGGGCCGGATATTCGCGGGGGCTAAGCGAAGAAAAGAAAACTCAATTTCAGCAAAGAGCAAAGAAATTTGTCAACCCGTCGCTCCTCGCTGAGTTATCTAAAGTCATCAACGGACTTTCCCAATACCTTTCGGAAAGACCTGACAAATACTACATTCTGATTGATGGACTTGATGAACACTGGATAGAACCAGAAATCAAGAACACGATCATTCACTGCTTATTCGAAGCATGCAAAGGCCTACGAAAGATTCGAAACCTCAAAGTAGTGGTGTCCATTCGGAATGACGTATATGAAAAAATGAACATGGAATACCCACCTTCGCAAGGGCAGCTCGAGAAAAATGAGGACTATATTGTTCGCATTAAGTGGACTCGGGAACAACTTTGGGAACTAGTCGAGAAGCGGATCGGCCATCTATATCGATGGAAGTACACCAAGGACAACGTACACTTTGTAGACCTTTTTAAGACTAGCTACGACAACAAGAAACGCAGCTGGGTTTACATTGTAGAACGTTCTTTGATGCGTCCACGCGACGTAATCAAGTATGTCAACTTTTGCTTTAGCACCGCAGAAGGAAAGTCAGAAATTAGCAAGACTGATTTCAGAAATGCAGAAAAGGTATATTCGGATGATCGATTGGAGGCTCTGATCTCTGAATGGTCTCCTGTTTTCCCCGGAATATCGATTATCCTCAACCTACTCTCAAACAGAGCGACATACTTTCAGATTAGCGACTTTTGCCACACAAAATTTGTGGAGGAACTTGCATTAATTTTTGCCGAAAATGAAGCAGCTCAAAGAGACGAAATGTGGGGGATCATAGAAGACGCGGTAAAAGCCGATGGATCATTTGACCCTTTAGAGTTTTGCCGTGAGATATTTCATAGGCTTCACTTAGTTGGGGCCGTTGGACTGAAGTTGTCTTCCTCATCTGCTTGGCACTGGGTCCACCTTACACATAAACCAATACCCAAAAACTCAATCACTACAGACACCAAAGCCACAATCCATCCAATGCTCTGGCGTGCATTTGAGAACACAGAAACCAAAGAGCATAAGTCATAGCACCCCCAACGAAAAAGACCCCCGCTTTCGCGAGGGCCTTCGATCTTTTTTAAAGGAACAGATCTCAGAGTCCGGTGGACACGTCGATGGTGTTGCCTTCTTCCAGGGTCACATAGGCTTTCTTCACGTCCTTGCGACGGCCGATCTGGCCGCGGAAACGCTTGACCTTACCCTTGGTGATGGTGGTGTTGACCGCTTTGACCTTCACACCAAAGAGGGTTTCAACCGCCTCTTTGATCTGGGGTTTGTTGCTGTCGATCGCCACTTCGAACACCACTGCGCCGTTTTCGGACGCCATGGTGGATTTCTCGGTGATGATCGGCTTGCGGATCACGTCGTAGTGTTCTGCCTTCGCGCTCATTTCAGTCGAGCCTCCAGTGCTTCGACACCCGCCTTGGTGATCACCAGGGTGTCACGCTTCAGGATGTCATAGACGTTTGCACCCATCGTCGGCAGGATATCCAGACCGTCGATGTTACGCGATGCTTTGAGGAACCCTTCGTTCACGGCTGCACCGTCGATGACCAGCGCGCGTTTCCAGCCCAGGTTTTTCACCTGCTTGGCCAGAGCAGCGGTCTTGCCCTCTGCGGTTGCGTCCTCGATCACGACCAGTTCACCCGCTTTCGCCTTGGCGGACAGCGCGTGGCGCAGGCCCAGCTTGCGGAACTTCTTGGTCAGCTCGTGGCCGTGGCTACGCGGGGTCGGGCCCTTGTAGATACCACCTTTGCGGAAGATCGGCGCGTTACGGTCACCGTGGCGTGCGCCGCCGGTGCCCTTCTGGCGATAGATCTTCTTGGTCGAGTAGGAGGTTTCCGAGCGGGTCTTGACCTTGTGGGTACCGGCCTGCGCGTTGTTGCGCTGCCAGCGGACCACACGGTGCAGGATGTCCGCACGCGGCTCCAGACCGAACAGGTCTTCGGACAGTTCGATGTCGCCTGCCTTGCCGCCGTCGAGTTTGATCACATCAAGTTTCATGCTTCACCACCTTCCGCGGGAGCTTCCGCCGGTGCTTCGGTTGCTGCTGTCTTCAGAGCCGCCGGGAAGGGCAGACCTTCGGGCGCTTTCTTCTTGACGGCATCCTTGACGGTTACCCAACCGGATTTCGGACCAGGTACGGCACCTTTGATGAACACCAGGCCACGGTCGGCGTCGGTCTTGACGACTTCCAGGTTCTGGGTGGTCACGCGGGCAGCGCCCATGTGGCCGGCCATCTTCTTGCCTTTGAAAACCTTGCCGGGATCCTGACACTGACCGGTCGAACCGTGCGAACGGTGCGAGATCGACACACCGTGCGACGCACGCAGACCGCCAAAGTTCCAGCGCTTCATGGCGCCTGCGAAACCTTTACCGATCGAGGTGCCGGTCACGTCCACTTTCTGACCTGTCAGGAAGTGTTCGGCCGAGATTTCGGCGCCAACTTCGATCAGGGCATCGGCGGGTACGCGAAATTCAACCAGCTTACGCTTGGGTTCAACCTTTGCAGCGGCAAAGTGGCCACGCATCGCCTTGGAGACGCGCTTCACTTTGGCCGAGCCTGCGCCCAGCTGAACGGCGGTGTAGCCGTCTTTGTCTTCGGTGCGTTGCGACACGACCTGCAGACCATCCAGGTGAAGAACGGTCACAGGGATCTGCTTGCCGTCTTCCATGAACAGCCGGGTCATGCCGACTTTCTTTGCGATAATACCAGAGCGCATATTCATTACCCTCCGATCTTACGACTGCAGCTTGATCTCGACGTCCACGCCAGCGGCGAGGTCGAGCTTCATCAGCGCGTCCACGGTCTGGGGAGTCGGATCAACGATGTCGAGCATGCGCTTGTGGGTGCGGATCTCGAACTGGTCACGGGATTTCTTGTCGACGTGGGGGCCACGCAGAACGGTGAATTTCTCGATCTTGTTCGGAAGCGGGATCGGGCCACGAACCTGCGCGCCGGTGCGCTTTGCAGTGTTCACGATTTCCTGGGTGCTGGCGTCCAGCACGCGGTAATCGAAAGCCTTCAGCCGAATGCGAATGTTTTGACTTTGCATTTCGTCAGCCTTTTATAGGCGTTGGAGTTGAGAGGAGGGCCCACGACCACCGCACACCCTCATCGAACCCAAAAGGCGGGAATCACCCCGCCTTGATATTCTCATTGAGAACTCGCGCGTCTTAAGCCTGCAGCGGCGGTATTGCAAGGATAAATGAGGCCCGCGCGATTGCCCCACGCGTTGGGAACACCCCAAAAGCGTTTTCGGCGTTCGGGCAAGGTCACCCCCAGAAATCTGGCCGTCCCGTGTTAAAAACTGACGCAGGGCGGCCAGTGGCCCTAGTGGCGCCCTCCAAGTCCGGTTAATCTTGCGCAAAGCCTCACAACGGACAACCCAATAGTGCCGCCTCACAGCCCCGAAACCGAGCAAGTTCTGCTGATTGCGCGCAGTATCGCTGGTGAAACCGGTCATGCGCTCCTGGCGCGCCTGGTTGAGGCCCTGAGCGAGCATCTGGATGCAGCCTTCGTCGCAGTCACCTATGGCGAAGGGGTGCCACCCACCCACGCGCGGGCGCTCTACGCTCTGCAGGACCACAAGGTTGCTCGCGGGATACGCTACGAATTGCAAGGCACCCCCTGCGCCCGGGTATATGCCGGGGAGGTGGTGATCATCCCCTGCGGGATTGCCGACCTTTATCCCCGCGAAGCGAGGTTTGAAGGCTACATAGGGATTCCACTTCGCGACACCACTGGCGAGGTCACCGGTCATCTGGCTGTATTTTCCAACCAGGAGATCAAGGAATCCGAGATCGCCACTGCGATATCGACGATTTTTGCCCTGCGTGCCGAAGCCGAATTGCGCCGCCTCTCCGTGGAAAAGGAACGAAAGAAGCTAATCGCGGATCTCGCGCGGATGAACCGACGCCTGCAACAGGGCTATTCCGAAGTGCGGCGCGAAAACGCGGAAAAGATCGCGCTCATGGGGTTGATTGCCCACGATCTGCGCAGCCCGCTGGCCGCCGTGCTGTCCCAGGCCGAACTGGGACTGATCAGAGCCCGCACAGAAACACCGGACACAGTCCGGATTGAAACTGCGTTTCAGAAGGTCATCGACAATGCGGACCGGATCGCGCAGTTGATCGACGCGACGCTGGACCGGGCCAGGGTCGAAGGCGAAGCGCTGCGCCTGGACCGCAAGCCGGTCGATCTGACCGGGTTGCTGCACATTGCAGCCGAAGCCAACCGGGAAGAGGCTGCACGCAAATCGATTGCCCTGTCCGTCGACCCTCCGCAACGGACCATCGCAGAGGTTGATGAAACACTGGTCATCTCTGCCATCGACAATCTGATTAGCAACGCCGTGAAATATACCTATCCCGGAGGCGAGGTCCGGATTTCGGTCGCGCAGGAAGGTGAAAGCGTCACCGTTGCCGTCTCCGATACCGGTCAGGGCCTGACGCCAGACGACCTGACGCGCGCCTTCGGCCGTTTTCAAAGGCTTTCCGCGCAGCCAACGGATGGTGAAAAGTCCACTGGCCTGGGACTCGCGAATGTACGCGAAATTGCCTGTGCGCATGGCGGCAGCGCTCATGCCGAAAGCGAAGGCCCTGGAAAGGGAAGTCGTTTCGTTCTGACGCTGCCCTGCAATCCGGACATTCAGCCCGCGCCCTGAGCCTAAGGCGTTCTGTCGTCTCAACCAAGAATACACCGGCCCGCAAAACCGCCCGGACGCCCCGCGTTTGTGCTGCGTCTGGGCCGCGCCCGACCAGGTCTCCGGGCGCGTGCCTGATCCGATCAAATCTGCCCGAGGCCAAACGGTTCCATCGGCGAAGCGGCCCCTGCCCTGCTCAGCTTTGTGCACATAGAAAGAGGGCCTTCCGAAGGAGGCCCTTTCCATTAGCAATCAGGAGACCTGGTTGCTCGATGATCTTCGACACAGTCTTTCTGGTGCGTCTCGGGATCAGCGCGTTCAAACAAAAAGGGCGCCACTGGGGCGCCCTTTCCGTTTGATCATTCGCGAGTGCGAATTACTCGATGATCTTCGACACAACGCCAGCGCCGACGGTGCGGCCGCCTTCGCGGATGGCGAAACGCAGACCGTCTTCCATAGCGATCGGGGCGATCAGTTCAACTTCGAACTTCAGGTTGTCGCCCGGCATCACCATCTCGGTGCCTTCCGGCAGGGTCACGGTGCCGGTCACGTCGGTGGTCCGGAAGTAGAACTGCGGACGGTAGTTCGCAAAGAACGGGGTGTGACGGCCACCTTCTTCTTTGGTCAGAATATATGCTTCTGCCTCGAATTTGGTGTGCGGGGTCACGGAGCCCGGCTTACACAGAACCTGACCACGCTCAACGCCGTCACGGTCAACGCCACGCAGCAGCGCGCCGATGTTGTCGCCGGCTTCGCCGCGGTCCAGCAGCTTGCGGAACATCTCAACACCGGTGCAGGTGGTTTTCTTGGTGTCGTGGATGCCGACGATTTCGATTTCGTCGCCAACGTTAATCACGCCACGCTCAACACGGCCGGTCACAACGGTACCACGACCGGAGATCGAGAACACGTCTTCGATCGGCATCAGGAACGGCAGGTCAACGGCACGCTCGGGGGTCGGGATGTACTCATCCACAGCCGCCATCAGTTCCTTGATTTTGTTTTCGCCGATTTCCGGGTCACGGCCTTCCATCGCCGCCAGAGCGGAACCTGCGATGATCGGGATATCGTCGCCCGGGAAGTCGTAGGAAGACAGCAGTTCGCGGATTTCCATCTCGACGAGCTCGAGCAGCTCTTCGTCGTCGACCTGGTCAACCTTGTTCATGAACACGACCAGCGCCGGAACGCCAACCTGACGCGCCAGCAGGATGTGCTCGCGGGTCTGCGGCATCGGGCCGTCGGCTGCGTTCACAACCAGGATCGCGCCGTCCATCTGCGCCGCACCGGTGATCATGTTTTTCACATAGTCAGCGTGGCCGGGGCAGTCGACGTGTGCATAGTGGCGGTTCTCGGTCTCGTATTCCACATGGGCGGTCGAGATGGTGATGCCGCGGGCTTTTTCTTCCGGTGCGCCGTCGATCTGGTCGTAGGCTTTGAAGTCACCGAAGTATTTGGTGATCGCTGCGGTCAGCGTGGTTTTGCCGTGGTCAACGTGGCCAACGGTGCCGATGTTGACGTGCGGTTTATTACGCTCAAACTTTTCCTTAGCCATGGTGGCCTCCTTTTGATTGGAAGAAGGTCCGCGCGGGCCGCGAACCTTCCAATGTCATGACGCTTACGCGTATTTCGCCTGGATCTCGTCCGAGATGTTCTGCGGAACCGGATCGTAGTGACCGAACTGCATGGTGAACTGGGCGCGGCCCGAGCTCATCGAACGCAGGGTGTTGATGTAGCCGAACATGTTCGCCAGCGGCACGTTTGCGTCGATCGCAATCGCGTTGCCGCGGGGCTCCTGGCCGGACACCTGACCACGACGGGAGGTCAGGTCGCCGATGATACCGCCGGTGTATTCTTCCGGGGTGATCACTTCGACCTTCATGATCGGTTCCAGCAGCTTGGCGCCGGCTTTGCGCATGCCTTCACGCATGCACATACGTGCTGCGATTTCAAAGGCCAGAACGCTGGAGTCAACGTCGTGGAACTTACCGTCGATCAGGGCAACCTTGAAGTCGATCACGGGGAAGCCAGCCAGCGGACCGCTATCCATAACCGAGTTGATGCCTTTTTCAACACCGGGGATGTATTCCTTCGGAACAGCACCACCAACGATGCGGGATTCGAAGGAGTAGCCTTCGCCGGCTTCTGTCGGCGAGATGATCATCTTCACCTCGGCGAACTGACCCGAACCACCCGACTGTTTCTTGTGGGTGTAGGTGTGCTCGACCTCGTGACCGATGGTCTCACGGTAGGCAACCTGCGGGGCACCGATGTTGGCTTCAACCTTGAATTCGCGCTTCAGGCGGTCAACCAGGATGTCCAGGTGAAGTTCGCCCATGCCCTTCATGATGGTCTGACCGGATTCCAGGTCAGTTTCCACGCGGAAGGACGGGTCTTCGGCGGCCAGACGGGCCAGACCCTGGGACATTTTTTCCTGGTCAGCCTTGGTTTTCGGCTCAACCGCGATCTCGATCACCGGATCGGGGAAGGTCATGGTTTCCAGAACCACCGGATCGTTGACGGCGCAGAGCGTGTCACCTGTGGTGGTGTCTTTCAGACCAGCCAGCGCGATGATGTCGCCCGCGAACGCTTCCGTGATTTCCTCACGGTCGTTCGAGTGCATCATCATCATCCGGCCAACGCGCTCTTTCTTACCCTTGGTGGAGTTCAGAAGGGTATCACCCTTGTTCAGAACACCGGAGTAGATGCGGGTAAAGGTCAGCGAACCGACGAAGGGGTCGTTCATGATTTTGAACGCCAGGCCCGAGAACGCCATATCATCATCCGCGCGGCGGGCGATGTTACGGGTTTCGGTTTCGTCACCGGGTTTGAAGCCCATGTAATCGACAACGTCCAGCGGGCTGGGCAGGTAGTCGATCACGGCGTTGAGCAGCGGCTGAACGCCTTTGTTCTTGAACGCGGAACCGCCCAGAACCGGAACGAAGTCCAGCGCCAGAGTGCCCTTGCGCAGCAGAGCGCGCAGTGTTGCAACGTCGGGCTCTTCACCTTCCAGGTAGGCTTCCATGGCGTCGTCGTCTTGCTCGACGGCCGCTTCGACCATCTTGCCACGCCATTCGTCGGCCATGTCCTTCAGGCTGTCACGGATCTCGACCTGCACCCAGGAGGCGCCAAGGTCTTCACCCTGCCACAGCCATTCCTTCATGGTGACCAGATCGATCAGGCCTTCCAGCTCGTTCTCGGCGCCGATCGGAATACCAACCGGAACCGCGCGGGCGCCGGTGCGGTCTTCGATCATGTTGACGCAGTTGAAGAAGTCAGCGCCGATCTTGTCCATCTTGTTGACGAAGACGATGCGCGGAACCTTGTAGCGGTCAGCCTGACGCCAAACGGTTTCGGTCTGCGGTTCAACGCCAGCGTTGGCGTCCAGAACACAGACTGCACCGTCGAGAACCGCCAGCGAACGTTCAACTTCGATGGTGAAGTCAACGTGACCGGGGGTGTCGATGATGTTCAGGCGGTGCTTCGGCGTGTCAGCAGTTTCGCCATCTTCGGTGCGTTCCCAGAAAGTGGTGGTCGCAGCCGAGGTGATGGTGATGCCGCGTTCCTGCTCCTGCTCCATCCAGTCCATGGTGGCTGCACCATCGTGCACCTCACCGATGTTGTGGGATTTGCCGGTGTAGTACAGGATACGCTCCGAGCAGGTGGTCTTACCTGCATCGATGTGCGCCATGATACCGAAGTTACGGTAATGGTTGAGTGTATAGTCGCGTGCCATAGGTCTAAGCCCCTTGGGTTACCAGCGGTAATGCGAGAAGGCCTTGTTGGCCTCTGCCATCTTGTGGGTGTCTTCGCGCTTTTTCACCGCGGTACCACGGGACTGGACAGCGTCCAGCAGCTCGCCTGCAAGGCGCTCTTCCATGGTGTTTTCGTTGCGGCTACGGGCGGCTTTGATCAACCAGCGGATTGCGAGTGCTTCGCGGCGCTCCGGGCGAACTTCGACCGGCACCTGGTAGGTTGCACCACCCACGCGGCGCGAACGAACTTCGACGGCGGGTTTCACATTGTCCAGAGCTTCGTGGAAGACTTCCACGGGAGCGCGTTTGATCTTGGCTTCAACGCGATCGAACGCGTTGTAGACGATTTTTTCTGCGACCGATTTCTTACCATCGATCATCAGGTTGTTCATGAATTTGGTCAGAACGCGGTCGCCATATTTGGCGTCGGGCAGAACTTCGCGTTTTTCAGCAGCGTGACGGCGTGACATCTGTGCTTATCCTTCTTCTTACTTAGGACGCTTCGCGCCGTACTTGGAGCGACGCTGCTTACGGTCTTTGACGCCCTGGGTATCCAGAACACCGCGAAGGATGTGGTAACGGACACCCGGAAGGTCTTTTACACGACCGCCGCGGATCAGAACCACAGAGTGTTCCTGAAGGTTGTGGCTTTCACCCGGGATGTAGGAGATGACCTCGAAACCGTTGGTCAGGCGGACCTTCGCAACTTTCCGCATAGCGGAGTTCGGTTTCTTCGGCGTGGTGGTGTAAACGCGCGTGCAAACGCCACGCTTCTGGGGGCACTGCTCCAGATGCATGGATTTGGAGCGTTTAACTTTCGGCTGCCGCGGCTTGCGGATCAGCTGTTGGATCGTTGGCATTCCGGTCTATTCCCCGTTTCGCAACTTTCATGTCATGCACGCGCAAGGGCGTGCGGCTCATATTTCCGGCACTTACGCGTCCGCAAGCGCAAAAACCGCAATCGTTCCCATTCCGAGGTGAACGACGCGGTGGGTCTACAGAGGATCCGGACGATAAAACTGTCCGAACCTTGATCCACTACAATAGTGATATCGGCTTTAGGGGCGGCCCCCGGATGCCGGATAGGCGCGCGTATATGGGGAGTCGCGGAGCTTGTCAACTGTCAGGCGCCCAGTGACGCCCAGGGTCGGCGGATGGCTGCACGGGAACACGCCGCTGGCAATACTTCCCCTGCCACACCCGCTGTCTTGTCGCATCGGTACGGGCGATGCATAGTTCAACAGGCCGCAATCAGATTGGGCCAGACGCATACTCAGGACGCCCCATTCATGCAAGTCATCGGTCTTTGTCGTTTTTCTTATCCCGCGATTGGCGGCTTTCAGGTTGAACATGCCAGCCTGGAGGAGCGCATTGCCTACCTTTATGCCGAAGACCGTCTAGAGGAGCGGTTCCAACTGATGGAGACCGTCGCCCTGCCCTGTCTGCGCGAACAGACAGATCAGGATTTCGAGCTGATCATCGTCATTGGCGACAGCCTGCCGAAACAGCACCGGGAGCGGCTTCAGGACATAACTGCCGACATACCGCAGGTCCGCATTCACAGCGAACCGCCGCGCAAACAGCGCCAGGTGATGAAAGAGATCCTCAACAAAGCCCGCCGGGATCCAGACGCGCCGTGTCTGCAGTTCCGGCATGACGACGACGACGCAGTGTCGGTGGATTTCGTCGAACGTCTCCGGCAGACGGTTGAGGATTGTTCTGGCCTGGTCGAAAAGAGCAAAACGGTCGCCGTTGATTTCAACCGTGGTTATGTGGCCGAGGTTGGGGCGTCCGGGATCGCCGCGACCGAGATACACCGGCCCTACTATGTCGCTTCGCTTGGCATGTATGTGCGCGGCGGCTGTAACCTGACGATCATGAACTTCGCGCATGAGAAAATCCTGCGCTTCATGCCGACGGTCACCATCAGCGATCAGCCGATGTTCGTTCGCACCCACAATGGCTATAACGACTCGCGCCAGAAACGGGTCAAACCGGTGCCCGTCACCCCGCTGACCCCGGATCAGGTGGGTGAGTTTGAAGCGCGATTTGCCATCCGGCAGGATGATCTCAAACGGGTCTTCGCGGCTGACTAGCCCCACGCCTTTATTTTTACCAGGGATCGCATGTTATGCAGGTTATCGGATTGTGCCGCTTCTCTTATGTAGGGCACGGCGGCTACAAGCAGGAGCACGCCAGCCTAGAGGAACGCCGTGCCTATCTTTATGCGCCCGAACGGCTTGAGGAGCGGTTCCGCCTGTTCGAAACTGTCTGCCTGCCCTCGGTCATCGGTCAGACCGACGCGGATTTCCAGTTGCTGGTCGTGGTCGGTGAGTGCTTTCCCCTCCCCTATCTCGACCGGCTGCTGACCCTCACCGAACCTTTGCCGAATGTGGTCATTTCCGTGCAGCCGCCGGGCCGTCACCGGCGGGTGATGATCCAGATGCTAAACGACGCGCGCGAAAACCCGGATGCGCCCTGCCTGCAGTTTCGTCTAGACGATGACGATGCGATGGCGGTGTCATTCGTGGAACGGCTGAAACAGGCGGCGCAGGACCTAGAACCGGTCTGGCCGCGCTATCCGATGACCACCATCGATTTCAACCGCGGCTATGTCTATCGCGCCAGTGCCGATGGGCTGGCGATCAAACCGGACCGCTACCCCTACACTGCGCTTTCTATGGGAGTCGTAGTGGCGGGCGGGTCCAACCAGACGATCATGCATCACGGCCATCATACCCTTTGGCGGGTCACACCAACGCTGACCATTCCGGATGGCGACATGTACCTGCGCGGTTACAACAGCTTCAACGATTCCCGCTCCAAGGGGCGCGGCAAGGAGATCAACGTCACCCCTGTCACACCAGAGGAAGCGCACCATCTGAAACAAACCTTCAACGTCGATAGCGCCGCAGTCGCGCGGGCGTTCTCATCCCCCGGTCTGCTGCCGCTCCCGGTAGAAGGTGAATAGGCCGGCCGCCACAACGACAGCCGCGCCGGTCAGAGTAAGCACACCCGGCCAATCACCAAACACTGCCCAGCCGAGGAACAGCGCCCACAACAACCCGCTGTACCGGAAGGGCGAGACCACGGCGACGTCTCCGACTCGCATGGTCATGACCGAAAACAAGTAGCCGGCAAAGATGAAGCAGGCCGCCCCCATAAGCAGACCCAGATGCCAGCCTTGCATCGGCTGCCAGTCCTGCTGGGTGCTGTAGATCAGGCCAAAAGTCAGCACTGTCAAAGAGGCCATTAGGGTCACAGTCATCGACGGCACCGCCGCCGACATCCGCCGGGTGAACAGATCCCGGGCCGTGACGCAGCCAACCGCACCCAGTGCATACAAAGAGGCGCCATCGAACCCCTCTGGCCCCGGCTGCACGATCAGCAGCATACCGCAGAACCCCGCAAGGATCGCCGCCATGCGCCGCCAGCCGATGCTTTCGCCAAAGAACAGCGCCGCCCCCAGCGTCACGGTCAGTGGCAGCATTTGCAGTACGGCAGTCACATTGGCGAGCGGCATCAGCATCAGCGCGCTGAGGAAGAGGTAAGTCGCCCCCGCTTCGGACAGACAGCGGCCCAGAACCAGCATCCAGTCGCCCCGTGGCAGGTTCATCCGCAAGCTGCCCAGATAGCGCGCCAGCAGGAAAATCAGCAGTGATGCAACCCCGCCGCGGACCACAAGAATCTGCGACAGCGGCAGATCCGCCCCCACAGATTTCACCAGCGTATCATTGAAGGTAAAGGCCGCCATGCTGCCCATCATCAACAGGGCACCGTTCTGATTGGGTTTCATGCGCTATACCGCCTTCAGCTGCGACAGCGTCAGACCGAAATGGCGCTGCAGCGCGCCGTCGATCTCTTCCTCGGCCATCTGATGAGTGATCCCTTTTTGGGTGGGATCGGATTTATTGTCACCATGGATAGTGCGCAGGAAGGATGGCACCGAAATATCCGAATAAAGGCTGTAGTGCCGCGCCAGTTTGCGGTGGTTGAACTTGTAGGGATTCGCGGCGCTTCCAACTGGGGTCACCAGCGCGGTGCCTGCCGACAGGGGCGCCTGTTCGACCGCGTCGAAGACCTCCGGCCCATCCAGCGTCGCCCGCATGTAAAAGCCCCGGTTATAGGCAATGACAAAAGCGCCACCTTCGGGTTGCAGCGGCAGGATCCCAGCCGCCAGACGTTTTGTGCGTGCCACAAAATCAATATCAACCGCGTCATCATCATCCAGACGGAACAGGATGCGGTGACTGCCCTCCCCTGCCGGAATGGAATCGTACCCCAGGCGTAACAGCCGGTAATGATTTCGGGTTCCGACCGGACGGCAATGCAGATTGCGATGCGGCGCAAGCAGCGCCTTCAGCCTTTGCATATAGCGATCAGGCATCGACGCCGCAGTCAACACCACCACATCAAATTCCGGATCGCTTTGCCGAAGCAGCGAAGGCAGGCACAGCTCTTCGAAAACGCGAAAGCGGAGCTCCATCCGGTCCTCGGAAAACAGATGTGCCGCCGTTTCCTCCAGCGTGCTGAAGCGTTCGGAATAATAGGTAGGCGTCAGAACCGAGAACCGGACCAGTCCAACCATCTTCAACTGCTCTGACATTTCCCCTCCACCGGTTGCGCGCACAGAAAACACCGGGGCGCAGCACTTGGGAAGAGGCATTCGCCGGTTGGGGGACGTCAGACAAAAGAAAACCCCCGCGCCATCGGCGCGGGGGCATTCATTTTCAAAAAGTCAGTCGACGGATCAGTCGCGGCTTTCCGGTGTTTCCACCAGATTGTCGAAGTCGCCACCGGACACGTCGTCCTCCATCACCGGAGCGGCCAGGGCAGCTGCGGCCTCGGCTTCTTCGCGGCGCGCTTCCAAAACCACATTGTCGCGGGACTGAGCGATATGGCGCATCTGCTGGGTTGCACCACCGGTACCGGCCGGGATCAGGCGACCAACGATGACGTTTTCCTTCAGGCCAACCAGCTTGTCCTTCTTGCCCTGAACCGAAGCCTCGGTCAGCACGCGGGTGGTCTCCTGGAAG
Source organism: Phaeobacter gallaeciensis (assembly GCF_001678945.1). Lineage (NCBI taxonomy): Bacteria > Pseudomonadati > Pseudomonadota > Alphaproteobacteria > Rhodobacterales > Roseobacteraceae > Phaeobacter > Phaeobacter gallaeciensis. The sequence goes on from NZ_CP015124.1 coordinate 1,614,438, forward strand.
GAGGCCGCCGAGATGAACGAACGGGTCTGCAGCGACGCCTTGGTGATACCAAGCAGGATCGGTGCGCCCTGTGCCGGACGTTTGCCGCGCGACAGTGCCTTCTCGTTGGCAGCGTCGAATTCCTGCTTGTCCACGTGTTCGCCTTTCAGCAGCGTGGTTTCGCCAGAGTCGGAGATCTCCCACTTCTGCAGCATCTGGCGAACGATCACCTCGATGTGCTTGTCGTTGATCTTCACGCCCTGCAGACGATAAACGTCCTGAACTTCGTCGATCATGTAGTTCGCCAGAGCCTCGACACCCATAATTGCAAGGATGTCATGCGGCGCCGGGTTGCCGTCCATGATGTAGTCGCCCTTCTGCACGAAGTCACCTTCCTGCACCGGGATGTGCTTGCCCTTGGGCACCATGTATTCGACGGTTTCCAGGCTCTCATCCGCGGGTTCGATCGAGATACGGCGCTTGTTCTTGTAGTCGCGGCCAAAGCGCACGTAACCATCGATTTCGGCAATGATTGCGTGGTCTTTCGGACGACGGGCTTCGAACAGTTCGGCCACACGCGGCAGACCACCGGTAATGTCCTTGGTCTTGGCGCCTTCACGCGGGATACGCGCAACAACGTCACCGGCCTCGATCTGCTGACCGTCTTCACAGGACAGGATCGCATCAACGGACATCGGGTAGGTAACCGGGTTGCCCAGATCGTTGCGGACCGGCTCGCCGTCAGCATCCACAAGGATGATTTCCGGCTTCAGGTCGTTGCCTTTCGGTGCCGCACGCCAGTCGACCACGATCTTCTGGGTCATGCCGGTGGCTTCGTCGGTCTCGTCGCGGACGGCAAGGCCCGAAACCAGATCGACGTATTTGGCAGTACCCGGCTTTTCCGCGATGATCGGCAGGGTGTAGGGGTCCCATTCGAACAGCTTGTCGCCACGGGCAACGGATTGACCATCGGTGACGAACAGCTTGGAACCATAGCCCAGCTTGTGGCTGGCGCGCTCTTCGCCGTGCTCGTCCTGAATGATCAGCTTCATGTTACGGCCAACCACCAGCGTTTCGCCGTTGGCGTTCTGCAGGATCTGAGCGTTCTCGAAGACGATCTTGCCTTCCTGGCTCGCCTCGAGGAACGACTGCTGACCACCCTGGGCAACACCGCCGATGTGGAAGGTCCGCATCGTCAGCTGTGTACCAGGTTCACCGATCGACTGCGCGGCGATGATGCCGACAGCCTCGCCCGAGTTGACCATGGTACCGCGCGCAAGGTCACGGCCATAGCACATGGCGCAGACGCCCTCTTCGCTTTCGCAGGTCAGAGGCGAACGGATCCGCGTGGAGGCAACACCGGCTTCCTGCACGGCATCCGCCATGCGTTCGTCGATGAGCTGCCCCTGTGCGACGATCACCTCTTCGGTGCCCGGACGTTTGATGTCCTCGGCCGCAACACGGCCCAGCAGACGTTCACCGATGCTGGCAACCACTTCACCGTCGTTGACCGCAGCCTCTGCTGTGATCGCACGCTCGGTACCGCAGTCGCGCTCGCGCACGATGCAGTCCTGCGCCACGTCCACCAGACGACGGGTCAGATAACCTGAGTTCGCCGTTTTCAGAGCGGTATCCGACAGACCCTTACGGGCACCGTGGGTGGAGTTGAAGTACTCCAGAACCGTCAGGCCTTCTTTAAAGTTCGAGATGATCGGGGTCTCGATGATGTCGCCGTTCGGCTTGGCCATCAGGCCGCGCATACCGCCCAGCTGTTTCATCTGAGTAACCGAGCCACGCGCACCGGAGTGGGCCATCATGTAAACCGAGTTCGGCTCCATCACGGCACCGTTCTCGTCCCGCTTGTCGGCGGAGATGGTGCTCATCATCGCCTCGGTGACCTTGTCGTTACACTTCGACCAGGCATCGACAACCTTGTTGTACTTTTCGCCCTGAGTGATCAGGCCGTCCATGTACTGCTGTTCGAAATCTTTCACCTGCTCGCGTGTCTCGTCGACGATGGTCCACTTGCCGTCCGGGATCACCATGTCGTCCTTGCCGAACGAAATGCCTGCCTTGAACGCTTCGCGGAAGCCCATGGTCATGATCTGGTCACAGAAGATCACGGACTCTTTCTGACCGCAGTAACGGTAGACGGTGTCGATGACCTGCTGCACTTCTTTCTTCCGCAGAAGACGGTTGACCAGTTCAAACGGCGCCTTGGCGTTCTTCGGCAACAGTGCGCCCAGACGAACACGGCCCGGGGTGGTCTCAAAACGCTTGAGAACCTCGTTGCCTTCTTCGTCGATCTGGGTGATCCGCGCGGTGATCTTGGTGTGCAGGTGCACTTCGCCGGCGTCCAGAGCGTGCTGAACTTCGTCGATGGTCCCAAAGACCTTGCCTTCGCCCACCATGCCTTCGCGTTCCAGGGTCACATAGTAGAGACCCAAGATCATATCCTGCGAGGGAACGATGATCGGCGCGCCGTTTGCGGGCGACAGAACGTTGTTGGTGGACATCATCAGGACGCGCGCTTCCAGCTGGGCCTCAAGGCTCAGCGGCACGTGCACGGCCATCTGGTCACCGTCGAAGTCCGCGTTGAACGCCGAGCAGACCAGCGGGTGCAGCTGGATAGCCTTACCTTCGATCAGCGTGGGTTCGAAGGCTTGAATACCAAGACGGTGCAGCGTCGGTGCGCGGTTCAGCATCACCGGGTGCTCGCGGATCACCTCGTCGAGGATATCCCAGACTTCGGGGCGTTCTTTTTCCACCAGCTTCTTCGCCTGCTTCACGGTGGAGGACAGACCTTTGGCCTCCAGACGCGAGTAGATGAAGGGCTTGAAGAGTTCGAGCGCCATCTTCTTGGGTAGACCACACTGATGCAGCTTCAGCTCGGGACCTGTCACAATGACCGAACGGCCGGAGAAGTCGACGCGCTTACCCAGAAGGTTCTGACGGAAGCGACCCTGCTTACCTTTCAGCATGTCCGACAGCGACTTCAGCGGGCGCTTGTTGGCGCCGGTGATGACGCGGCCACGGCGGCCGTTGTCAAACAGGGCGTCAACGGATTCCTGCAGCATCCGCTTTTCGTTGCGGACGATGATGTCAGGCGCACGCAGTTCGATCAGACGCTTCAGACGGTTGTTCCGGTTGATCACACGACGGTAAAGGTCGTTAAGGTCGGAGGTCGCGAAACGACCGCCATCCAGCGGAACCAGCGGACGCAGTTCCGGCGGGATGACCGGGATCACGGTCATGATCATCCACTCGGGACGGTTGCCCGACTCGAGGAAGGATTCGACCACTTTCAGACGCTTGATGATCTTCTTGGGCTTCAGTTCGCCGGTGGCTTCGGCCAGTTCGGCGCGCAGCTGCTCGGCTTCGGCTTCCAGATCGATCGCGGCCAGCATTTCACGGATCGCTTCGGCGCCGATATTGGCGGTGAAGGCGTCCATGCCGTACTGGTCCTGGGCGTCCATGTACTCTTCTTCTGTCATCATCTGGCCGTAGGTGAGGTCGGTCAGACCCGGCTCGATGACAACGTAGTTTTCAAAGTACAGCACGCGTTCCAGATCGCGCAGGGTCATGTCCAGCATCAGGCCGATGCGCGAAGGCAGCGACTTCAGGAACCAGATGTGCGCAACCGGCGAGGCCAGTTCGATATGGCCCATACGCTCGCGGCGGACCTTTTGCAGGGTGACTTCCACACCGCATTTTTCGCAGACAACGCCGCGATATTTCATCCGCTTATATTTGCCGCAGAGGCATTCGTAGTCTTTGATCGGACCAAAGATACGGGCGCAGAACAGACCGTCACGCTCGGGCTTGAAGGTCCGGTAGTTGATGGTCTCGGGCTTTTTGATTTCGCCATAGGACCACGACAGGATCCGCTCCGGCGATGCCAGCGACACCTTGATCTCGTCGAAAACCTTCGGCGGGGTCAGCGGGTTGAACGGGTTATTGGTGATTTCCTGGTTCATTTTGATACCTCAAATCTTGCGGAAGGGGGGACGGGAGAAGGGCAAGCGCCCTTACTCCTCAACCTCCGCATCCAGGAGTTCCATATTCAGGCCGAGACCACGGACTTCTTTGACCAGAACGTTGAACGATTCCGGTACGCCCGCCTCGAAGTTGTCTTCGCCCTTGACGATGCTTTCATAGACCTTGGTCCGGCCTGCGACGTCATCCGATTTCACGGTGAGCATCTCCTGCAGGGTGTAGGCGGCGCCGTAAGCTTCCAGAGCCCAGACCTCCATCTCCCCGAAGCGCTGACCACCGAACTGCGCCTTACCACCCAGCGGCTGCTGCGTGACGAGCGAGTACGGACCGGTCGAACGCGCGTGGATCTTGTCGTCGACCAGGTGGTGCAGTTTCAGCAGATACTTGATGCCGACGGTGACCGGGCGGGCAAACTGCTCACCGGTGCGGCCGTCAAACAGGATCGACTGACCGGATTTGTCAAAGCCCGCGCGGACCAGCGCGTCATTGACGTCATCCTCTTTGGCACCGTCGAAGACCGGCGTCGCGATCGGCACACCACGGGCAACATTGTTGGCCGCGTCGATCAGGTCGGCTTCGGACATATCCGCAATGCCTTCGTCATAGACGTCCTGACCATATGCGTGATGCATCGCATCGCGCACCGGAGTCAGATCGCCGGAACGACGGTATTCCTGCAGCGCCTCGTCCACCTTGATGCCGAGACCGCGTGCGGCCCAACCCATGTGGGTTTCAAGGATCTGACCGACGTTCATACGCGACGGAACACCCAGCGGGTTCAGACAGAAATCGACCGGGGTACCATCCGCGAGGAACGGCATGTCCTCCATCGGAACCACTTTCGAAATCACACCTTTGTTGCCGTGACGGCCGGCCATCTTGTCGCCCGGCTGCAGCTTACGCTTCACAGCGATGAAGACCTTGACCATCTTCATCACACCCGGCGGCAGGTCGTCGCCGCGGCGGACCTTCTCGACCTTGTCTTCGAAACGGGCATCCAGAGCGCGCTTTTGCACTTCGTACTGCTCGTTCAGGGCCTCGACGATCTGGGCGTCTTTCTCGTCCTCAAGGGCGAGCATCCACCACTGACCGCGGCTGAGGGAGGCCAGCAGATCCTCGGTGATTTCCGAGCCTGCCTTGATGCCTTTCGGGCCTTTGACAGCGGTTTTGCCAACCAGCATGTCCTTCAGACGGGCATAGATGTTGCGATCCAGGATCGCCATCTCGTCGTCGCGGTCACGGGCGAGACGTTCGACTTCCTCACGCTCGATCTGCAGCGCACGTTCGTCTTTTTCGACACCGTGACGGTTGAAGACGCGGACTTCGACCACGGTACCGTAGTCACCCGGCTTCACACGCAGCGAGGTATCGCGGACGTCCGAGGCTTTCTCACCGAAGATGGCGCGCAGAAGCTTTTCTTCCGGCGTCATCGGGCTTTCGCCCTTCGGCGTGATCTTACCGACCAGAATGTCGCCCGGCTCAACATCCGCACCGATGTAAACGATGCCAGCCTCGTCGAGGTTGCGCAGCGCTTCTTCACCGACGTTCGGGATGTCGCGGGTGATCTCTTCCGGACCCAGCTTGGTGTCACGGGCGGCGACTTCGAATTCCTCGATGTGGATCGAGGTGAAGACGTCGTCACGTGCGATACGCTCGGAGATCAGGATGGAGTCTTCGTAGTTGTAGCCGTTCCAGGGCATGAAGGCGACGACGACGTTTTTACCGAGGGCCAGTTCGCCCATATCGGTCGACGGACCATCGGCGATAACTTCGCCCTTGCGCACTTCCTGACCCACTTTCACCAGAGGACGCTGGTTGATGCAGGTGTTCTGGTTGGAACGCTGGAACTTGCGCATACGGTAGATGTCAACGCCCGCATCGCCCAGCTCCAGATCGGAAGTGGCGCGGATCACGATACGCTGGGCATCGATCTGGTCGATGATACCGCCACGTTTCGCCATGATCGCAGCGCCCGAGTCGCGGGCCACGATTTCCTCGATACCGGTACCGACCAGCGGCGCCTCGGCGCGCAGCAGCGGAACCGCCTGACGTTGCATGTTCGAGCCCATCAGAGCGCGGTTGGCGTCGTCGTTTTCAAGGAACGGGATCAACGAGGCCGCAACCGAGACCAGCTGCTTGGGCGAAACGTCGATCAGGTCAACGTTTTCGCGCGGCGCCAGCGTGTAGTCGCCGGACTGACGGGTCGAAACCAGATCGTTCTGGAACTTGCCTTCATCATCCAGGGTCGCGTTGGCCTGCGCCACGGTGTGACGCATTTCCTCGGTCGCGGACATGTAGTGCACTTCGTCGGTGACCTTGGCGTCCTTGACGACGCGGTAAGGTGTTTCGATGAAGCCATACTTGTTCACGCGGGCAAAGGTCGCCAGCGAGTTGATCAGACCGATGTTCGGGCCTTCCGGCGTTTCAATCGGGCACATCCGGCCATAGTGGGTCGGGTGAACGTCGCGAACCTCAAAGCCTGCGCGCTCGCGGGTCAGACCGCCCGGGCCAAGCGCCGAGAGGCGGCGTTTGTGGGTGACTTCCGACAGTGGGTTGGTCTGGTCCATGAACTGCGACAGCTGCGAGGAGCCGAAGAATTCGCGAACAGCCGCAGCCGCCGGTTTCGCGTTGATCAGATCCTGCGGCATTACCGTGTCGATCTCGACCGAGGACATACGTTCCTTGATCGCGCGCTCCATGCGCAGCAGGCCGACGCGGTACTGGTTTTCCATCAGTTCGCCAACGGAACGGACACGACGGTTGCCAAGGTGGTCGATGTCGTCGATGTCGCCCTTGCCGTCGCGCAGCTCCACCAGAGCCTTGATGCAGGAGACGATGTCTTCCTTGCGCAGGGTCCGCTGGGTGTCTTCGGCGTCCAGTGCCAGGCGCATGTTCATCTTCACACGGCCAACCGCGGAGAGATCGTAACGCTCGGAGTCAAAGAACAGGGTGTCGAACAGAGCCGAAGCCGCTTCGACGGTGGGCGGCTCGCCCGGACGCATCACGCGATAGATATCCATGAGCGCGGTGTCGCGGCCCATGTTCTTATCCATCGCCATGGTGTTGCGCATGTAGGGGCCGACGTTGACGTTATCGATGTCCAGAACCGGAATCTCGGTGACGCCCGCGTCCAACAGTTCCTTGACGGTGCCGCCGATGATCTCGCCGTCCTTGTCGTATTCCAGCGTCAGCTCGTCACCGGCTTCCACATAGATGGCGCCGTTTTCTTCGTTGATCAGATCCTTGGCAACGAATTTGCCGACGATCTGCTCGAAGGGCACCAGAAGTTCGGTGATCGAACCCTCGTCGATCATCTTCTTCACGGCGCGCGGTGTGACTTTCTTGCCCGCTTCGCAGATGATTTCGCCGGTTGCAGCGTCGACCAGGTCATAGGTCGGACGGGTACCACGGACGCGCTCGGGGAAGAACGGCGTGACCCAGCCGCGGCTTTTGTCCAGCTTGAAGGTGACGGTATCGTAATAGGCATCCATGATGCCTTCCTGGTCCAGCCCCAGAGCGTACAGCAGGGTGGTCACAGGCAGCTTGCGGCGACGGTCGATCCGGGCAAAGACGATATCTTTGGCGTCGAATTCGAAATCGAGCCAGGAGCCGCGATACGGGATGATGCGGCAGGCGAACAGCAGTTTACCCGACGAGTGCGTCTTGCCCTTGTCGTGGTCAAAGAACACACCCGGCGAACGGTGCATCTGGCTGACGATCACACGCTCGGTGCCGTTGACGACAAAGGTACCGTTCGGCGTCATCAGGGGCATATCGCCCATGAAGACGTCTTGCTCTTTGATGTCCTTGACCGAACGGGCGCCGGTGTCTTCGTCGACATCGAACACGATCAGACGCAGGGTGACCTTCAGCGGCGCCGAGTAGGTCATGTCGCGTTGCATGCACTCTTCGACGTCGTATTTCGGTTTTTCCAGCGCGTATTTCACGAACTCGAGAACGGAGTTTTCATTGAAATCCTTGATCGGGAAGACAGATTGAAAAACACCGTTGATACCTTCGCCGTCCAGCGGTGCTTCGGCGTCACCCGAGCGAAGGAAAAGATCGTAGGAAGATTTTTGAACCTCAATGAGGTTCGGCATATCCAGCACTTCGCGGATCTTGCCATAATATTTGCGAAGACGTTTCTGGCCAAGGAACGTTTGAGCCATGTCAGATGTCACCTTTCGAATTTCTCACCGGACAAGGATGCCGCCGGGCTTCGGCATCTTGCCCATACGAGATAGAGCGTTCGGATCAATTCATGGCCGCCGTCCCGAATGGCTGCCTCCCGATCCTGTGAACCGCGCCTAAGAAAGAGACCCAATCAAAAGGTCCCTTTCTGAGACAGGTTCGGCTGGACCCGGGTTTCCCCGGATCCAGCCAAATTCTAAGGGAGCGCAGAGCAAGATTTCGCAGGGAAACCGCTGCCCTTATGTCCCGCCAAAGGTGGCTTAGGCCACTTCGACTTCGGCGCCAGCTGCTTCCAGCTTGCCTTTGATGTCTTCGGCTTCGGCTTTGTCGATGCCTTCTTTGATCTTGCCGCCGGCTTCAACCAGTTCCTTGGCTTCTTTCAGGCCCAGGCCGGTGATCGCGCGAACTTCTTTGATCACGTTGATTTTCGAAGCGCCGGCGTTCTTCAGAACGACGTCGAATTCGGTTTTCTCTTCTTCAGCTGCGCCACCGGCGTCGCCACCAGCTGCAACCATCACAGCGCCGCCAGCTGCGGGCTCGATGCCATACTCGTCTTTGAGGATGGTTTTCAGTTCTTGTGCTTCAAGCAGGGTCAGACCAACGATCTCTTCTGCCAGTTTCTTCAGATCAGCCATTTTATCAGCTCTTTCCGTTTGTAAGTATGTGTTTCCAGCGTATGAACATTTGCTCCACGCCGGTCATTCAGTGCCAACCGCTTACGCAGCTTCCGCCTTCTCTTCGATGGTCGAAAGGATGCTTGCGATGTTGCTTGCAGGTGCGCCAACTGCGCCAGCGATGTTGGAAGCGGGTGCGCCAAGCATGCCTGCGATGGTAGCAATAAGCTCCTCGCGGGACGGCATTTTCGACACGGCTTCGACACCGGCACGGTCCAGAGCGTTCTCACCCATTGCGCCGCCGAGGATCTCAAACTTCTTGTTATCCTTGGCGAAGTCCTCGGCCACCTTGGCTGCTGCCACGGGGTCCTCGGAATAGGTCAGTACGGTCATCCCTGTCAGCAGGTCAGACATGCTTTCACACGGCTTACCCTCGAGGGCGATTTTGGCGAGCCTGTTTTTGGCAACACGCACGGCACCGCCCGCGTCACGAGCACGTGCGCGAAGGTCCTGCATCTCGGCAACTGTCAGACCGGTGTAGTGGGCTACGACCACCACGCCAGAGCTTTCGAAGATCTGGCCGAGTTCCTCGACCAATTTCTCTTTCTGGGCTCTATCCACAGTTCTCTCCAGGTTTTGGGGGGCTTACGCTCCCCGGCTCTTTGATGTGCCGAACCAGATGGCCCGGCGTTCAAGTCCGCAATACGGGGTTAGCCAAAGTCGCCCGAGGGTATAGAAACCCTCGATCTATTGGTCTTTCCCGTCTCAGGAGGGAAATTAAGGCCCGATCGAGAGGCCACCCACCATCTTGGACGAAATGAAATAAAGCGCACGACGAATCGCACGCTTTACCTCAAGGCCGTAGTTAAAGCGTTGAGACGTGATTTCCAAGCGGAAATTTGACCCACAGAGCAGTTCGCACTCAGGCCGCCGATCGCCCTGGCAGGGTCAGCACGGAGAGATCCAGCATTCGCGCCAGCGGCGCGGCCGTATCCACCTCTGCTTCTAAACATACACCATGGGCCCGCATGCGCGCCAGCACTTCGGGACGGACCCGGTGCAACCGGTTGTAAAGGGCCAAAAGCGCAGCCTCTCGCGCCGCCTCGGCGTGCCCTGCTGCCTCAATTTCCCGGATGCAATCTCCGACGTATTTGGTGAAGCCGCTGGACGCCAGACGCCAGGCCATCTTGCGGCGCCAGCCCTCATACTCCGGGGCCAGGTAATGCAGCAGGTAAAGCCCGCTAGCGGCCCCCAATACGACTTCAGGCAAGCGCTGACCCTCGGCGTCATGCGCCCAATGCTGGCGCAGATAGATACCCTGCAGCCCAGCCCGGATAAAGGATTTCCCCTGCGGGTGGCCGACAAGCCCCATCCGGCGCGGCCCAAACAGCGGCACATCCTCTCCATAGACATCACGCCGGACCGCTCGTGGCATCGGGGTGCGGAACACGGTTTTCTCAGACCGTTCAAGCGTCGGCACCACTTCGGCGGTTTCAATCCGTAGCGCCTGTGTCTCTGACCCCTGCCCGGCCAGCGCTGCGCGGATATCACCAGCCCCGCCGTTCGCGAATAGAAACTCATCCGCATCGACGGACAGCACCCACCCAGAGGCGATCTGGCGATAGGCCCAGGTCAGCGCCCGGATCTGTCGCTTGGGAAACCGGGCGCGCGCGGCAATGCCGATGCTGCGCCAGAACCCGGTTGTGCAGGGAATGCAGGTGATGGCTGGATGTGGGGAAAGTACAGGGATGGCCGGATCATCGGGATTGTCGAACAGCAGGATCAGACTGCGCGCGCCAAGGTCAAGATACCAGCTGGCAAAACGCAAAGTCTCCTCCAGCGGCTCATTGACCACCGCGATCAGATGCCAGGCATTGCTCCCCTCTGCCATCCGCTGCTCCTCTACGAAACGGCCCACCAAACAAAAAAAGGGCGGCGCCAGCGGCACCGCCCTTCGACATTTATCATGCCAGCTTATTCGCTGACAGCTTTTTCCACGTCGACGGTGACGCCCGGGCCCATGGTCGAAGACAGCGCGATCTTCTTCATGTAAGCGCCCTTGGCACCCGACGGCTTTGCCTTGGCAACAGCCGAAACAAAGGCGCGGACGTTTTCGGCCAGCTTGGCTTCGTCGAAGGAGGCTTTGCCGACACCTGCGTGCACAACGCCGCCTTTTTCCGCCTTGAACTGAACTTCACCGCCTTTGGCTGCTTCCACGGCCGCTTTCACGTCCATGGTCACGGTGCCAACCTTGGGGTTCGGCATCAGGTTGCGCGGGCCGAGGATCTTACCCAGACGGCCGACGACAGGCATCATGTCCGGGGTTGCGATGCAGCGATCAAATTCGATGGTGCCGCCCTGGATGGTTTCCATCAGGTCTTCGGCGCCAACGATGTCCGCACCAGCTTCCTTGGCTTCGTCCGCCTTGGCGCCACGTGCAAAAACAGCAACGCGCATGGATTTGCCGGTGCCGTTGGGCAGGCCGATCACACCACGAACCATCTGGTCGGCGTGACGGGTGTCGACACCCAGGTTCACGGCGATCTCGATGGTTTCGTCGAATTTCGAAGTGGCGTTGGCCTTCACCAGGGCAACAGCTTCTTCGATGGTCAGGTTCTCTTTGCCAGCGAAGGCTTCGCGCGCTGCGCGGGTACGTTTACCGAGCTTTGCCATCTTACTTCACCTCGATGCCCATGGAGCGGGCGGAGCCCAGGATGATCTGCATCGCCGCTTCGATATCGTTGGCGCTCAGATCTTTCATTTTCGCTTCGGCGATTTCCTTCACCTGAGCAGCGGTCACCGTACCAACGGTTTCACGGCTCGGGGTCTTGGCACCGGATTTCACCTTGGCAGCCTTCTTCAGGTAGTAAGACGCGGGCGGCGTCTTGATGTCCATGGTGAAGGACTTGTCCTGATAGTAGGTGATCACGGTCGGGCACGGCGCGCCGGGCTCCATGTCTGCGGTCTTGGCGTTGAACGCCTTGCAGAATTCCATGATGTTGATGCCGCGCTGACCCAGAGCCGGACCAACCGGCGGGGAGGGGTTCGCTTGACCTGCAGGAACCTGCAGTTTCATTGTACCAGCAAGCTTCTTGGCCATCTGGTTTCTCCTTTTCCAACACCCTCGGGACGCGTCCTTCGGGCCTTACTGTTGTGTGGTCTGGTCCGGGTGCCGCGGCCCCCTCGCCTCCCACGATGTACGCGCACCGCACAAACGGCGCGCCAAAATCACATCAGGCCTGTTTGGTGACCTGTGTGAAATCCAGTTCGACCGGGGTTTCCCGGCCAAAGATCGATACGGTGACCTTGAGCTTCTGATGCTCGTCGTCGACCCCTTCGACAGTGCCGTCGAAATCCTCGAACGGGCCGTCGTTGACCTTGACCCGCTCACCGATCTCAAAGGAGATCAGGGTACGCGGTGCTTCTTCGCCTTCCTGAACGCGGTTCAGGATACCGTTCACCTCGGCGTCGCGCATGGGCATCGGACGACCCTGCGGACCAAGGAAACCGGTCACGCGGTTGATCGAGTTGATCAGGTGATAGCCCTGATCGGACATTTCCATGTGCACCAGCACATAGCCCGGCATGAAACGGCGCTCGGTCGAGACTTTCTTGCCTCGACGAACCTCGATCACCTCTTCTGTGGGGACCAGAACTTCGTCGATTTCGTCCTCAAGACCATTTTCGGCAACCGAGGCGCGGATCTGCTCTGCGATTTTCTTTTCGAAGTTCGAAAGAACGCTGACCGAATACCACCGTTTCGCCATGAGCCTGATCGTCCTTGTTTTGCCGGGCGCGCTGCGCCGCCTTCACTTAAATTCGCTATCAGCCTCGGGACTGACCCTTTGGCTGTGCCCTAACAAAAATCGGCGCGCAACACGATTCGCCGCACGCCCATGCCAGAGTTACCGGCTCACCTACCGTCCAAAGGGATCAAGATCAAGAGGTAGGGAGGTATTTCCATGCAAGGAAACCCCTGCTCCGGAATCACCCTGCGGCTGTCAGCCGAACATGCCCAGGATGCCGGTCAGACCGGTGCGGATCAGCAGGTCGACCAGAGCAAAGAACACAGCCGTCAAAGCCGCCATGACAAAGACCATCACGGTGGTCAGCAGCACTTCGCGGCGGGTCGGCCATACGACTTTGCCAACTTCAGCGCGAACTTGCTGGATGAACTGAACGGGATTTGTGGTGGCCATGTGGCTTGGTCTCTCTGCTAGCAGGTTCGCCGGGATTTAGCCGTTGCGAGCGCTGAATTCAAGCCCGGAAGCACGCAACGCCTTCAGTCAACGCCGCAAGCAGGAATCAAAACGGACCAAATCGGCTGCGTCTCTTTTACCTGCTGCGGTCGCGAACAAGATCAATCCGATATTAATGCTCTTCCTTCATGGTCGGGACCAACGCCCCGTAAGCCACCAGAAGGTGCAGAGGCTGACCATAGCGTGCAATTGAGACAGGATGCCATGACCATCGCAACTTCTATGAACGAGGCTCAGCGCCTTGAACGCGACGCAAAGCTGGATGACGCAGCGCTCGTCTACACCGATATTCTGAACCGGTTTCCCAAAAATGCGCGGGCACGCAAGGCTCTGGAAGCCCTGCAGCAGCGGATGCAGCATGAACAGGAACTCCCGACCGACGCAAAAGAAAAACTGTCGGCCAGTTTCGCAGCAGGTCACTACCCACAAACGGCCTCTGTCTGTGCGACCCTCCTGAATACTTACCGCAAGTCTCACTTTCTTTGGGATACACTGGGTCAATGCCACCTCCACTCCGGCAATCTGGATGAAGCCGCTACCTGCCTCAACAAGGCGTGCGAGCTGAATCCGCGTGCGCCGGGCACCTATTCGGCAATGGGCGACGTCTGCGCGAGAATGGGCCGCACGAGTGATGCGATTGCCCTCTACAAAAAAGCCCTGTCGCTCGATTCCGATCACATTGTCGCCTTGAACAATCTGGCCAATCTGCTGGCAGGCCAGGGGCAGCAAGGTGAAGCCGCGCAACTGCTTGAACGTGCTTCCTCACTGGCCCCGAATAATCCGAGCCTGATCTACAACCACGCCAACACTCTGCGCCGCCTCGGGGATCTGGCCAAGGCCAAGACCCTGTTCGAAAAAGCCGCCACGCTGAACCCCGATTTGACCGAAGCACGCTTCAATCTGGGTCAAATGGAATTGGCTGCGGGCAATCAGCATGAGGCCATCCGCAATTTCGAGGCCGTGTTGCAAACAAACCCCGGGAACGACCGTGCCCGCGTCCAGAAACTGCACATGATGGCACAACTGAACGACTGGAACTGGGTCACTGAATACAACGAACATCGGCGTCATCTAGGATTGCAGGGAACCTCTTGCACACCCTTCATTATGATGACCCTTGAGGACAACCCGGATTTGTTGCGCCTGCGCACCCAGGCCTATGCTAACGAGCGGTTTGGTAGTCGGCCTGCAGCGACACCGGCGCGAGTTGCACAACGCCCCCAAAAGCTGCGTATTGGCTATTTCTCCTCCGATTTTCACAGTCACGCGACCATGCACCTCATGGGCGGCTTGTTCTCACGTCATGACAGCACCCAGTTCCATATCAGCGTCTATTCCTATGGCGCCGCCCCTGCCGACAGTGAACAGGAGCGCGTGGCCCGTAATGTTGCGCAATTCCGCAATGTCGCGGGCCTACCGGACAGCCAACTCCTGGATATTGTCCAGTCAGATGGACTGGATATTGCAGTTGACCTGAAAGGCTTCACCGGAGACACCCGAACCGAGCTGTTCGGCAACCGCCTCGCACCGCTTCATGTGTCCTATCTTGGCTATCCCGGCACCATGGGGACCACCGCATTTGACTACTTCATTGGTGATGCAATTACCTGCCCCCCCGGCAGCGAGCGTTTCTTCGAAGAGCATCTGATCCGGATGCCGAACAGCTATCAGGTGAACGATCAGGATCGCGAGATTTCCGGCAAACAGTACACCCGGCGTGAGTGCGGACTTCCTGACACTGGCACCGTCTTCTGCTGTTTCAACAACAGCTACAAAATCACACCCCGGGAATTCGAGATCTGGATGCGGCTGCTAAATCAGTCAGAGGGCAGCGTCCTGTGGCTACTGGACAGTGGGGAAACCTCGAAGCAAAACCTGCGCCGCGAAGCACAGGCACGCGGGGTCGATCCGGACCGGTTGATCTTTGCCCCCCGCATGCCGCACGCCGAACACTTGGCCCGACATCGCGCCGCAGACCTGTTCCTCGACACATTTGCCGTCAACGCCCACACCACCGCGAGCGATGCGCTATGGGCTGGGTTGCCGGTGCTGACTATGCCCGGACGCCAATTCGCCGCCCGCGTCGGAGCCAGCTTGGTCAATGCAGTCGGATTGCCGGAGCTCATCGCCAAGGACGAAGCCGAGTACGAAGAAAAAGCTCTGACCCTGGCCAATGATACGGAAGCCCTGGTCGCGCTGCGCGGCAAGCTGATGAGCAAACGTCGGAAATCGCCTCTCTTTGACACGGACAGCTTTGCCCGTGATCTGGAGCAAGGTTTCAACATGATCTTTGACCGTCACTTGCAGGGACTGCCCCCGGCACATGTCGACATCCCAAGCCACCGGCAACACAAAACCTTGTCGAGCGAAGCGCGGGCCAGTGCAGCGGCCTGATAAGCCATCCGGAACCTGCTAGAGTTTCAATAGGCCGCAGAGGTTATCCACTGCGGCCTTTGTAGTGCTGCCGATCCACGCTGCGCTTCGGCCCAGCACCTGCGATGTTGCGCGCAGCCGCAACGAATTCTCATGTGTCCGCATGTCCATGCTTTCAGCACTGCAAGTTGCGGTCTTACTGCTGAGTAGAAGGGCACTATGCATACGCACATGGCGAGCTGTCCGGGCAGGCATTGCTACGGGCACACACCATCTGCCACCCACCCCGCTGAGGCAGACCATGCCTCAGCCATCCACACTCCCAACGACTTAGGAACCGGCCTCAGGAGACACCGCGCTTGATCCACGCTTCCCGTTCTCCTGTCATGCCGTTGTACTACCGTCCTACGACCACGGCGCGACGCTCGAAACGATCAAAATGGGATGAGGCCTGACAGCCCCTCCCATAGAAAACCCCATCACTCCCCCAACAATCCGGAGCGCCCGTCGAACGCCTGACCACGTTTTAAAAACGCGCCAAACCGCCCTGCTGGCCTGCCTTGGCCTTATGGGCGCGCTTTCTTGCTTTTCCCTGTGTGGAGTAGCCCTGACGGGTGACATGCCGGAATGACCGACCCGGAAATGGTCCGGTTGTTGTGGCAGACGCCTGTGGGTAATGCACTGATCTACCGGATCTCTGGCGGCATCGCCCCCTGCTAGCAGGTGCCCTCATACCCCGCATTGAGCCCTGGGTTTAACTGGGCGGCGGCACAATGACCTTGTGGTCCCTGGCCCAAATTGGCCATGTGCCGGAGATTGGGTAGATCTGGTTGCGTCCGCTGTTGGTCCTGCAACTGACCCGCGCCGCATTCTGGGTCGGCATTCTTGCGCCGCTGTGGCACCCGACGTGGTCTCCGGATCTTTCGAAACCTCAGCACAGCTTAGCCACCGGTTCGGGCAGACTGCGAGGCTCGTTGTGCCCGGCCTGATCCTGGCTGGCCACATCATGGCCTGGCTCCTGCTGGGAGGTCTGGCCGCCCTTTTCTCCACCCCCTATGGCTTGGCGCTTGTTTGCAAGCAGGCCCTGGTCGCAGGTCGTTCGCCCCCCGCAGCAGCAAACAAATTGCATTTCATTCCGGCCATGCAGCGCGGCGATCGCAACGCGGTGCACCATCTGCCCTGCTCAAGCATCGTAGAGGCTTTTGTGATCCTCCTCATTCTGACTGCATCAGCCTATCTGACCAATAGCCTCAGCCTGCCGGGATAAGGTCATGCAGGGAAGCAACTGATTCTGTTGCCCCGCAACCTCAGCCCCGTACAGGATCTCTTTTGTGCTGAAACCTATCGAAAGCCCCCGATGTTTCGCCTCGCGATGTAGGGGCTCTCAAAAACGTGATCCAAAATCTGTATGTAGGAATCGGCCTTCAAAAAAACATTACACGAAATTGTGAATCCACGTTATTGAGCCTACCCTATTTGCCCCCACTTGGTTCGGAAAAGATTTAGAAACGGCCAGTAGGTGTACTCAAAGACCTAAATAAAAGTGGAAAGTTACCTGCTCGCCCGCGAAACACTTTTTGCTTTACACGAACAGAAGGCTTTGCCGAATAGATCAGACAGGCGATCGAATACGGTGAGCCCAAAATCAATCGCACTCTGATCTACTGGGAAACAAACACTAGTTCGCCCCACGACACCAAAGAACCCTATTAGACTTTTTTTCCTTAAATTCAGCGCCTTAAAAAACACTCACAGCACACTTTAAACGGGATATCCGCACGAACGCCCGCCTCAAAGATGATTAAAATTGTAATATAATTTTCTCACCTCAAACTTCACGCCTTTGCGAAAGCATTAAGAGTCCCGAGCGCATTAATTACCGAGAACCCTCACCAGAAATAACGGAGTTCCCAAATGTCACTCAGAAAAACAATGCTTGCAGCCGCCACTTTTGCAGCCTTTCCATTTATTGCGCAGGCAGATCAGGGGGTAACCGCGAACAATGTCTCTTTTGCCCAGGTCGCGGCCTTTGAAGGTCCGGCGGCCGCTCTTGGCCAAGGTATGCGCCTGGGGATTAGCGCTGCGTTCGAAGAGGCAAACGCCGCAGGAGGCGTGCATGGCCGGACCCTGACACTGGACAGTATGGATGACGGCTATGAACCCGATCGCTCCGCGGCGCTGGTCAAATCGGTAGTGGATGCAAACGACCACATCGGGCTGATCGGCGCTGTCGGCACCCCGACGGCTTCTGCGACCCAACCGATCGCGACCGCGGCAAATGTACCATTTATTGGTCCTTTCACCGGCGCCGGCTTCCTGCGCGATGCAAGCCACGGCAACATCTTCAACGTGCGCGCGACCTATGCCACCGAAACCGAAGCATGGATTGAATACCTCGTCGACCAGCAGGGAATGAAATCCATCGCACTGCTCTATCAGGACGATGGATTTGGCCGGGTTGGCCTCGCGGGCGTGACCGCCGCCCTTGAAAAGCGTGGCATGACGCTTGCTGCGGAAGGCACCTATACGCGCAACACCACCGCCGTCAAAAAGGCCCTGCTTACCATCCGCAAGGCAAAGCCGGACGCGGTCGTCATGGTTGGCGCTTACAAACCCGTGGCGGAATTCATCAAGCTCTCGCGCAAACTGAAGCTCGACGCGACCTTCGTGAACATCTCCTTTGTGGGATCCGAAGCCCTGGCACAGGAGCTGGGCGATGAAGGCGAAGGCGTCATCATCAGCCAGGTCGTCCCCTTCCCGTGGGACAGCTCCATTCCGGTCGTGGCACAATACACCGAAGCCTTGAAAGCCTATGACGCCGCAGCCAAGCCGGGCTTCGTATCGCTCGAAGGTTACATCGTCGGTCGTCTCGCCATCAAGGCGCTGGAGGATGCGGGCAAGGACCTGACCCGCGAAAGCTTCCTGGCGGCGCTGTCTGGCCTGTCCACGGTGGACCTTGGCGGCGCCAAGATGGTCTTTGGCGCCAACGACAACCAGGGCATGGATGACGTCTTTCTGACCCGGATCACCGCGGATGGTGGTTTTGCACCTGTCGTTCCGGGCGGCGGATCCTGATCTCCAAACGCGCGACCTCTGACCGCGCAAGATAGGCGCCTGCCCGATACGCGGGCAGGCGCAGACCAAAGTTTCATCGCAAAGGTGTCATCATGATCCGGGAACTGGGATCCACCCTCTTACGCCGTCTGAACGTGCTGTCGAGTATTCGGGGCAAAATCACGTTCATCCTGCTGACCTTCACAGTCGTGACCGGGGGCGCAGGATATCTTATCTATCAGTCGTTCGACCGTGTTTCGGCCAGCGTCGCGGAAATGACCTCCGACGATTTGCCGACGCTGGCGCAAAGCAACGGGCTGATTGCGGCCGCGTCCAAAACCAAAGACGCCATGATCGGTGTGATGATCGCGCAAAACATCGCTGCCCTTTCGTCGGCGGCCTCCGAGGTCGAGACATCTCTGAGCGGCCTGCAGACCTCGATCACAGCCCTGCCGCCAGAGGCCCAGGAAGAATTCGAGACCGCCCGCAGCCAGGTCGAAGGCACCCTGCTGACTTCCATTGAGGCCCGCGAGAATGTTTTTGAATACTCCGAACGCTTTGCCACTATGACCAAGGAATTGCAAAACATCGCCGCCGAGCTGCAGGTGGTTTTGCTTGAGACGGCAGACAATGCCTATTTCGATATCTCGATCAATGGCGAAGACACGATCTCCTCGATCGAAGAGACCATGTTCGACCTGGTCGAGAACAAGTTTGCCACGCTTCAGTCCCTGTTGGAAATTCGTGCCGAAATCAACCTGATGTCCGGCGCAGCCCTGGCCCTAACCACGACCCGGGACAGCGCCATGGTGTCGATCATCCGGGATATCGCGGTGTCCTCGAACGACCGGCTCACCGGATCGATAGAGGTTCTCAAGGGATCGGAAAATGGCCTCTCCGTCGTGGAAGAGCTCGATAGCGTCCTGAGTACGCTGAACACAGCAATCGCTGCCGCAGGCACCTTTCGGCAGGTCGAGCGCGACGCAGTGCTAGAAGCGCGCCAGTCCGCTGACGTCGCCCTAGCCTCTGCTGTGGATGACATGGTCTTTGAGCTGACCATCGCCGCCGAGGATGCCAGCACCAACAACCGCGACACCATCCAGAGCCTTCTGGACAACGAGGTCGCCTTCATGAACACGCTGCTGGAAATCAACGCCAAACTGGGCGCCTTCCAGATCGAAGCCCTGAAGATCGCGACCTCTGCCACCGTCGAGCAGGCGAAGGCCAGCCAGAAGGCGTTGTCCGGAGCCGCCACGGCTCTGGCCGGATACCGGGACTTCGGCGACGGCATCCTTGCTGCTGGGCTGGACGGTCTTGCCGCGATGGCCGCGCCCGACACTGGCCTCGCCCATTTCCGCATTCAGTCACTGCTTGCCGATGGCACTGCGGTTCAGGCGGCAGATGACACTGCCAAGGCGGTGCTGGAAATTGCCGGTCTCGCCTCGCTGAGGGGCCGCGCCAGCCAAGACGCGATCACGGATCGGGCGGTCAATATCGCCGAGGATTCGACTGAGGTGAAAAGCAACCTGGTGACTCTCGCCTGGATGGGCGCGGCCTTCGTGTCCTGCGTGCTCGTGCTCAATCACCTGTTGATCGTGCGTCCCCTCAACCGGATCAGCCTGACAACCGAACGGCTGTCGCAGGGCGATATGAGCCCGGTTACGGGTTTCGACCGCGCCAGCGACGAAATCGCCCGCATCGCCGGGGCGCTGAAAGTGTTCCGGGATGGATTGGTCGAGAAAGAGGAAATCGAACGCGTTGCAGCGGAAGAGCGCGCGGCGAACCAGGCCCAACAGACCGCAGCCGTGAACGCGGTGGGCACCGGGCTTGCGAATCTGTCGCGTGGTGATCTGACCTATCGGATCGAAGAGGAACTGACCGATGGCTATGCCCAGCTTAAGGAAGATTTCAACAGAACCGCCGAGACGCTCAACCTAACGGTGGTGGATGTGGTCGCCGTAGCGGAATCGATCCGCAATGGGTCCAGCGAAATCAGCCAGGCCTCGGACGATCTCTCGCACCGTACGGAAAGCCAGGCTGCAACCCTGGAAGAAACCGCAGCCGCGCTTGAGGAATTAACGGCCAGCGTCCGCTCTGCCGCCGATGGCGCACGGGATGCAGCCACGACAACGCAGGATGCCCGGAGAGAGGCAACCGACAGCGGTGAAGTCGTGGAAAACACAGTCAAGGCGATGAAAGATATCGCGGATAGCTCTGACCAGATTGCCCAGATCATCGGCGTGATCGACGATATCGCCTTCCAAACCAACCTGCTGGCGCTGAACGCGGGGGTCGAAGCTGCACGCGCGGGTGATGCCGGCAAGGGCTTCGCAGTGGTTGCATCTGAGGTCCGCAGCCTGTCCCAGCGGACCGCCGATGCGGCCCATGAGATCAAGGTTTTGATTACCAAAAGCACCGAACAGGTCGGGCTTGGGGTCAAACTGGTTGACCAGGCCGGGCAAGCTCTCAGGAGCATTGTCGACCGGGTCTCGTATATCTCCAGCCTCGTTGGCAATATTGCGGACGGCACCAGCGAACAGGCGACCGGACTGTCCGAAGCCAACATCGCGGTGTCCCAACTGGATCAGGTCACCCAGCAGAACGCGGCCATGGTCGAACAAACCAACGCAGCGGGCCACTTGCTCAGCAGCGATGCCGAAAAACTGGCAACGCTGATGGGCGGGTTCACGGTGTCTTCTTCAGCGCATGTGGCCGGTGATATCCTGGAACTCCGAGAGGTTCCTCCGGACGAATGGCCCATGGCCCAGTCCGCCTGAGACACGCTTCTCCCGAGCAGCCCCGGATCCCTCCGGGGCTGTTTCCATTTCGCGGGAAGAAATCCCTTATGAGTAAGAACCGAGGGGAGAAGCGTAGGTGGCTGAAACCACACCGATGGGAAACGCCCCTAAGAGCAAAATTCTCAAACGAGCGACCAAGCGTCCACTCTTCGTCATGCCCAGAATTTTTTGAGAGATTTGAATGGCAGGGGCAGCAGGGTTCGAACCCGCGACCTACGGTTTTGGAGACCGTCGCTCTACCAACTGAGCTATACCCCTACGGTGCGGCAGTTCCTAAGCCACCACCGCGCAGGAGGCAAGAGGGAAATGGCCGGAAATGCGGGGAAAGTCCCTCTCCTCTTCCTCTCCCTTTGCTGTCACGCCTGCATACAGGCCTTGTCCTGCCCTGTGGGGTGGCAGCGGGCCATCCGCTGCTTTATGACAGAGCCAAAAGGACCCTGCCGTGAGCCTGAGAAAACGCATCGCAGACAGCCCGCGCTTCAACCGCACCATTGAGGGGCTGTTCGCCGCCTACGTCCGATTCGCTTATCGCACCTCGCGCTGGCAACGCAGCGGCTTCGAGGAGATGGACGCCTGCGTCAAACGCGGAGAGCCGGTCATATTTGTTCTGTGGCATCAACGGCTGATCATGGCGCCCTACCTGTTCGACACCTCTCTGGGGCGCATCTGCGCCCTGACCTCGGCGGCGCGGGCCGGACGGCTGGCCGGGCAAATCCTGGTGCGGCTTGGTTTCGAGACAATCCCGATGTCCAGCCACAAGCGCCACGTTGCCCTGTCGCGGGAGGTGCTGCGCCGCACCAAGGAAGGCTGTTCCATCGGGATCGCGGCCGACGGGCCGCGCGGCCCTGCCAGGATTTCCTCGGGCGTGCCGATCACCTGGGCCCGCATGACCGGCTGCCGGGTCTTCACCGTGGCCTTTGCGGAAAAGAAGGTCCTGAAGCTGCCCACCTGGGACAAGCAGATGCTGCCGCTGCCGTTTTCCCGCGGTGTACTGATCTGTCAGGAATGGCAGGAAACCGTTCCTAAGAAACCGACAGACGACGAAGCAGAGGCTCTAAGGCAAAGCCTTGAGACGTCGCTGGACCAGATCACCGACAAGGCAGACCAGGCCGCCGGACGTGCGCCTGATCCGATCAAGTCCGCCTGACTCCAGCTGTTTCATCGCTCAGGCGACCCTCGCCCGTTTCAGTTTCATGCACATAGAAAAAGGGCCTCCCGAAGGAGGCCCTTTCCATCAGCAATCAGGAGACCTGATTACTCGATGATTTTGGAAACAACGCCAGCGCCGACGGTGCGGCCGCCTTCGCGGATGGCGAAACGCAGACCGTCTTCCATAGCGATCGGGGCGATCAGTTCAACTTCGAACTTCAGGTTGTCGCCCGGCATCACCATCTCGGTGCCTTCCGGCAGGGTCACGGTGCCGGTCACGTCGGTGGTCCGGAAGTAGAACTGCGGACGGTAGTTCGCAAAGAACGGGGTGTGACGGCCACCTTCTTCTTTGGTCAGAATATATGCTTCTGCCTCGAATTTGGTGTGCGGGGTCACGGAGCCCGGCTTACACAGAACCTGACCACGCTCAACGCCGTCACGGTCAACGCCACGCAGCAGCGCGCCGATGTTGTCGCCGGCTTCGCCGCGGTCCAGCAGCTTGCGGAACATCTCAACACCGGTGCAGGTGGTTTTCTTGGTGTCGTGGATGCCGACGATTTCGATTTCGTCGCCAACGTTGATCACGCCACGCTCAACACGGCCGGTCACAACGGTACCACGACCGGAGATCGAGAACACGTCTTCGATCGGCATCAGGAACGGCAGGTCAACGGCACGCTCGGGGGTCGGGATGTACTCATCCACAGCCGCCATCAGTTCCTTGATTTTGTTTTCGCCGATTTCCGGGTCACGGCCTTCCATCGCCGCCAGAGCGGAACCTGCGATGATCGGGATATCGTCGCCCGGGAAGTCGTAGGAAGACAGCAGTTCGCGGATTTCCATCTCGACGAGCTCGAGCAGCTCTTCGTCGTCGACCTGGTCAACCTTGTTCATGAACACGACCAGCGCCGGAACGCCAACCTGACGCGCCAGCAGGATGTGCTCGCGGGTCTGGGGCATCGGGCCGTCAGCTGCGTTCACAACCAGGATCGCGCCGTCCATCTGCGCCGCACCGGTGATCATGTTTTTCACATAGTCAGCGTGGCCGGGGCAGTCGACGTGTGCATAGTGGCGGTTCTCGGTCTCGTATTCCACATGGGCGGTCGAGATGGTGATGCCGCGGGCTTTTTCTTCCGGTGCGCCGTCGATCTGGTCGTAGGCTTTGAAGTCACCGAAGTATTTGGTGATCGCTGCGGTCAGCGTGGTTTTGCCGTGGTCAACGTGGCCAACGGTGCCGATGTTGACGTGCGGTTTATTACGCTCAAACTTTTCCTTAGCCATTCTCTTGGCGCCCTTTTGAAATGTGGGGTCCCTATGCGACCCGGTTTCCTCTGCGCGCGCCGATTATTTGGTTTACGCGCAAAAATCAACCCGTTCCTGCTTGACAGTCGTGGATTTGGCAAACTTCGTCCGGATTGATGTGGTTTCGCACCCCGGAGCGGGGCAATGCCTTACTCGGCGGCCTCGGCCCGCAGATCGAACCAGCCGTTTTCCTTGTGCTGTTCGGCCATCCATTCTTCCACCGCATCGGCGATATTCAGCGACAATCCGGCGATCTGTTCTTCCTTGGTCCGGCTGTGGCCCGAGCCGACAATCGCGCTTTCGCCTGTGGTGTCCTCGAAGATCTCCATCTGATGCTTGTCGGCAAGGAACTCTTCCTTTTCCACGTCGTAGACAAAGACATTCACAACCGCGACGCTTTTGGGATTGAACAGCACCGGCACCCCCGGCGGCGCCAGCATGAAGCCCTCAAGGGTCACGGCAACGTCGTACTCCTGCGGCCCGTCATAGCGGCGCAGGCGGGCTTCCAGCGCTGTTTTCATCGGCTCGATCCACTCCGATTGCTCCGCAGCGCGGGACATCGGCCATTTCAGCGCTTTTTCAGTATAAACATGGGCAACCCGCACCCGGAAGGCACCCAGATCCTCGGGTGGTTCGTCCAGCAGCGTTTCAGTGCAGGCCGAAAGCAGCGCAAAAAGGCCCAGAAAGGCAAGAAGTCGGGTCATTCCATTTCCCTTGTATGAAGCTGGTGTATGAGGCCGGTCGCGCACAGATAGGCAGAGCCGCGCGCGCCGGTAAAGACGCGCGTCAGCAACACCGACGGCAGGTGGCAAAGGGGGCACAGATTTTCCGCGCCCCGCACCATCACTTGAATTTATAATTCCGTGGGAAGCCATAGGGCGGACGCTTGCCGACACCGGCGCGTTTACCCAGCCATTGGCTGAGATCCGTTTCATGGCGGGTCTTGCCGCCGCCCATTTCCCAGGTCAGGCCATCATCCCAGTTGAAGGTGGTGACATCGCTAAGGCCACCATCCAACTCCAGCGAGCCCTGCTTGCCGCGCGCCATATTGTACTTTTGCAGGCGCACGCCCTTGCCGCGGGACAGTTCCGGCATTTCCTCGACCGAGAAGACCAGGAATTTGCCGTTTTCCGACACCACGGCCACGTGATCGCCGGTGACAGGCACACAGATTCGCGCCTGTTCGTCGTCCTTGACGTTCAACACCTGCTTGCCGCCGCGCGTCTGGGCCACGATGTCCTTTTCGGCGCAGATGAACCCGTTGCCCGCAGAAGAGGCGACCAGGATCTTGCCTTCGGGGTTGTGGATCAGGATATCGACGATTTCGACCTCGTTGGGCAGGTCCACCATCAGGCGCAGAGGCTCGCCCATGCCGCGGCCACCGGGCAGCGTTGCGGCGCTGACCGTATAGAATCGCCCGTTGCTGCCAAAGACCAGCAGCCGATCGGTGGTTTCCGCGTGGAAGATGAAACGCGGCCCGTCGCCGTCCTTGAACTTCAATTCACGGTTCAGGTCGATATGGCCGGTCATGGCCCGGATCCAGCCCATCTGCGAACAGACAACGGTGATCGGTTCGCGGTCGATCATTGCCTCCAGCGGCACTTCTTCGACTTCGCCTGCCTCGGCAAACCGGGTGCGGCGGGCGCCGCCTTCGTAGTTCTTGCCGAACTGCTTTTTGGTTTCCCGCAGCTGTTCGGTAATCCGGGTCCACTGCAGTTCTTCCGACCCCAGCAATTCCACCAGCCCGGCGCGTTCCTCGCGCAGGGCATCGCGTTCCCGGGTCAGCTCGATCTCTTCCAGCTTGCGCAAAGAGCGCAGCCGCATGTTGAGAATCGCCTCGGCCTGAACCTCGGACAGCTCTCCGGTGCCTACACCGGGTGTTTTGTAGTCCGCCTCGTCATAGGCACGAGGGTGATCCTTCGACCAATCCTCCCGCATCAGAGCGGCCTTGGGGTCCTCATCATAGCGGATGATGTCGATCACCCGATCGAGGTTGAGGAAGGCGATGATGAAACCGTCCAGAACCTCCAGCCGGTGGTCGATCTTGGCCATCCGGTGGCGCGAGCGGCGCTGCAGCACGTCGCGGCGGTGATCAAGAAAGGCGCGCAGTACCTCTTTCATCGAGCAGACCTTGGGCGTGACCCCGTCGATCAGCACGTTCATGTTAAGCGAGAAGCGCAGTTCCAGATCGGAGTTGCGATAGAGCATGCCCATCAGCACATCGGGGTCGACGTTCTTGGAACGCGGCTCCAGCACGATGCGGATGTCATCGGCGCTCTCATCGCGCACATCGCCGAGAATCGGCACCTTCTTGGTCTGGATCAGCTCGGCGATTTTTTCGATCAGCTTGGATTTCTGAACCTGATAGGGGATTTCCGTGACCACGATCTGCCACTGACCCCGGCCAAGGTCCTCGACCTCATGGGTGGCGCGCAGCCGGAAGGAGCCACGCCCGGTGCGATAAGCCTTTGCGATGTTTTCCTGCGGTTCGACGATCACCCCGCCAGTCGGGAAATCTGGCCCCGGCACGTATTTCAACAGGGTATCATCATCGGCGCCGGGCGCCTTGATCAGGTGGATACAGGCGTCGATCAGCTCGGCAATGTTATGCGGCGGAATATTGGTCGCCATGCCCACAGCGATACCGCTGGCGCCATTGGCCAGAATGTTCGGGAAGGTTGCCGGCAAAACCGCCGGTTCGGTCAGGCGGCCATCGTAGTTGTCGCGAAAATCGACGGCATCCTCGTTCAGACCGTCCAGCATCGCCTCGGCGACAAAGGTCATGCGCGCCTCGGTATAGCGCGAGGCCGCCGGGTTATCGCCATCGATATTGCCGAAGTTGCCCTGACCGTCGACAAGCGGGTAGCGAACGTTGAAATCCTGCGCCAGACGCGCCATCGCATCATAGATCGCCGCGTCGCCGTGGGGGTGGAAATCCCCCATGGTGTCGCCGGAAATCTTCGCCGATTTCAGAAAGCCTCCAGTCGAATTCAACCGCAACCGGTTCATCGCATAAAGAATGCGCCGATGCACCGGCTTCAGCCCGTCACGCGCATCGGGCAGCGCCCGGTGCATGATCGTGCTCAGCGCATAGGTCAGGTAACGCTCGCCAATAGCGCGGCGCAGCGGTTCCAGCACTTCGCCGTTCTGCGGCGCGGAGGGGAGGTCGGGGTCTTCTACCAAGTCACTCATTCCGTGGTAATACTGCCCCCATGTGCCGCGGTAAAGCGGCGCGTTGTCCTCCCCCGGCCCGGATTTTCCCCCTTGGCACCACTTGGGGGAGAAGAAATCGGACTCTCCCCTGTGTTTACGATCCTTTTTCACCTAGGCTTAAACCCGCACAGCCTAATGTTCTGGCGTCAGTGCCACAGGGTCGAACAGCAGGATTCGGCCGCCACCGCCCACGAACGATGCCGCAGGGGCATCTGCCTCGGGCTGTCGTTAAATATTGCTATTTTCCGGGGGACCACGCCATGTCGCGCTTTGTTCTGGCGTCTTTTGCCTTCCTTGGCTGGGGGTTCTATGAGCTCAGCGGCGGGGCGGATTTTACGCCGCCGCAACGGCCTGTGGTGGAAAAGAGCGCGGCCACGGACCCCACAGACAGCCCGGCCAAACTCGCAACACCCCGCAATGAAATAACCGTCACCGCAAGCTCTCTGGTGACCCGGACCTCTCTTGATCAGCGACATAAGGCCCTGGCGCAGGCACGTGCCGCTGGCCAGCAGAGCCTATCCCCCAATTTATCCCCCAATCAGGGCGCCCAAGAGACCGAGACCGCCGCTGCCAAGGATGGCACAGCCGCGTCCAGCGCCACCTCCCCCCGCGAGACCGCCAGCCCCCCGGGCACCACACCATCCGTTACATCCCGGACCTCTGCGGCGCGGGTGATCTCCGCCGGGCTGGACACCGGGGGAATGCAACTTGCCTCGCTTGAAGAGGGCCTTGGCGGCGGGATGCAACTCGGCTTGCAAGGTCTGGGCACAACTCAGGCGCCACTGGCGGCCGCCACCAACCACCCCCCGACGACAGGCACGGCTTTGCTTGCCCCTGGGCTGACGGAAGACCCCAAAACGGACAAACGCAGCATCCGGGCCGCGCGGGTCAATATGCGGCAGGGGCCGGGCACCGCCTATCCGATCATCACCCGCCTGCTGGCCGGGGACGAAGTGATCGTGATCGGGGACAGCGGCACCGGCTGGCTGCATCTGCGCACCCCGGACAATGAACATTTTGGCTGGATCGCCGCTTCACTGGTCAGTCAAAAGGCCCCATAACTGCGCTGGCGCGGGTATCCCCCGCGCAGATGCAATGGGGGCAATATGCAAAAAACCATCCTGATTACGGGCAGTTCTTCGGGCATCGGACTGGATGCGGCCCGCGGCATGCGGGATCGTGGCTGGCGGGTCTTTGCCTCCTGCCGCCAGCAGCAAGACTGCGACCGGATGCGCGATGAAGGCTTCGACAGTCCGCTGATCGACTACACCCGGCCAGACACCATCACGGACGGACTGAAGCAAGTGCTGACCGCAACCGGCGGGGGCCTTGATGTGCTGTTCAACAACGGCGCACACGGGCTGCCCGGCGCAGTCGAGGATCTGCCGACTGAGGCGTTGCGTGACATCTTCGAAAGCAATTTCTTCGGCTGGCACGAGCTGACACGTCAGGTGCTGCCGGTGATGCGGGCGCAGGGCCATGGGCGCATCGTGCAGAACTCGTCCATTCTGGGTCTGGTGACCTTCCCGTGGCGAGGCGCCTATGTGGCAACCAAATACGCCATCGAAGGGCTGACGGATACGCTCCGGATCGAACTAACGGACACCAACATCCATGTGATCCTGATCGAACCCGGCCCGGTGACATCGAAGATTCGCGAAAACTCTATCCCGCATTTCGAACGCTACGTGGATTGGCGCGCCTCACCCCTGCGCGCCCGTTATGAGGAGAGCCTGCTAAAGCGGCTTTACGAAAGCAAAGGCCCCGACCGGTTCGAACTCCCAGCCTCGGCGGTGACGGCGAAACTGATCCATGCCTGCGAGTCGCCTCGCCCCCGCCCGCGCTATTACGTAACCACGCCGACCCATATCGCGGGCTTCCTGCGCCGGATTTTGCCAACCCGGTCAATTGACCGCATCCTGGCGCGGCTTAGATAGCGGATTCGCGGTCGCCATCCGCCCATGCAGGCGATAGACCGGGGCAACGCAAATGCGAAGGAGCAAGAGCAATGGGTGATCCGCTCTATATTCTGGCCATCCTGGCCATGGCGGCCGTGGTGATCGTTTTGGTGATCGGGCTTGGTGGCTTTGGTAAAGGCGGCGCCTTCAACCACAAGTATGGCAACAAGATGATGCGCCTCCGGCTACTGTTCCAGTTCATTGCCGTTGTACTGGTGGCCGCCTATGTCTACCTGCGCAATCAGGGAGGATAAGAAATCATGGTTGTTCTGAACAAGATTTACACCCGCACCGGTGACAAGGGCGATACGGCTCTGGGCAATGGTGACCGGGTTGCCAAACATTCGGCCCGGGTCACCGCCTATGGCACCTCGGACGAGTTGAACGCTTTTGTCGGCGTTGCCCGTCTTGAGGCCTCAGGTGAAATGGATGCCGCCCTTACCCGCATCCAGAATGACCTTTTCGATCTGGGGGCCGACCTTTGCCGCCCGGAAATGGATAAGGACGGCGAATCGGAATACCCGCCGCTGCGCATGGTGCCCAGTCAGGTCGACCGGCTCGAAGCCGAGATCGATGTGATGAACAAGGAACTGGCGCCGCTGCGCAGTTTTGTTTTGCCTGGCGGGTCGAAACTGGCTGCCCATCTGCACGTCTGCCGCACCGTGGCGCGCCGCGCGGAACGCCTGGCGACCGAGCTTGCCACCGAAGAAGACGTGAACCCGGCAGCGGTCAAATATCTCAACCGCCTGTCCGACTGGTTTTTCGTCGCCTCCCGCGCCGCCAATGACAATGGCGATCTGGATGTGCTCTGGGTTCCGGGCGCCAACCGCTGACCCCCGGATCATCGCCTCTGCGAATCGCAGGGGCCCAAGACATGCCCCGGCGACAACGCCGGAGTGGAAATCTGCCGTGGCGGCAGGCAGGGGCGCTTGCGAAACATTCTTGCAAAAATGATGCGACAAACACGCGGACGCGACGTCCGGGGCCGCTAACATGACGATTTTTCACTGTTGCCCGCACCACTGACCCGGTATCAACGGCGCGAGAGCATGGAGGCCCGCCGTCCCCACGGCAGGCCGTTTGTTAAGGAGAGAACGCAAAATGAAGGTACTCGTGCCTGTCAAACGCGTGATTGACTATAACGTGAAGGTCCGCGTCAAAGCGGACGGAAGCGGTGTCGATCTCGCCAACGTCAAAATGTCGATGAACCCCTTTGACGAAATCGCCGTCGAAGAGGCCATTCGCCTGAAAGAAGCCGGTAAGGCGGATGAGGTCGTTGCGGTCTCGATCGGCGTGAAACAGGCACAGGAAACCCTGCGCACCGCGCTGGCCATGGGCGCAGACCGCGCCATCCTGGTTGTCGCCGCCGATGACGTGCACACCGATATCGAGCCTCTGGCCGTGGCCAAGATCCTCGCCAAGGTCGTCGAGGAAGAGCAGCCCGGTCTGGTGCTCGCAGGCAAGCAGGCGATCGACAACGACATGAACGCCACCGGTCAGATGCTGTCCGCGCTTCTGGGCTGGTCGCAGGGCACCTTTGCCTCCGAAGTCGACATCGACGGCGACAGCGCCAAGGTCACCCGCGAGGTAGACGGCGGTCTGCAGACCATCTCTGTCAAGATGCCCGCCATCGTCACCGTGGACCTGCGCCTCAACGAGCCGCGCTATGCCTCGCTGCCGAACATCATGAAGGCCAAGAAAAAGCCGCTGGACGAGAAAACCGCTGCCGATTACGGCGTCGATGTCTCCCCGCGTCTTGAGATCGTCTCCACCACCGAACCGCAGGCCCGCTCGGCTGGCATCATGGTCGGTTCGGTTGACGAACTGGTTGCGAAACTCAAAGAAGCGGGGGCTGTGTAATGGCTGTTCTTCTCCTTGCTGAAGTGAACAATGGCGAACTGGCGATGGACGCCACCGCCAAGGCTGTCTCCGCCTCCAAGGCGCTGGGTGATGTGACCGTGCTTTGTGCCGGTGCATCGGCTGCTGCCGCAGGCGACGCTGCTGCCAAGATCGACGGCGTGGCCAAGGTGCTGGTCGCCGAGGACGCCTCGCTGGGTCACCGCCTGGCCGAGCCGACTGCAGCGCTGATCGTGTCGCTGGCTGGTGATTACAGCCACATCGTGGCACCTGCGACCACCGACGCCAAGAACGTGCTGCCGCGCGTTGCTGCGCTGCTGGACGTGATGGTGATCTCGGATGTGACCGCTGTTGTCGACGCCGACACTTTCGAGCGTCCGATCTACGCCGGTAACGCGATCCAAACCGTGAAGTCGAAAGACGCCAAGAAGGTCATCTCCTTCCGGACCTCGACCTTCGACGCAGCTGGCGAAGGCGGCTCTGCCGCTGTTGAAACCACCGGCGCAGCCGAGAACCCCGGCCTGTCCGAATGGGTCGAAGACAAGGTTGCCGAAAGCGACCGCCCCGAGCTGACCTCGGCTGGCGTTGTTGTCTCCGGTGGTCGCGGTGTCGGCTCCGAAGAGGACTTCAAACTGATCGAAGGTCTGGCGGACAAGCTGGGCGCTGCGGTTGGTGCGTCCCGTGCTGCGGTCGATTCCGGCTATGCTCCGAACGACTGGCAGGTGGGTCAGACCGGTAAGGTCGTCGCCCCCGAGCTCTATGTCGCGGTCGGCATCTCCGGCGCGATCCAGCACCTGGCGGGCATGAAGGACTCCAAGATCATCGTCGCCATCAACAAGGACGAAGAGGCACCGATCTTCCAGGTTGCCGATTATGGCCTCGTGGCAGACCTGTTCCAGGCCGTCCCCGAACTCACCGAAAAACTGGGCTAAAAGCCCTGGCTCCGGCCCGGCACACGCCGGGCCACACAGAGCCACATGTCATCGAAAAAGGCCCGCATCCGATGCGGGCCTTTTGCGTTCTGTATACTTCGAAAACCAGGCAGCAGGTCGGCCACCCTACTGACCGGCAGCTATCACATGCGGGTCAGCCCGCTGCTTTGCGCTGCCCCAGGATACCCTGCAGCTTCTCAGCCGTGGCGCATCCAATCCGGTTGTGTTCCTTCGGCCCCAGCATATGGCGCGCTGTCGGCAGGTCGAGCGGCCCCATATCCATGCCCATCACGTCATTTGCCAGCCCTGCGGTGGCAACGGGGAGCTCTACCACCCCTTTGACCAAGGGCCTCAGAGAATCGACCATCGCCTGATCGACCAGGACCGGTTCACGTCCGAACATTCCCACACCACCCAGATTATAGCGCAGCCACAGCAGCACCAACCGTCCGTCCATCGCAGTGATGAGATCACCCATGCGACTGACCCACACAGATTGCAGATGCAGGCAGAGGGTTTCAAACCGCTCCTCAGAGACGTTTTTGAGCTCGGTCAGGAGATGCTTGTTGAAATGAAACTCGGTGAAATCCACTTCCGGAAAAAGGGCCTTCAGTTCAGGGCGGGCTTGCAGGAACCGGTCATTCCGGCGCGGATGCACCCGGTAATATTTATTCGACAGGTTCTGGGCGCCCAGAAGCTGGAAGACAGCGATATCTGATTCCTTAGCCACCCTCATAAGGCTGTCATCGCTCATGAAACTGTCCAGCCCCGCGTTCACACCACCAAGGTTGATGCATGGCACATCCAGCAGGGATTCGGCGACGGCGGGAAACGGCTCAGCCACAAAGCGACCAAACACCTCTGTTCCGCCCAGAAATGCGATATAAGGTTCATTCAAGTCGCGTTCGGGTCCACGTACCTGCAGCCTTGAGCCTGCATAGCAACATGTTCCACCCGAAAGCGTCGAAACGCTTTGGAGTTCGTAACTCATAGTCCCACCAATTTTTCACCCGATACTCACTTTGAGCCTGAAAACTTGCAAATTTCCTAAAGCTCAAATTTGGTTAAAATACCCCTGCGCCAGCCTTGTGCCCCCCCCGAAACGACCGATAAGATCACCCGGCAGGCAGCCAGGGAGCCATCGGCATGGAAGTCAAAAAAATCGGCGTAATCGGAGCGGGACAGATGGGCAACGGCATTGCCCATGTCATGGCAGTTGCGGGTTATGACGTTGTTATCAATGATGTAAATCAGACCGCATTGGATGGCGCTATGAGTGCGATCCAGAAGAACCTGGCCCGGCAGGCCAGTCGCGGCAAGATCAGCGAAGAGGACATGAATGCCGCCCTTGCGCGCATCACTCCGACGCTGGCTCTGCCCGATATCGGGGCCACCGATCTGGTCATCGAAGCGGCAACCGAGCGTGAAACCATCAAGCAGGCGATCTTTGAAGATCTGCAACCGCATCTGCAGCCGCATACGATTCTCACCTCGAACACCTCGTCTATCTCGATCACCCGTCTGGCGAGTCGCACCGACCGCCCCGAACGTTTCATGGGCTTCCACTTCATGAACCCGGTGCCAGTGATGCAGCTGGTCGAATTGATCCGCGGTATTGCCACCGACGAGGAGACCTTCACGGCATGTCAGACCGTGGTGGAGCGTCTGGGCAAGACCGCCGCCAGCGCCGAAGATTTCCCCGCCTTCATCGTCAACCGGATCCTGATGCCGATGATCAACGAAGCCGTCTACACCCTCTATGAAGGGGTTGGGTCGGTGAAATCCATCGACGAATCGATGAAGCTGGGCGCCAACCATCCGATGGGGCCGCTGGAACTGGCAGACTTCATCGGCCTGGACACCTGTCTTGCCATCATGAACGTGCTGCACGACGGGCTGGCCGACACCAAATACCGCCCCTGCCCGCTGCTGACCAAATATGTCGAGGCTGGCTGGCTGGGCCGCAAGACACAGCGCGGGTTCTATGACTATCGCGGGGAAACGCCGGTTCCGACGCGCTGATCACCGGGCTTTACAGACTGCTGCGGCGACGGCCCTATCCAAGGGCCTGCCCCGCAGCGGTCAAGCCGCTGCAGCGCGTCCTGTAGCGCATCCATCATTGCAGAAAGCGGATTACTTGTCGTCAGTCGGAGTTTTACTGCCCAGCGACAAGGTATGCTCTCGCAGCCACGCCATGAAGCCGCGCGGATCGCTGTGCAGCCGCTCCATCTGCGCATCCGTCAGCGGCTCTCCGACCACCGGCGCCTGCGGCTTGTTGCAGGAGCGCACGATTTCATGCAGCAGCAGCCCCTGACGCAGGATCGGAGAGATCCGGCAGGCGATCTGATACCAGCGCGAATTCGACCCCGGGAAGAAGATCGGAACCACACGCGCGCCAGAACGGCGGATCAGCTGCGCGGTGAACACATTCCACTCCTGCTCGATAGCAGGGCCAAACCAGCTGTCCGACGACATCACCACACCCGACGGGAACAGCGCCACAACGCCGCCTTCCTTCAGATGGGCCATGGTCTTGGCTCGCATTTCCACCATCTTGCGCTGCGCTTCAGGGTCATGGGGGAACGGCACCGGGATCATGAAGGAGGTCGCCGCCTCATCAAGCCCCGTCAGGACCGAACGCGTCAGAATTCGGTAATCAAGCCGGATGCGACCAATCAGGTCAGCAAAGATCATGCCATCGACCATTCCGTGCGGGTGGTTCGCCACGATCACAACCGGACCTTCGGCGGGAATGTTGCGGATCTGCTCTTCGGGCGTCAGCAGATCGATCCCCATCACGTTCAACGCGCCGCGCCAGAATTTCTGGCCGCGGTACTGGGCGTTCTGCTTTTCGAACTTCTTGACCATGCGCAGAATGGTCAGCTTGCCGGTGAACCATTCGATGGCGCGGATGGCAAGCGAGGTCCAGCGGTCGTCAAAGGAATTGGCATAGGTCAGGGTGCGCCGGTCATAGACCTCGCCCGTCTCCGACTCTGCCTTCAGGCCGCCGTCATGGTCATGCGCCGTATCCGCCACTTTGCCCTTCCCGTCTTCCACAGGTGCTTGTGCCCTTCAGTATCCTTCGCCGAATTTGTCGGCGACAAGAGCCTCCAAAGCCTCTGCCAGAGCCTCTGCGTCCGGCCCCGAAGTATCGACGTCAATAGTCGTTCCTTTCGAGGCTGCCAACATCAAAAGCCCCATGATACTGTCGCCGGAAGCTGACAGACCGTCCTTTGAAACCTCAGCCGTGGCATCAAAGCCTTCGACCACTTCGACCAGCTTTGCGGAGGCACGCGCATGCAGGCCTTTTTCATTTATGATCTTCAGCGTTTTAACTGCCATTGAAGTGTCTTACTCCCCTGCGGGGTTAATGTTCTGCGAGTTGATGTATTTGCGACCCGCCTCCATCGCCTGGCGCACGGCATCGGCAACCGGCAGGTGGCGGGATTTTGCCAGCTTGATCAGCATCGGAAGATTGGCGCCGTAAAGGATGCGCCGATCCGTGGGCGCACAGGCCCGTAGGCTGAGATTGGACGGAGAGCCACCAAACAGGTCTGTAACGATCACAACGCCATCGCCGGTGTCCACATCGTCGGCCGCAATACAGATTTCGCGCTGTTTGTCGTCACGGTCATCGTCAGGCGCAATGGTAATCGCACGCAGGTTCGGCTGCTCGCCAACCACATGCTCAACGGCGGCCAGATACTCTCTGGCCAGCCCCCCATGCGCGACAATAACAATCCCGATCAACCCGGCCTCTCCGTTCCGCTGTTAGCGCTGCAGCTCGCGATGTCTAATTGACACCTGCTGCCCGTCTTCCGCAAGGGTCTTAGCCAGGGTTTCTGCCAGGGTCACCGAACGATGTTGCCCACCGGTACAGCCAAAGGCGATGGAGAGATGCGATTTCCCTTCGCTGCGAAAGGCGGGCAACAAAAACCGGACCATATCCACCACCCGCGCCATGAACCCGTCATACAGCGGGTCCTGTTTCACATAGTCCTGAACCGCAGCGTCGCGGCCATTCAGCGACCGCAGTGCCTCTTCCCAATAGGGGTTTGCCAGGAACCGGCAATCAAAGACCAGATCGACGCTGCGCGGCACACCGCGTTTGTAGGAAAAACTTTGTACGGACAGGGCCAGCGACCGCCCATCCGGCGCGAACCAATGTTCAATCTCGGCCTTCAGCTGGTGCACATTCATTTCGGAGGTGTCGAGCAGCATATCCGCGCGTTCTCGAATTGGCGCCATCAGGTCCTGCTCCCGCGCCACGCCAACCTCGGGCGTTTCTGCCGGGGCCAGTGGGTGCCTGCGCCGTGTTTCCGAATAACGCCGCAACAGAACATCGGGACGGGCATCCAGATAAAGAACCGTCAGCTCCGCGTCCTGCCGCGCCGCCAGCATTTCAATCATGTCGAGAAGGGCACCCGGGGCGAAATCCCGGTTGCGGCTGTCCAGCCCCAACGCCATTGGCGCGCTCACCCCTGCCGCTTCGATCAGGATCGGCAGCAGCCGCAGCGGCAGGTTGTCAATCGCCTCGAACCCCAGATCCTCCAGCACATTGATCGCCGTGGTGCGCCCGGCGCCGGACGGACCGGTGACCAGAACGATCGGCTGTGCATCGGGATCGACGTCAGGCATCAGGGTTCAGGGCTCCACATTTCAGATACTGCAACAGGGCCGGAGCGAAATGCGTTGCCTCCACGCGGTGTATCACGGGAAGATCCAGCCCCAGAATCGTTTCGGCAGACTGGGCCGGAAGCCGCCCGTCTGCAAGCCGGTCCAAGTCCACAATGGCACAGACAGCCGCCTGAGCGGTGTTTTCCGCGTGCAGGATGCCCAGACCGCGCGCTTCGATCAGGCCTGCGGTTGCCTTGGGTGGCCGCGCCACGACGGATCCATCATGAAGCGTGAGCAAAACCCGGTCGTCCGCGACCAGCTGCGCTCCATAGGCCATCAAATGCAGGGCCAGCGCCGATTTCCCACTGCCGGAAGCCCCCCGGATCAGGAGGCCACGCCCGTCAAGCGCTACACAGGAGGCATGTATACAATGGCTAAGGTCCTGCACCATCACAGGACCATCACAAGAGGATCACACCGGCAGGCCGACCACAAACCGCGCACCCAGCGGTTCAGAGGTGATGTCGGCTTCGGTCGGCCGGATATTCTCGGCCCAGATCACACCGCCATGCGCTTCGACGATCTGCTTTGAAATCGCCAGTCCAAGGCCAGAGTTATTGCCAAAATGCTCTTCCGGGCGCTGTGAGTAGAAGCGTTTAAAAATGTTCGATAGCGCCTGTTCGGGAATGCCCGGGCCGGTGTCCTCGACCACAATCAGCACCCGATTGGCCCGGCGTCGCGCCCAGACACGGATCGCATCGCCATCTTCGCAAAAGGAAATCGCATTGGTGATCAGGTTGACGAACACCTGCGCCAGACGCGCCTCAAGTCCCTGAAGCATGATCGGTTGCGGCGGCAAGTCGGCGATATAGTCGATCCCCTTGGAGCGGGCATCTTCGCCAAGGAACTGGTTGAGATTGCCCAGCATGGTCAGGAGGTCGAATTCTTCTTCTTCTTCCTTGACCAGTTCGGCATCCAGTCGGGAAGCATTCGAGATATCGCTCACCAGCCGGTCAAGGCGGCGCACGTCGTGTTCGATCACTTCCATAAGCTTCTCCCGTTGGTCTTCGCGCTTTACCATCCGCAAGGTCCCGACTGCAG
Organism: Phaeobacter gallaeciensis; assembly: GCF_001678945.1. NCBI lineage: Bacteria > Pseudomonadati > Pseudomonadota > Alphaproteobacteria > Rhodobacterales > Roseobacteraceae > Phaeobacter > Phaeobacter gallaeciensis. Next base: position 1,651,831 of record NZ_CP015124.1, read on the forward strand.
ATTGCAGACTCGCCAAGGGATTCTTGATCTCATGTGCCACATCAGCTGCAAATTGTTCGTTACTATCGATGCGACTGTAGAGCGCTTTTACCATTCCGCGCAGCGCCCGGCTGAGACGACCAATCTCGTCAGGCCGTGCAGAGAGGTCCGGGATACGTACCCGGCCGGGGTGACTTTTTCGGGCATCACGGTCGCGCCCGCTTTCCGCAGCCTCTGCCAGATCGGCAAGAGGATTGGCTATGGTCGAGGCAAGAACCAGGCTGAGCCCGACGGAAACCAGCAGCGCCACGACGAACATCTGCAACACGCGCTCGCGCTCACCACGCACCAGCGCGTCGATTTCTCCGATGGGAGAGGCCAGGGCCACCACTCCGATGACCTGTCCGTTGTGAAGAATCGGGGCTGCCGCCGAGAAGACCGTACCCCCCCTGGTATCTACGGCAGTATCAACTGTTGCTCCGGCGCCAAGGGTGTGCTCCGCCAACCGGCCCAATTGCGCCTCGAGCGTAAGCCCCGCATCGGCGGTGTTTTCCCCGGATTTGAACACACTGCCCGCCGCCGACCACAGCGCCGACAGCCCGTCGGAGATCAGAGTTTTACCCTTTTGATTTTCATTCAGAGCATTCAACGCATCCGAGCGCGCAACGCCTGTGACGCTGGCGATCAGGGTGCCACTAGCATCGAATACCATGGCTTCGACCCCGCCCCGCAGGCTGATGCCGGACAGGGTGCCCTCGGCATCGATGCCGTCACCGGTGGCAAAGCTGACGCCGCCCACCGCAGGCAATTCAGCTTCGAACACATTTGCGATCAGGGTTGCTTCGGACACTAGCGCGCCCGCCTTTTGGCGAACCAGGCTCTGCCGCGAGGAGTTAAGGTAGAGAATCCCAGCGACAAGGATGATCAGTGCGATCAGGTTGAAGGTGATGATTTTCCGTGTCAAAGGCGAGCCTTTGAGCGAAAATACCCCGCGGCTGGCCCGGCGCACCTGCATCTCTTCCGTCACCGTTTGCTCTGGAGCGACCCAATCGTCGCCCAGAACCACATCCTCACCGGATGGTGGCGGTGTGCTGCCGGTATCGCGCATATCCCCCTGCCTCCCCAAACCGGATCTGACTCTTACTCTTCGTTGTAGCGGTAACCGATCCCATACAGCGTCTCGATCGCCGCAAAGTCGGAATCCGCGCTGCGCATCTTTTTGCGCAGGCGTTTGATGTGGCTATCGATGGTGCGGTCATCCACATAGACCTGATCGTCATAGGCCACATCCATCAGCTGATCGCGGCTTTTGACGAAACCGGGCCGCTGGGCCAGCGCCTGCAGCAGGAGGAACTCGGTCACGGTGAGCGAGACATCCTTGCCCTTCCAGCTGACCGCATGACGCAGCGGGTCCATACGTAGGTTGCCGCGCTCCATGACCTTGGTCTCTGTAACCGCAGCGCCTTCTACCGCGTCGCCGTTGATTGCTTCCTGGCGCCGCAGCAGGGCACGGATGCGTTCGACCAGCAGGCGTTGCGAAAACGGTTTCTTGACGTAGTCATCCGCCCCCATGCGCAGACCGAGAACTTCGTCGATCTCATCGTCCTTGGAGGTGAGGAAGATCACCGGCATCTGCGATTTCTGCCGCAGACGCTGCAGCAGATCCATGCCGTCCATGCGCGGCATCTTGATGTCCAGCACGGCCATATCCGGAAGCTTCTTGTTAAAAGCATCCAGGGCGGCCTGACCGTCGTTGTAGGTTTCGACCTCGAACCCTTCTGCCTCCAGCGTCATAGCCACCGAAGTCAGGATGTTTCTGTCGTCGTCCACCAAAGCAATCTTTGACATTGAATGCGCCCCTAAATCACTGCTCAGCTTTTCGCTTTTTACATTCCTTAATCGCCCTTCTCAGGCTGCGAATCAATCCCCATTGGCGAATCACGGCACCTTTGGGCCGCAATTAAGGCAAAAATGTCTTAGCACTCACTGAAGAAAGCGCTTCCTTTTGGCGACAAAAAAAATGGTTGCGCTAAACGTTCACTTGATGGCGCTAACTGCGCCAAAGCGTCCTGTTCACCGTGTAAAACGTCATGTTAAGACCCGGCTCACCGGTGTCGCTACCGGTGAATTGCCCCACGGCGCGGCTTTAGATGTATGCGGCTTCAAGCAGCCGCCACAGGAGAAAGAACACATGGCATCAGGACGGGTGAACCCACAATTCCGCCTCGAAGATCAAGGTATCGAGGGTCTGGGCAATGTCCATTACAACCTGATGGAGCCCGCGCTGATCGAAGCGGCGCTGAAACGGGATGAAGGCACACTGGGCAACGGCGGCGCCTTTCTCGTGACCACCGGCAAATTCACCGGTCGCTCCCCCAAGGACAAGCACGTGGTCAAGACCGAAGCGGTTGCAGACACCATCTGGTGGGAAAACAACGCCGAGATGAGCCCCGAAGGCTTTGACGCGCTTTATGCCGACATGCTGGAGCACATGAAGGGTCGCGACTACTTCGTGCAGGATCTGGTTGGCGGTGCGGACCCTGCCCACGCGATCAACGTGCGCATGGTGACCGAACTTGCCTGGCACAGCCTGTTCATCCGCCACCTGCTGCGCCGTCCCGACCGCGAGGATCTGGACGAGTTCATGGCAGATTTCACCATCATCAACTGCCCCAGCTTCCAGGCTGACCCGGCCAAGCACAACTGCCGCAGCGAAACCGTGATCGCGCTGAACTTCGACAAGAAGCTGATCCTGATCGGCGGCACCGAATACGCGGGCGAGAACAAGAAATCGGTCTTCACCCTGCTGAACTACCTGCTGCCGGAAAAAGGCATCATGCCGATGCACTGCTCGGCCAACCACGCCAAGGGCAACCCGGTCGACGCCGCCGTGTTCTTTGGCCTGTCCGGCACCGGCAAGACCACCCTGTCCGCCGACCCCGACCGCGTGCTGATCGGTGATGACGAACATGGCTGGGCCGACAACGGCACCTTCAATTTCGAAGGTGGCTGCTATGCCAAGACCATCAACCTGAACCCCGAGGCGGAGCCGGAAATCTACGCCACCACCTCCAAGTTCGGCACCGTGATCGAAAACATGGTCTTCGACCCCGAGACCTTTGAGCTCGACTTTGACGACGACAGCCTGACCGCCAACATGCGCTGCGCCTACCCGCTGGAGTATATCTCCAACGCGTCTGACACCGCGCGTGGCGGTCACCCCAAGAACATCATCATGCTGACCTGCGATGCCTTCGGTGTGCTGCCTCCGATCGCGCGGCTGACCCCGGCGCAGGCGATGTATCACTTCCTGTCGGGCTTCACCTCCAAGGTGGCCGGAACCGAGCGCGGCGTGACCGAGCCGGAGCCGACCTTCTCCACCTGCTTTGGCGCGCCCTTCATGCCGCGCCGCCCCGAGGTCTACGGCAACCTGCTGCGTGACAAGATCGCCCAGCATGGCGCAACCTGCTGGCTGGTGAACACCGGCTGGACCGGTGGTGCCTATGGCATCGGTTCGCGGATGCCGATCAAGGCGACCCGCGGCCTGCTGACTGCCGCGCTGGACGGCTCGCTGGCAGAGGTCGAGTTCCGCAAGGACTCCAACTTCGGCTTTGACGTGCCGGTCGCCGTGCCCGGCGTTGCAGAAGTTCTGCTGGACCCGCGCCGCACTTGGGACGATCAGGACGCCTACGACAAGCAGGCCGCCAAACTGGTTCAGATGTTCGCAGACAACTTCGAACAGTATCTGCCCTACATCGACGAAGATGTGAAAGCCGCCGCAATCGGCTAAACTCTTCGTCAGATCAAACGAAAAACCCGGCCAGTGGCCGGGTTTTTTGTTTCATGAGAGATCCGGTATCCTGATCAGCCCTGCGAAATGCGTCCTTCGACCATGTCGCGGACCTTCACCGCATAGCGATCCGTCATGCCCGATACGAAATCGCCCAAAGAATGCAGTGCGGTATACTCATCCGTTACCCCGCGCAGGTCCAGATCGACGGCCCGGATCAGTTTCGCCCAATAGCCATGCCGCGCCTTCAATGCCTCGACGTCCCAGCCGCAGGCCTTCAGATCCTCATAAAGGCCGACAAAGTGATCGAGCAGCCCGTGCAACACCTGACGCCCCGAAATCTCCAGCTCGGTCTTGCGCCGCGCGGTAAAGATGCGGGCGTTCGAGATCTCTTTCAGCTTGGCAAAGGCGTCCGCCTTGGTGGACACCTCCATCAGCCCATCGCTGAACTCCCCCATCATGATGGCATCGTAGTTGGCCATGAAGGCCTCGACCGCGCTTTCGATGGCGGCCCCGATGGCCATGGCCCGCAGCATTCCGACGCGGTCCCGCAGGGGCATCGCCGCATCGCCCGGGTGGTTCGCCTTGCCGGTGATATCTTCCAGAATGCCCGCCACCAGATCGCTGTCCAGATCGCCCACCGTGGCGGCATCCTCGATATCCAGAATGCGGTAGCAGATGTCATCCGCCGCCTCGACGAGGAAGGCAAGCGGATGGCGCCGCCAGACCTGCGCCGCTCCCGTGCCGTCCGAGGGCAGGCCCAGCGCCGTTGCAGCCTCGGCGAATAGATCGCGTTCAGACTGGAAGACGCCGAATTTCTTAAGGCCCACGTAGTTCCCCGAGGACAGCGCCTTGGCCTCTGCAGTGCAAGGGTATTTGGAAAAGGCCCCAAGGGTCGCATAGGACAGGCGCATACCGCCTTCGCGCTGGCCCATCTCCAGCCGAGCAACGATGCGAAAGCCTTGCGCGTTGCCTTCAAAGGCCTCGAATTCGGGACGCACCTTGACAGGCACAGCAGCGGCAAGGCCGGTGCCGCTGGCGAACTGGCGCGCGAACCACTCGCCGATACTGTCCTCGCCGGAATGACCAAAAGGCGGGTTGCCGATGTCATGCACCAAACAGGCCGCCTGCACCACGCCTGCCATCACATGCTGCTGCCCTTCGGTCAGACTGCCGCGTTCAACCAGTTTCTGCCCCACCTGAATGCCAAGGGAGCGCCCAACGCTGGAGGTTTCCATGCTGTGGATCATCCGGTGATGCACGTGGTCATGGCAATGCAGCGGATGCACCTGCGTCTTTTGCGCAAGACGGCGAAACGGTTCGGAAAACAGGATCCGGTCGTAATCCTGCAAATAGGCGGGGCGGCCCGGCTTTTCCTCAAAATCGGGTCGGCACAAACGCCCCGGGTTCAACAACCTGTCCCATTCCATCGCCATGTGCTGCGCTCCTGCCCCTGTGCCTCTTTGGCATGGGTTAAACGGAAACTGGTGCGGAAATGCAATCACCTCAGCGCGGAGATATACCCGTCTTCTCCAGCTTGTGCTCGGGCTCCACGTGGATGTTCACCTTTGCCTCTGGCAACTCGGCCCGGATCGCGTCCTCTACCCGGTCGCAGATGTCATGGGCCGCACGCACCGTCATCATGCCCGCAACCACCATATGAAATTCCACGAACAAAGCTGTGCCCGCCCGGCGCGTCTTTAGCCCGTGCACCTGCAGGGCACCTTCTGCAGAGCGGTGGATGATTTCCTCGATCTCCTCCCGCTCGTCCGGCGGAGCAGCCGAATCCATCAAGCCGTTGACCGAGGAGGCCACCACTCCATAGCCCTCGCGCAGGATGTTGACCGCCACGATCAGCGCCAGCGCCGGATCCAGCCAGCTCCACCCTGTCCACAGTGCCAGACCAAGGCCGAACAGAACCCCAACCGACGTCCAGACATCACTCATCAGGTGACGCCCGCCTGCCACCAGAGCCGGAGACCGCAACGCCCCACCCCGCCCGATCAGCAGGCGCGCCCAGAGCAGGTTGGCCACCATCGCGACAGCGTTGATCCAAAGACCTGCCATTCCCCAATCAGCGGGCGCGATAGGCCGCATTAATGCATAGATCGACTGCTCAAGGATCAGGAAGGCAGCGATGATGATCATGATGCCTTCGGCAACGGCCGAAAAATATTCCGCCTTGTGGTGCCCGAACGGGTGGCCGGCATCCGCAGGACGGCTTGCATAGCGCACCGCGAGCCACGCCAGGAATGCACCGCCCACATTCACCAGGGACTCAAGAGCATCGGAAAACAGCGCAATGGACCCGGTGACCCACCAGGCGACAAGCTTGAGCGCCAGAACAATCAAGGAGATCGCGATTGATCCAAGCGCAAGCTGGCTTGCATTCAGACGGTTGCCCATGTCGGTCTTCCTGCCCCTGCTTGTAGTCTTCAGGCCCGGATCTGTCTAATCAACGGATACTGATCACAGCATCAGCGCGCGGCGGAGCAAATTCAACCCCGCAACCAGCAGGACGAACAGCGTCAGACGGCGGAAGGCAACCTGATCGATACGGTCATGCAGACGTCCGCCGATCCACATGCCCATCACCGCAGGCAGGATCAGTGCCACCGAAAACGGTGCTGTTTCAGCCCGCATGACACCCGAGCCGATGTGCCCCGCCAACAGGGCGACCGCCCCCATGCCGTAGATCACGCCCTGCACACGGATTTGCTCGTTCTTTTCCGTGCCAAGGGCGGTCAGATAGGCCACCGTCGGCGGCCCCCAGATGCCCGACATGCCGCCGATCAGCCCGGCAAAGCCGCCCACCAGCACTTCGGACCGGGGCGTGGGCCTGGCGAGTGTCAGCTGCTTGCCCATCAGCTGTGTCAGGGCGAACAGCGATACCGGCACGCCGATGATCAGCAACATCACCTGCTGCGGCAACACCCGCACCAGCTGGGCGCTGCCCAGAAGGAACACCAGCCCCACCAGAAGGAACAGCCGGAAGCGTTTCAAGGACTGAACCGCTGCGGCAAAGCCGTGCCGAAAGGCCTGCATTCCGTTGGTCACAACCGTCGGCAGGATCAGCCCCGCCAAGGCGATTTCCGGCGGCATGAACATGCTGAGACCAGAGACGAGAATCATCGGCATGGCAAAACCAACCATCCCTTTGACCGTGCCCGCGACCAGCGCAACAGCAAAGGCCGCCGACAGTTCAGACGGTGTGAAAGCGGAAAAAAGACTTGTCATGCCTCTTCATAGCGATAGGTCCAGACCGCTGCAGCAGCAAAATAAACACGAAACTTTTGGTCGATATGCCGCATCGCGGCGTATTTTTATTGCGCTGCACCTGCGAAATGTTTACCACCAAGCGACCGAAGAAGGATGTGACTCATGGCCCACGACGGACAGGACTTGCAAATGAAGCAGATTGTACTCCCCGACCTTTTGACGCTGACCGCAGCGACGCTTGGCCCGCTTGACCAACTGCTGGAGACTGCCCGCGGCGCGGTCCGCGATCTGGTCACAGCCGATGGCCGCGTTTCCGGCGCACTGGTAGAGCAGCACCAGACTGCGGCCCACGGGCTGTCCTGGCTTGCCACCTATGTCTACAGCCTGCGCCAGATGCAGAACTGGGCCGAGCGGATGCAATCCGAGGGCAAGTTCAACGAAATGGAGCAGCTGATCCACCAGATCGCCTTTGGCGAATACCTGGCGCAGATGCGCGGCGGCATCCAGATGAACCAGGGTGAGATCATCCGCCTGAACGATCTGGGACTGGACGCCTCGGCCCAAAGCCTGCTGGACAGCGCAGAAATCACAACCCTGTGCCAGGCTGGCAACTCCGCTGCCGCCCGCACCCGTCTGGTCGAACTGATGCAGGAGCAGGCTGGGTCTGTCATGTTCGGCGCCTCGGGTCTGGACGAAGAACTGGAGATGATCCGCGACCAGTTCCGTCGCTACGCGCTGGAAAAGGTCGAGCCCTTTGCTCACGAATGGCACCTCAAGGATGAGCTGATCCCGATCGAGATTATCAACGAGTTGGCCGAGATGGGCGTCTTTGGCCTGACCATCCCTGAGGAATTTGGTGGCTTCGGACTGTCCAAGGCGTCGATGTGCGTGGTCTCCGAAGAACTGTCGCGCGGTTACATCGGTGTCGGCAGCCTTGGCACCCGCTCTGAAATCGCGGCCGAGCTGATCATCGCTGGCGGCACGGATGAGCAGAAGGCGAACTGGCTGCCCAAGATCGCCAGCGCCGAAATCCTGCCCACGGCCGTCTTTACCGAGCCGAACACCGGGTCGGACCTTGGCTCCCTGCGTACCCGCGCGGTGAAGAACGCCGATGGCGATTACGAGGTTACCGGCAACAAGACCTGGATCACCCATGCGGCCCGGACCCATGTGATGACCCTGCTGGCACGCACCAACCCCGACACCACCGATCACCGCGGTTTGTCGATGTTCCTGGCGGAAAAAACGCCCGGCACCGATGAAAACCCCTTCCCCACCGAAGGCATGACCGGCGGTGAAATCGAGGTTCTGGGCTATCGCGGCATGAAGGAATATGAGCTTGGCTTTGACGGTTTCAAGGTCAAGGGTGAGAACCTTCTGGGCGGCGAAGAAGGCAAAGGCTTCAAACAGCTGATGGAGACCTTTGAATCTGCCCGCATCCAGACCGCAGCCCGCGCCATCGGCGTGGCACAATCGGCGCTGGATATCGCGATGCAGTATGCACAGGACCGCAAGCAGTTCGGCAAATCGCTGATCAACTTCCCACGGGTGTCGTCGAAACTGGCGATGATGGCGGTTGAGATCATGGTTGCCCGCCAGCTGACCTATTTCTCGGCTTGGGAAAAGGACAACGGCCACCGCTGCGACCTTGAGGCTGGCATGGCCAAACTGCTGGGCGCCCGTGTTGCCTGGGCGGCAGCGGACAACGGTCTGCAGATCCACGGCGGCAACGGCTTTGCGCTGGAGTACAAGATCTCCCGCGTGCTGTGCGACGCCCGGATCCTGAACATCTTCGAAGGGGCCGCCGAAATTCAGGCGCAGGTCATCGCCCGCCGACTGCTGGCCTGACCCCTTCACACCTATCACTCCCCGGGGACATCCCCGACTGGCCCGGCCTTGTGCCGGGCCTCTTTTTTTATTGAGGTAACGGCTCCCGGCAGGCGGTTTTCCTTTCAATCATCGCTGCATGCCCCCCATGAAGTGAACCATTTGGTTACCGGTCGGCGCTGGTGTCCCACGGCAATCTGTCCTACCACGCGACGAACCTAGTCCCCCGTCGGTTGAAGACCCGCAAAAATTGACTGCGGATTGCTGCTCTGATTGAATACGAAGAAGGCTGCCCTATGCCCGTTTCCCATTTCACAAAAATGATTTCATGGCCCGCCCGTCTGGTACCGGTCCTGCTGGTTGCCCTAACTGCCTGCGCCGGGGACGAAACCCTGTCGGCCTATGGTGCAGCGGGCAAGACATGGCGGCTGAGCCAAATTGATGGCGCGCCCTTCAGCGCCGCCGCGACGCTGGAATTCCCCGCCCCCGGCAAGATCGCCGGACAGGCGCCCTGCAACGCTTACCGCGCCGAATCCACCGCACCCTACCCCTGGTTCGATACCACAGGCCTATCATCGACCCGCAAGGTTTGCCCCGAATTGCTGGAAGAAACCCGTTTCCTGGAGGCACTGCAAACCATGGGCGAGGCCGAAGTCACCGGCGACGTGCTGATCCTGCGCAATGGGTCAGGCCGCGAGATGCTGTTCAGGGCCGACGGCTGATCAGGGCCGACGGCTGATCAGATCCACCAGCCGCCCGCGCGTCTCGGGCAGGGGGCGGTTGCCCAAAGCGCGCGCCAGATGGCTTTCGAGGAAATAACCAGTGGTGCGCAGGGCAATCGCGATCTCGGGATCCTCTGCCGCCCCCTGCCCCAATAGCACCGGTGGCAGCGGCAACAGACGGTCCGCCCAGTCCCCTGCCCCCGCCGCCGACACCGCGCGCCCGGTTTTGGGGGAGACATAGACCAGCCCCTCCTCTGCCCCGGTGACAGCGCAGGCCGTCAGATCCAGGCCAAAGCCCATCTCCTCCAGTAGCGCCACCTCCCAATGCAGATAGGCCAGCGGCCAGAGGTCTTCTTGTTCGAGAAGATCCAAGAGTTGTTCCGTGCGCGCGTATAGCGCCGGGTAAGCTTCGCGTTCCGGCAGGCAAAAGGACAAAAGCGCTGTCACCGCATTGAGGCCCGCGAGAGCCAACCGCCCGGACAGGGCCGCCGCCGCGCGGCTGCGCAGGGGTTCAGCCTGATAACTGCCCAGATGTTCCTCAAGCCGCGCGCGCCAAGTCAGATCCAGCTGCGCCCCCGGTTGCAGGATCGGCGCCATCCGCCGCCCGGCGCCACCACGCACGACCCCGGCATGGCGCCCGTGTCCTTCGGTGAAGACATCGATGATGGCAGCGCTCTCACCATGGCGGCGCACGGTCAGCAATATACCGTGGTCACGCCAGTCCATCGCCTACTCGAGCCCCGGTTCATCCAGCAGGTGACGCCCCTGCCGGTCCTCGACCTCGATCACCCAGAGGTCAGGGTCAAACTCGCCCTGCCGCCGGACCGAAGCATCGACATCAGTCTCTGGCCCTTCGGCCAGCAGAACCCATTTGCGGTCGCCGCTCATCAGATCGTAAGAGCGGTGAAAGGCCTGCGCCTGCCCATCAAGTGTGTTCAGCTTGACCAGAACCGCGCCGGCGGTGTCATCGCCATGCGCGGTCACAAAGGCCGGAATGTCAGAAAACCGGAGCCGGGCAAGATAGGCATCGACCCAAAAGCGCGCGGTCAGACGGCTCATGCGTTTCCGTCTTTGAAATCAAGTCCCATCTCCGAATAGCGCTCGGATTCTTCGAGCCAGTTCGGGCGGACCTTGACCTGCAGGAACAGATGCACCTTGCGGTCCAGGAACTCCTCCAACTCGGCGCGGGCAGCCTGGCTGACGGCCTTGATGGTTTCGCCGCGCTTGCCCAGAACGATGCCCTTGTGACCATCGCGAACCACATAAATGATCTGGTCGATCTTGGCGGAGCCATCCTTGCGCTCTTCCCAGTTCTCGGTCTCGACGGTCAACTGGTAGGGCAGTTCCTGGTGCAGGCGGAGCGTCAGCTTCTCGCGGGTCATCTCTGCCGCGATCATGCGCATGGGCAGATCAGCGATCTGATCCTCAGGGTAAAGCCACGGCCCCTCGGGGACCTGCTCTGCCAACCAGTGACGTAGATCCTCGACCCCGTGGCCGCGTTCGGCGGAAATCAGGAAGGTTTCGGAGAATTCATAGGCGTCGTTCAGCTTCTTGGTCAGCGCGAGGAGGTCCTCGGCCTGCACCTTGTCGATCTTGTTGATCGCCAGCGCCACAGTGCGGCCCTTGCCGATGTCGGCCAGCCCTTCAAGGATGCGCTCCACGCCTTCGGTAACGCCGCGATGGGCCTCGATCAGCAGCACCACGACATCCGCATCCGCTGCGCCGCCCCAGGCGGCTGCTACCATGGCGCGGTCCAGTCGGCGGCGCGGTTTGAACAGGCCGGGCGTGTCGACAAACACCAGCTGGCTGTCGCCCTCCATCGCCACACCCCGGATCCGGGCGCGGGTGGTCTGTACCTTGTGGGTCACGATCGAGACCTTGGCCCCCACCATGCGGTTCAAAAGGGTGGATTTGCCTGCGTTCGGCTCTCCGATCAGGGCAATGAACCCGGCGCGTGTGGTCATGTGTCTTGCTCCAATCGTGTCAAAAGCGCCTTGGCAGCGGCCTGTTCAGCCTGCCGCTTCGACCCGGCGCTGGCCTGTTCCTCAGTCCCGTCATCCAGTCGGACCGCGATGGTAAAGATCGGTTGGTGATCCGGGCCTTCGCGGGCAACCTGCACATAGGCCGGCGGGTTCTGGCGGCGCGCCTGCACATATTCCTGCAAAGCGGTCTTCGGGTCGCGGGCGTCGTCCTCGACCTTGCCGATACGCGATCCCCACAGCCGCAGGATCATCTCCTGCGCTGCCTCGAACCCGGCGTCCTTGTAGACGGCGGCGATTACCGCCTCCATCGCATCGCCCAGCAGGGCCTCCTTGCGGCGCCCGCCGGACATCATTTCAGACCGGCCCAGTTTCAGCACCGAGCCAAGGTCGATCTCGCGGGCGACATCGGCGCAGGCTTCCTTGCGCACCAGCGCGTTAAAGCGCGGCGCGAGCTGGCCTTCGGTCGCGGTCTTGTCATGTTCCAACAGCGCGGTGGACATCACGAGGCCCAGCACCCTATCGCCGAGAAATTCCAGCCTCTGGTTGTCCTTGCGGTTCGGCGAAGACACCGAAGCATGGGTCAGCGCGCGCAGCAAAAGTTCGGGCCGGGCAAAGCTGTGCCCGATCCGATCCTCAAATGCCCGCATGTCTTTAGACAGTTTCACTCGATCCCCTTGAAGAAACGATCACCACGCCAGGTCCAGAAATACAGCATCGAGCGCCCGGCAGAAGAGAACATGATGCGATCCGCGCGCCCGATCAGGTTTTCAAACGGTACGAAGCCGACACCTCCGGCAGATTGCGGCAGGCGGCTATCGCTGGAATTGTCGCGGTTGTCGCCCATGAAGAAATAATGGCCTTCGGGCACCTGATAAACGCCCGTGTGATCCATGCCCTGATTGGCGATATTCAGGATTACATGCTCCACCCCACCCGGCAAGGTTTCGATCTGCCGTGATTTGGCACAGGTCGCGCCCTCACCCACCGGTGCGTTCTCGCAGCGCGGGTAAGAGCCGATCGGCCCCTGACGCTCCATCAGCTCCTCGAAATCGCCTGCGTCCTGCAGCGCGACAGCAGTGCCATTGATCTGCAGAACGCCATTGGTCACCTGAATACGGTCGCCGGGCAGGCCGATCAGTCGCTTGATGAAATCGGTGCCCGTCACCGGATGCCGGAAGACGACGACATCACCGCGCTCGGGCTCGCTCCCCAGAATGCGGGTGTTTTCCCCGTCCAGAAAGCCGCAGATGTCACTGGCATCGACGTCGATCCCGATACTGCCCAGCCGTACGCTGGGGCAGGAAGCATAGGAATAGCCATAGGCCATCTTGTTTACGAACAGGAAATCACCAATCAGCAGCGTTTCCTTCATCGAACCCGAAGGGATCCAGAACGGCTGAAAGAACAACGTCCGGAACACGCCGGCAATCAGCAGCGCGTAGACAATGGTCTTTATCGTCTCAAGGATCGAGTGTCCGGCATGGGATTTGGCCGTCATCAGGCTCTCCGGTGTTGTAGGTTGGGTCGGGGGCTACATGCGGCCCGGCTGGGTCTAAGTCAAGCATCCCCGCCGGATTCCCCCGCTGCGTCAGCAAAGGGTCGCGCTTCGATCATCACGATGGCCTGCGCCCAAGGGTGATCATCGGTCAGGGTGACATGGATATGCGCCTCGTGGCCCGGCGGGGTCATCTTGGCGAGTCTGTCCGCAGCCCAGCCGGTCACATGCATGACGGGCTGGCCGGTGCGCAGGTTGCTAACGGACATGTCTTTCCAGGCGATGCCCATGCGCAGCCCGGTTCCCAGCGCCTTGGAGCATGCCTCCTTGGCCGCCCAGCGTTTTGCATAGGTGCCCGCCACATCACGGCGACGCTCGGACTTGCGCTGTTCGACCTCGGTAAAGACCCGGTTGCGGAACCGGTCGCCAAAACGGTCCAGCGTGCGCTGGATGCGGTCAATGTTGGCCAGATCGGTCCCGATGCCAAGGATCATGAAGCACCCATGGCGGTCAGTCCCGCCCTTCTTTCTTGCGGATCGCGGTCAGTTGAGATTTCGCACCCATGCCGGTAAAGAACCGCACGAGCACAAGCCCCAGCGCCGCCTGCAGCAGCGCTCCCCCAAACAGGACGCTGGCGCCGACCGGATCGCTCATCATCTGGCGCAGCGGTGGCATGATGACGCTGAGAAGCACCACGAAGATCAGGCTCAGCCCAAGGATCATCAGCGCTGCAGCCTTTGCAAACCGCCACAGGACAGCGCTTTCCGGCACCGCACGTTCTGCCTTGGCGTATCGTTGCCCTTCGACCATCGCCGCAACGATGGCAGGAATGATGCTCATCCCGCCATTGGCAATGTTATGACCCAAAAGGACCTGCACGGCATAGACAACCGCGATCACCCCTAGAGCCGTAGCCACATAGACCAGCGTAAAGCGTTTGAGGTTCATGCCTCTGCCCCGCTGCGCGCGGCATCCATCCGGCGGCGCATTTCCGCGATGGCTGCAGGCAGCCCCACAAACAGGGCTTCGCCGATCAGGAAATGACCGATGTTCAGCTCCATGACCTGCGGAAGGGCGGCGATGGGACCAACGCTGTCGTAGGTCAGACCGTGTCCGACATGGACCTCCAGCCCCAGATCATGCGCATAGGCGGCCATTTCGGTGATCTTCGCCAGTTCGGCGTCACGCTCGTCCCAGCGACCTTCGGCCCAGGCATCCGCATAGGCACCTGCGTGCAGTTCGATCACCGGCGCGCCGATGCGGTGGCTGGCTTCGACCTGGGCCTTATCGGCAGCGATGAACATGGACACCCGGCTGCCCGCCTCGCGCAGGGGGGTGATGTATTCTGCCAGCGCATTGTCATTCCCGGCCACGTCAAGCCCGCCCTCGGTCGTGCGCTCTTCGCGCTTCTCCGGCACCAGGCAGATCGCATGGGGCTTGTGACGCAGGGCGATGGCCTGCATTTCTTCAGTGGCAGCCATTTCAAAATTCAGCGGTGCCTGCAGCACCTGCATCATGCCTTCGATGTCGCTGTCGATGATATGGCGGCGATCTTCGCGCAGGTGTGCAGTGATCCCGTCGGCGCCCGCGTTCTGCGCCAGCAGAGCGGCGCGCACCGGATCCGGGTTGTCACCGCCGCGGGCGTTGCGCACGGTGGCCACGTGGTCGATGTTGACGCCCAGCCTCAACCTGTTCTGTGCCTTGTTCTCTGCCATGGTCCTCGGTCCTGAAAGGAATGTCCTGCGCCAGAGACTAGACAGGCAAACTCTGGGGGCAACCCCGATTTTCCATCCTGATTAGGGAAACCACGGCAGTCTAATCCGCGCGGCGTTTCACACGCGCACCCAGCGATGACTTGAGGCTGGTTTTCAACCCCTTCTTCGCCGGAGGTTCTGTGCTTTCCGCACCTTCCAGCGCGGCGCGGCGTTTGATCTCTTCAAACTTGGCCTTGATCTTGGCCCGGCGGCGCTGCTGATAGGCCCGGATCAGCGGCAGGCTGACCATATAGCAAACCGTAGCGCAGATGATGCCCGGAATGATGCCGCCGATCATATAGGGATAGAACACCTCGTTGTAGAACACCTGCAACCCGTGCCAATCCGCCGGGCGGTCACTGTAGAGGGCAAAGAGGTTGTTCTTCAGATCGTCACCGGCAGCGAAAAATTTGCCCACCAGAGACTTGTCCACTTCCTCGTCAAAATGGGTGCCCAGCAGCCAGTGGCCGGTCTGCAGCGAGGCCACCCCGATCGGCACATAGGTCAGAGGGTTGCCGAAGAAGGTCGAGCTGAGCGCCGCAAGGATATTGCCATTCATCACCCGCGCGATGATCGCCGCCACAACGAAATGCATCCCGTAGAACGGTGTGAAGGTGGTAAAGACCCCAGCCCAGATGCCGCGGGCAATGCGTTCAGGCGAATCGGGAAGCCTGCGGACGCGGTGCTTGACGTAGTGAAACGCCCGGGTCCAACCGCCCCGAGGCCAGAAAAAATCCGCAACCGCACGAAGGGGCGGACGTCTGTCCCGGCGCCTGAATACCAACGGTCTGCGTCCTTCCCGGTTCCAGCCGAACCATTATCCCGGAATTGTGTGCTTTACCGGTTTTTCCCTGAACCGCACCACTTCGGCGACATGACTTTCCGCCTCCAACGTCAACATGAGGGAATGGAGCTGTTCCACATCCCGTAGCTCGACATTGATCATAAGCCGGTAAAAGTCTGGTTTCCGATCAACAAATTCCAGGTCCGAAATATTGGCCTTCTTCTCACCAATCAATGTACAAATCCGCCCCAGCACGCCTGCATCGTTGCCGACGATCATCTCAAGCGTGGTGTTGTAGACGGCCGGGTGGGTGCCGCTATGCCAATGCACATCGACCCAGCGCTCTGGCTGCTCTTCGAATTCGCCCAGCCGGTCACAATCGGCCGCATGCACGACTACGCCTTGGCCGCGGTAGGTGATGCCAATGATCCGCTCCCCAGGCAGGGGCTGGCAGCATGGCGCGCGTTCAAAGCTTTGCCCCGGCTCCAGACCGATCACCGCGCGGCGTGGGGAAATTTCCTCGCTCTCGTGGGCTGTCAGCTCAGGATAGACCGCCTGAACGACATCATGGGCCACGATCTCTGCCGCGCCCAGACGGGCAAGCAGTTCATCGACAGTACCGACGCGCAGCGCCCGGGCCGCTGTTTCCAGAGCCTTGTCTGTTGCCTTGCGGTTCACATGCTCAAAGGCCGAGCGCGCCAATTCATGCCCCAGCTTGACGAAGCGCGCCCGGTCCGCTTCGCGCAACGAGCGGCGGATGGCGGTGCGAGCCTTGCCAGTGGTGGCGATTTCCAGCCAGCTGACCTGCGGCGTTTGTCCCTCGGCGGTGATCACCTCGACCGACTGGCCATTGCGCAGCCGCGACCACAGCGGCACCCGGATGCCATCCACCTTGGCGCCAACGCAGGCATGGCCGATACGAGTGTGGATTGCATAAGCGAAGTCGATCGGCGTCGCGCCCTTGGGCAGCTTGATCACGTCCCCCTTGGGGGTGAAGCAGAAGACCTGGTCGGAATACATCTCCAGCTTGACGGCTTCGAGGAATTCATCGTGATCCTCCTCGGCGTCGAACTGTTCGGTGAGAGAGGAAATCCATTTCGCCGGATCCACCGCAAATGGGTTTTCCGAGCGCACGCCATCGCGATAGGACCAATGCGCGGCAACGCCGGTTTCGGCCACATCGTGCATCTGGCGGGTGCGGATCTGCACCTCGACACGCTTGCCGTCACGGCCAGACACCGTGGTGTGGATCGAACGATACCCGTTGGATTTCGGCTGACTGATGTAATCCTTGAACCGGCCCGGAACCGCCCGCCAGCGCTGGTGGATGGCGCCCAGCGCGCGATAGCTGTCTTCCTCGGACTGGGTAATCACACGGAAACCGTAGATATCGGAGAGGCGCGAGAATCCCTGATCCTTGGCCTGCATCTTGCGCCAGATCGAATAAGGCTTCTTGGCGCGGCCAAAGACTTCGGCTTCGATCCCGGCCTTTTCCAACTCGGCGCGCATATCGCCGGTGATCCGGTGGATCACATCGCCGGTTTCCCGCTGCAATGTCACGAAACGGCGGATGATCGACTGGCGGCCCTCGGGGTTCAGCACCCGAAACGCCAGATCCTCAAGCTCCTCACGCATCCACTGCATGCCCATGCGCCCGGCCAGAGGCGCGTAGATATCCATGGTTTCGCGGGCTTTCTGCGCCTGTTTTTCCGGGCGCATCGCCTTGATCGTGCGCATATTGTGCAACCGGTCAGCCAGCTTCACCAGGATCACCCGCAGATCCTTGGACATCGCCATGAACAGCTTGCGGAAGTTTTCCGCCTGCTTGGTTTCCCGGCTCGACAGTTGCAGGTTGGTCAGCTTGGTGACCCCATCAACCAGCATGGCCACCTCATCGCCAAATCGGCGGGCAACCTCGTCATAAGACGCTTTGGTATCTTCGATGGTGTCGTGCAGCAGCGCGGTGATGATGGTCGCATCATCAAGGCGCTGCTCGGTCAGGATCGCTGCGACGGCCACCGGATGGGTGAAATAGGGTTCACCCGAGTGGCGGAACTGGCCTTTGTGCATCTCTTCGCCAAAGGCATAGGCTTCGGCGATGCGATCCGCGTTTGTCTTGGGGTTATAGTTGCGGACCAGAGCAATCAGATCTCCGGCGGAAATTTCAGCAGAAGTCATATCCGGTCCGCAGCCTCAGGTAGCAATCTCTGCGCCGCTCAGCCCTGGCTCTGGGCCTCCATCAGCGCACGCAGCAGTTTTTCCTCAGACATATCGTCCTCGGAGGGTTTGTCGTTGTCGGCCCCCATCAGAAGCGCCATCGAATCCTCTTCGGGTTCGTCGACTTCGATCTGGGTCTGGTTGCTTTCGATCAGACGCTCACGCAGCTCGTCGGCGCTCTGGGTCTCTTCTGCGATCTCGCGCAGCGACACGACGGGGTTCTTGTCGTTGTCACGCTCCACGGTGATCGGGGCGCCTGCGGAAATCTCGCGGGCACGATGGGCCGCAAGCATTACCAGCTCAAACCGGTTGGGGACTTTGTCTACGCAATCTTCAACCGTCACGCGGGCCATGGGCGACTCTCCAAAATATTAGTGGGTCCGGAAGGGAGACTTCTACGCCCATATGTTTTTATTGACAAGCGAAGAAAACCCCGAAACGGGTCAATATATCGGGATAACGCTGTCGATATCTGCTTTTGGCAGGGCATCCCGCATCTGGGCGGCTGTTTTATGCAGCACAGGATGACACCAATCCGGCGCGATGTCGCACAGCGGCACCAGAACAAAGGCGCGGTCCTGCACCCGCGGATGCGGTAGAATCAGTTGGTCCGGCGTTGCCTTCATCTGCACTTCCAGCGGCAGATCGCGCCAGCGGACATATTCATCCTGATCCGGCAGGACACTGTCTCCTAACGAGATCAGATCGAGATCAAGCGTCCGCATACCCCAGCGCTCTCCGCGCTCGCGGGCATAATGCGCCTCGATCTCGTGCAGCCGGGTCAGCAGTGCCTGCGCAGAAAGGCTTGTTTCGATCTCAACGACAGCATTGGCATAGTCAGGCCCGGCCCCCGCAGGAAAACTGGGCGTCCTGAAAAACCGGGAAACCGCGCGCAAGGAAATTTCCGCACCGGGCAATTCCCCGACGGCCGCCGCAAGGGTGTCCTGCGGCAACAAATCGCGCAGGTTCAGGTTTCCTCCCAGTGCAATCAGTGATTTTGACCGGTTTTCGGTCATTTTGGCCTCGCTTCCGAAAATCCTTCCACTTGCGGCAGATGTCAAATAACTTACATTAAGTCCACCTGTTTCGCCGCTTTTTAGCATTCACTCACGGTACACTGGCGGAATAGTTATATCGGAAGGACAATTTTGATGTTTTACAAAGACGAACGGCTTGCGCTGTTCATCGATGGATCGAATCTATACGCAGCCGCCAAGGCATTGGGTTTTGACATCGATTACAAGCTTTTGCGGCAGGAATTCATGCGTCGCGGCAAGCTTCTGCGGGCCTTTTATTATACGGCACTGCTGGAAAATGACGAGTATTCTCCGATCCGTCCTCTGGTCGACTGGCTGCATTACAATGGCTTCACCATGGTTACTAAGCCAGCCAAGGAATACACTGACAGCATGGGCCGCCGGAAGGTCAAAGGAAACATGGATATCGAACTGACCGTCGATGCCATGGAGCTGGCGCCACGTGTGGACCATATCGTGCTGTTCTCAGGAGATGGCGACTTCCGCCCGCTGATCGCCAGCCTGCAGCGGCAGGGCGTTCGGGTATCGGTGGTCTCGACCATCCGCAGCCAGCCGCCGATGATCTCGGACGAACTGCGCCGTCAGACCGACAATTTCATCGAGCTGGAAGAGCTCAAGGATGTGATTGGCCGCCCGCCGCGCGAATACCCGAACGAGCAGCGCACCCCCGCAGCGGCCCAGTCCTGACCTCTCACAGCTGAATATTGGGGCTGCACAGGCCTTCAGATATCAAAACAAAAGAAAGGCGCCCAACCACTCGGGGCGCCTTTCTTTGTATTCCGGTCCCTTGTCGGACAGAAACTGCAGGAAACACCGGCCGTTCTCGGCTCCCCCGCCCCCTTCTACCTTCGGGCTTTTATCCTCCGGCAGAACGGGCAGCAGGCGGTGGCCGCCCCAGCCCCTGCGGCAGCGCCGAGCCCGATGGCATATGAACGTTCAAAACCTTTTCAAGCGCGGCAATGGTCACCGGCTTTGACAAGTAGTCATCCATGCCCGCCGCAAGGCATTTATCCGCCTCCCCTTCCAGCGCATTGGCCGTGACGGCAATCACCGGCGTATGACCGCGCCCGTCCCGGGCTTCGGCCGCGCGCAGGGCGGCCGTCAGCTCAAACCCATCCATCGTCGGCATCTGGCAATCCGTCAGCACAAGGTCAAACTGACCGGTCTCCCAGGCCTCAAGGCATTCCTTGCCGTCCCGGACAATCGTTGCGGAATACCCCAGCAGTTCCAACTGGGATTCAAAAACGGCCTGATTGATCTCGTTATCCTCAGCCACCAGGATGCGCCCGCCGACATGTCCCGACGCTTCAGAAACGGGGGCGCCCCGCGTCTGGTCCTGCGGCGCCGCCCTACCGGACAGGTAAGCCAGACCGTCCCAGAAATGTTTGGGGATCACCGGCAGGTCCTGAACCGAATACCGTCCCGGGGCGCGAATGCCCGTGACATCAGTCCGGTCGCGGCTCAGGGACAGCAGCTTGACGCCTGGCGCTTCTTCTTCGATCCGGCTGCGCAGCCATTCACTGGTGCGATCCTGCTCGGTCGGTGCCGTCAGCACAAAGATCTTGTCGGGTCCCGCCTTGCGCGCGATCGCCATGTACTCATCCCGGTTTGCGACCCATTTGATATCGCAATCCGCCGCCAGCGCATAAGAAGACCAGCAGGCCCGATCGGTGCCCTTGGGCAGCATGGCAACGACTTGTTTCCCCGACAGCCGCAGGCATTTGAGCGGGCCGGAAGCATCCGCCACCGGCAGCCGCAGGGTAAAAGTCGCCCCGTCTCCCAGAGTACTATCGACCGAGATTTCGCCGCCCATCTTCTCTGCAAGTTGTTTGACGATGGTCAGCCCCAGACCATTGCCCTGGATCATACGCTTGACCACATCCCCGGAGCGTTCAAAGGGCTGAAAGATCGCCTTCTGAACCTCTGCATCCATGCCGATACCATTATCTTCGACAACGAACTCGATCCAGTCGTCCCCCTGCAACTGCACCCGCAAGCTGACCTGGCCAACGGGTTCATCCGACTGCGGTGCCGAAAACTTGATCGCATTTCCGAGCAGATTCAGCAGCACCTGACGCAGACGACCGGCGTCTCCCAGGATAGAATCCGGCAGGTTCGCCTGCACCGACAGGGACAATTCGACCCGTTTCTGATCTGCATGGGCCCGCAGGGTTTCGGCGACGCTTTCGACAACGGGCAACAAACGCATCGGCGCATTCGACAGCTCCATCTTGCCCGCTTCGATTTTCGACACGTCCAGAATATCGTCGATGATCCACAGCAAGGAAGACGACGACTCCTTGATCGCATGCAGGATACGCCGCTGTTCCGGGGAAAGCTCGGTGCTCTCTAGAATTTCGACCATGCCGATGACCCCGTTCATCGGGGTGCGGATTTCATGGCTCATCGCGGCCAAAAATTCGCTTTTAGCACGATTGGCCTTGCGCTCTTTCTGATGCGATTTCCACAGTTCCTGACCATAGGAATCCGTCAGCTGCCCAAAGGCCATCATCTCGATCATGATAATGCCGAAGACGGTCAGCATGATCGGTATCGACAGGTAGGTCCGAGAAAATTCCTCGTCAAAGATCGGAGAGCCAAAGTAATCATAACCCAGAAGCCGGTACCCGATCCAGGCACACAGAACCGCCACGATCAGCCCGATAATATAGGGCTTTTCCCGCTTCAGAGAGAAGGCCATGAACGGCCCGCCGAGAAGCGCCACGAACATGAACTCGACGCTGCTGGCCGGGTGCAGGTTGAAAACCCCGCCCAGAACCGTGCACAGGCCGGCGACGAACCAGATTAGCCGCGCCGCCATTTTGTGCCGCGTGCGCATCAGATACCAGGCAGCCGCTGAACCGGCGCCGGCGATCAGGGCGATTTCGACGACCGTCAGCTCTCCCATGTAGATGCCAAAACCCATCCACAGAACACTCATCACCACAACAAGATTGGCCGTGGTCCGTACCGTACGGAACCGGCGTTCCATACTGTCCTCGACCGCGCGCCATTCAGCGGTGCTGCTGATTTTCTTTGTACTCGCTACGTCCGCCACTCCGGCCCCCAAGACCAAACGCTCGCCCTGTGAAGAGGGTTTCGCGAAAACCGGTGTTTTCAGTCCCGCACTCTAACCGCAGGCAAAGCACTGAAATCACCTTATCCAAAACAGCAGCCTGCCTGCATCAGGTTAACATTCCGTCATTTCTGCGACAATCTACAGTCGTTTTCAGCAGGATGCCCTAGGGTGGCCTGCAACAGGCAGCTGCCTCTGGACCTTGCGGCCGGAAAACCCTACCTCTGCCGTGCAAGGAGATGCGCGACCATGACTTCAGACCTGTCCTCCGGCCAGCAGGCCCAGACCAATCAGCCCGCGAAACCGGCCCTGACCCTTTACCTGGCCGCCCCGCGTGGTTTTTGCGCGGGCGTGGACCGGGCGATCAAGATCGTGGAGATGGCGCTGGAGAAATGGGGCGCACCGGTCTACGTGCGCCATGAGATCGTGCACAACAAATACGTGGTTGATGGGCTGCGCGCCAAAGGCGCCGTCTTTGTCGAGGAACTGGACGAATGCCCGCTCGACCGCCCCGTGATCTTCTCCGCGCATGGGGTTCCGAAATCCGTCCCCGCAGAAGCGGAAAAACGTCAGATGGTCTATGTGGACGCCACCTGTCCGCTGGTGTCCAAGGTCCATATCGAGGCCCAGCGCCACGCCGAGGCGGGCCTGCAGATGATCATGATCGGCCACAAGGGCCACCCAGAGACAATCGGCACCATGGGTCAGCTGCCCGAAGGCGAGGTTCTTCTGGTCGAAACCCCCGGTGACGTCGCCTCGGTCGAGGTCCGCGATCCGGACCGGCTCGCCTATGTGACGCAAACCACCTTGTCGGTGGACGACACCAAGGACATCGTCGCAGCGCTTGAGGCGCGGTTTCCCAACATCGTCGGCCCCCACAAGGAAGACATCTGCTATGCCACCACCAACCGTCAGGAAGCGGTAAAGGCCGTGGCGCCAAAATCCGACGCACTGCTGGTGGTCGGCGCGCCCAATTCCTCCAATTCGCGGCGGCTGGTCGAAGTCGGTGCCAAGGCGGGCTGCGCTTATTCACAGCTTGTGCAGCGGGCCGAGAATATCGACTGGCGCGCCCTCGAAGGAATCCGCAGCATCGCCATCACCGCAGGCGCCTCTGCGCCGGAACTGCTGGTGAACGAGGTCATCGATGCCTTCCGTGCCCGTTTCGATGTCACCGTCGACATCGTGGAAACCGCGGTCGAGCGGGTCGAGTTCAAAGTTCCCCGCGTGCTGCGCGCCCCGGCCTGAAGCGGACCAGAACCGGGTCGGCCTTTATAGCAGACGGATCCCAAACACGCGCGACAGATCTGCCGCGTGCCGGGACTCCCCTGAACGGGCGCGGCGTGTTAGCAGTTGATCAACACCACTGCGCCGCAAGGAGGCCCGAGAGATGATTTCAATGCAGTTCCTGATCACCGCCCTTGTGGTTGTCATCGCGCCCGGCACCGGGGTCGTCTACACGCTGGCACTTGGGCTTGGCCAGGGAACGCGGGCTGCCCTCTGGGCGGCGCTTGGCTGTACCTTCGGCATCCTTCCCCATCTGGCAGCTGCAACGTTAGGCCTTGCTGCCGTGCTGCACAGTTCCGCCCTGCTGTTTCAGGTCGTCAAACTGGCAGGGGTTGCCTATCTGCTGTATCTGGCCTGGCAGGCGCTGAAATCCGGTGGTGCCCTCTCGATCACGTCGGACAGCCGCCCGCAATCAGGCCTGCGCATCGCCCGGCGCGGCGCGCTGATCAATATCCTGAACCCGAAACTGTCGGTCTTCTTCCTCGCTCTGCTGCCGCCCTTCCTGTCGGGCATCCCGGAGAGCGCCACCGCCGAGATGACCCTTCTCGGCGCCGTATTCATGGTGCTGACCTTTGTGGTTTTTGTTCTTTATGGCGTCTTTGCCGCCAAGGCCCGCGACTTCGTTCTTGGCTCTGAACGGGTGCTGACTTGGCTGAACCGTGGCTTTGCCGCGATTTTTGCCGCTCTTGCCGTGCGGCTGGCGGCAGAACGGGCATGAACCGTATCCCGCTTGTCCCTCTGATCCTGGGCCTCACCGGTCTGATCCCCTTTGTCTGGGGCGCAACCACGCTGTGGCTGCCCGACCTGCAGGCCTGGGGCAGCAGCCATTTGGGCCCAAGGTTCGTCGGTCCCTATGTACAGCTTTTCTATGGCTCAGTGATCCTAAGCTTCATGTCCGGCGTTCTCTGGGGTTTTGCCACAAAGACGAGCGGCACCAAGGCCGCCGCCGGGTACACCCTGTCGGTGATCCCTGCCCTCTGGGCGTTCTTCATGACCGGCGGCGGACCGTTGAGCGCCGGGACCAACCTGATCTACGGTTTCGCAGGGCTGCTGCTGCTGGACTGCGTCTTTTCCATCTGGAACCTGACCCCGCACTGGTGGCTGCGTCTGCGGGTGCTGCTGACGCTGGTGGTCATCCTCTCCCTCTCTGCCGGAGTATACCTGTGAGCGATACCGAAACCATCAAGGTCTATGATGCCCGCGCGAAAGACTACGCCGCGCTGAACCAGGACTACCTCAGCAGCGATCCTAGGCTAGCCGCCTTTATCGCGGCCTGCCCTGCGAATGGCCGGGTTCTGGATCTGGGCTGCGGGCCGGGCACCTCGGCCGGGGTGATGGCAGAGGCAGGCCTGCGGGTGGACGCCACGGATGCCTCCGCCGAAATGACTGCCCTTGCCGCGCAGATTGACGGCGTCAACGCCCGGCAAGCGCGCTTTGACGAGATCACCGGAGACGGGATCTACGACGGGATCTGGGCCAACTTCAGCCTGCTGCACGCCCCGCGCAGCGACATGCCCCGGCATCTGCAGGATATCCACCGGGCATTGAAACCCAATGGCGCCTTTTACATTGCGCTCAAGCTCGGTAAAGGCGAGGCCCGCGACACCATTGGCCGCCTTTACACCTACTACGAGGAAGACGAATTGATCGATCTGCTGACCACCGCCGGTTTCACCCCTCTGGACCGCAGCCACGGCAAAGGCCCCGGACTGGATGGCTCGGTTTCCCACTGGATTTCGGTGGCCACCCATGGCTGATCTGTTTGCCTATACCGATGGCGCCTGCTCGGGCAATCCCGGTCCCGGCGGCTGGGGCGTGCTGCTGCGCGCGATGGACGGCGATGAGATCGTCAAGGAACGCGAGCTGAAGGGCGGCGAGCCAGAGACCACAAATAACCGGATGGAGCTTCTGGCGGCGATCAACGCGCTGGAGAGCCTCAGCCGTCCGACGAAAATTACCATCGTTACTGACAGTAACTACGTGAAGAACGGCATCACCGGCTGGATCTTCGGCTGGAAGAAGAACGGCTGGAAGAACGCTGCCAAGAAACCCGTGAAAAACGCCGAGCTGTGGCAGCGTCTGGATGCGGCGCAGCACCAGCACGACGTGACATGGGAATGGGTCAAGGGCCACGCCGGTCATCCCGAAAACGAACGCGCCGATGAGCTGGCCCGCGCCGGCATGGCACCTTTCAAACCCGGCAAACGTAAATCGGCCTGAGAGGGAACTCTCCCCGGCCCGGCCAACTCCGCAGCACCGCCCAAGGGTTATTGCGACCATGAGTTTTCTGACCCTGCTTGATTACGCTTCGGTGCTGGTCTTTGCCCTGACCGGCGCGCTGGTGGCCAGCCGGGCACAGCTTGATGTCGTCGGCTTTGCCTTTGTGGCCTGCTTGACTGCGGTCGGTGGCGGTACGGTGCGCGATCTGTTGCTGGACCGGCACCCGGTGTTCTGGGTGGATGATCCCAATTTCATCCTGCTGGCGGCGGGCGCGGCCGGTATCGTCTTTGTCACCGCCCATCTGGTGGAAAGCCGGATGAAATGGGTGATCTGGCTCGACAGTTTTGCCCTTGCCGTGGCGGTCCCGGCGGGCACCGGCGCCGCGCTTGCCATGGGCAAACCGCCGGTGATCGTGGTCTTGATGGGCATGGCAACCGGATCGCTCGGCGGGTTGATGCGCGATGTGGTCTGCAACGAGGTGCCGCTGGTGCTAAAACAGGGCGAGCTTTACATCTCCTGCGCCATGGCGGGGGCGATCACTGCCGTAACCGCCATCTGGGCGCGGCTGGACACCGGGCCTGCCCTGCTGGCCTGTGGGGCTGTCTGCTGGGGACTTCGCGCGGGGTCCATCGCCTTTGGCTGGCACCTGCCAGTCTACAAAAGCCGACCGCCGCGCAGCTGAGGCTGCTACTTTTGCAGGTATTTCTGCCAGAGCCAGATCAGCAGCAGCGCCCCCAGCACCGCCCCGACCAGACCGGAGAGCATCCCCATCACCGCCAGCAGCGTGCGCAGTACCAACCCGCCAATCAGGGCGCCCGCGATGCCGATCGCCACGGTGGTGATGATATCCGCCTCGATCCGCATCATCCGCGTCGCCAGAAACCCGGCTGCGGCCCCGATGATGATAAGCGCGACAATGGACATCTGATTTCCTCCAATGGCTTGGCACGAGGATCAGCGCCCCGTTAGAGAAGAGGATGGCATTCACGCCCGGCAAAGGAAAGACGCAGCAGACCCGTTAAAGCCTGACGCCCTTTGCCACCGGAAAGCCACGCAGAAAGATCTCGCGATCCTGCGCGCCCTTGCCCGCACGCTGCAGGCGCAACAGCTCGACCGCGCCGCTGCCGCAGGCAACGGTCAGGCTATCGTCCAGCACCTCACCTGCTTCGCCGCTGCCATCAGCAAGGCGCGAGGCAAGCAGTTTTACCCGCTGTCCGTCAATCTCACACCAGGCGCCGGGGAAGGGCGACAGTCCGCGGATCTTGCGATCCACATCTTCCGCCGGGCGCGACCAGTCGATCTGCGCCTCGCTCTTGTCGATCTTGCTGGCGTAGGTGACACCGTCTTCGGGCTGCACCTCAGGCACAAGCTCGGTCAGCTTCTCCAGCGCCTCAACGATCAGGCCAGCGCCCATCGCGGACAGGCGGTCGTGCAACTGCGCAGTGGTTTCTTCGGCCTCAATGGCGGTAGCGCGGCGCAGCAGCACCGGGCCGGTATCCAGTCCTGCCTCCATCTGCATGATGCAGATGCCCGTCTCCGCGTCCCCAGCCATGATGGCACGGTGGATCGGCGCCGCCCCGCGCCAGCGCGGCAACAGGCTGGCGTGGATATTGAGACAGCCATGTTTCGGCGCATCCAGCACCGCCTGCGGCAGGATCAGCCCATAGGCCACCACCACGGCGACATCCGCGCCGAGCGCAGCAAACTCAGCTTGTTCCTCGGCGCCTTTCAGCGAGACTGGATGGCGCACGTCAAGGCCCAGCGCCTCGGCCCGGGCATGGACCGGCGTTGGGCGGTCCTTCTTGCCGCGTCCTGCCGGGCGCGGCGGCTGGCAATAGACGGCAGCGATCTCGTGCCCCGCATCCACCAGCGCATCCAGAACCGGCACGGAAAAATCGGGCGTTCCCATAAAGATGACGCGCATGGTGCCTGCCCCCTTAGCCAGTCAGTTTCTTGGATTTGCGGATCAGCATGTCGCGCTTCACCTTGCTGAGACGGTCGATATAGAGCTTGCCATCGAGGTGGTCGATCTGGTGCTGCACCGAGGTCGCCTCGATCCCGACGAAATCCCGCTCGGTGATCTCGCCGCTCTCGTCCATGTAGCGCACGGTGACGGCCCGGGGACGTTTCACCTTGGCCGACACGCCCGGCAGGTTGGGCGAGGCTTCATCGTGTTCGCGCAGCTGGGTGGAGGCATGCAGGATCTCGGGGTTCGCCATCCGTACTGCCTTGCCGCGCTCGGTCGAGCCATCCACCACCGCAAGGCGCAGCATCACGCCAATCTGGTTGGCGCCAAGGCCAACGCCCGGCATCGCCTCCATCGTGTCGATCATGTCCTGCCAAATCTGCCGGATCTCATCTGTGATCTCGCTCACCTCTTCGGCGCGAGTACGCAGGCGTTTGTCGGGCCAGGGCAGGCAGGGGCGGACAGTCATTCGGAAGTCCCTTTCAGGGCGTTGTATTCGGCCTCGACCGCAGAGCGGGCTTCGGGATCGAGATGGTCAAAGGTCACGGTGCCGTTCAGATGGTCGAATTCATGCTGGATGCAACGGGCCTCGAACCCATCAAAATCGGCCATGTGGATGTCCCCTTCCGCAGCGGTCCATTGCACGGTGACCGCCACGGGGCGTTCGACCGGAACCATGACACCGGGGATCGACAGGCAGCCTTCTTCCATCGTCACCGGCACGCGTTCCACCGCCATGATCGACGGGTTGATCATCACCATCGGAGAGCGTTTCCCCTCTTTCCAGGTGCAATCCATCACGAAGAGGCGTTTCAGCACCCCCACCTGCGGCGCAGCCAGACCCCGGCCATTGGCGGCGTACATTGTGTCGAACATGTCGGCGATCAGATCGTCGAGCTGCTCCTGCTCCACCGGGGCGCAGTGCTGGCTGAGCCGCGGATCAGGCCATTTCAGGATCGGTAAAACGGCCATGGGCAAGCCCCCTCTTTCAACATTCCGGTCAGAGCCTTACTGCTCCCGGGCGCGCTCGCGTTTCAGCTTTTGCATCTTGCGGGTGATCATCTGCCGCTTCAGCGGTTTCAGATAATCGATGAACAGTTTTCCGTTCAGATGATCGATCTCGTGCTGCACGCAGGTCGCCCAGAGCCCGTCAAAGGTTTCCCGCTGCGCATTGCCGTCCCGGTCCATCCATTCCACCTCGACCTCTTTGGGGCGGGTGACTTCGGCGTATTGCTCGGGGATCGACAGGCAGCCTTCCTCGTAGACGTTGGTTTCGTCCGAAGAGGCAATAACAGCGGGGTTGAACATCACCAGCGGGCGCGCATCGCCCTCGCCTTCCTTGGCGCAATCCAGTGCGATCACCCGTTGCAGGATGCCAACCTGCGGCGCCGCCAGACCGATGCCCGGCGCCGCATACATGGTTTCCAGCATGTCATCAGCCAGGGTGCGCAGATCGTCCGAAATATCGGCAACCGGTACGCAAACCTTTTTCAGGCGGGGGTCGGGATGGATCAGGATAGGACGTTTCATGCGCTTGATTTAGGCGATTGCACCCCGCCCTGCAACGCCCCCCTTGCGCGCAGCGTCATTGTGCGTAGCTTCTCTGCCAAACAACCGGAGTTTAAACCATGGATTTTGACACCCTGATCGACCGTCGCGGCACCCATTGCGCCAAATGGGACATGATGGAGAGCCTTTATGGCGTCTCGCCCGATGAAGGGCTTGCGATGTGGGTGGCCGATATGGATTTCCCGGTGCCCCCTGCAGTCACCGACAAGATGCGCGAAATGGCAGATCACGGCGTCTATGGTTATGTAAACTGCGACGAGCCCTACAAAAACGCAATCCAATGGTGGATGCAGAACCGCCACGGCTGGCAGGTCGAGGCCGATGCGATCTTCACCACAACCGGTCTCGTGAACGGTGTCGGCATGTGCCTTGATACCTTCACCCAGCCGGGCGATGGCATCGTGCTGTTCACCCCGGTCTACCACGCCTTTGCCAAGGTGATCCGCAATGCGGGCCGCGAAGTGGTCGAATGCCTGATGACCAACAACGACGGTCGTTACGAGATGGATTTCGACGCCTATGACGCCCAGATGACCGGCAAAGAGAAGATGGTGATCCTCTGCTCGCCGCACAATCCGGGCGGCCGCGTCTGGACCCAGGAAGAGCTGCAGGCGGTTGCGGATTTCGCCAAACGCCATGACCTGATCCTGTTGTCGGACGAGATCCACCACGATCTGGTCTATCCCGGCCACACCCACATCCCGATGCAGAACGCCGTGCCCGAGGTGACCGAACGGCTCTTGATGCTGACCGCACCGTCGAAGACCTTTAACTTTGCCGGGCTGCACACCGGTCAGGTGATCATCCCCGACCCGCATCTGCGCGAACAATTCCAGCGCCGCATGCTGGCCCTGGCGCTGGCGCCGAATTCGGCCGGGCAATACGCCACCGCTGCCGCCTATTCCCCCGAGGGCGCCGCATGGGCAGACCAGCTGATCGCCTATCTGGATGGCAACCGGAAGGTCTTTGACGCAGCGATCGAAAAGATCCCCGGCCTGTCCTCGATGCCGCTGGCGGCCACCTACCTGTCCTGGGTCGATTTCTCCGGCACCGGGATGAGCCGCGAGGAATTCACCAAACGGGTCGAACAGGGCGCAAAGATCGCCGCCAACCACGGCACCACCTTTGGCACCGGGGGCGAGAACTTCCTGCGGTTCAACCTCGGCACCCAGCGTTCCCGCATCGAGGAAGCCTGCCGCCGCCTGACCGAGGCTTTCTCGGATCTGCAGTAATTCCACAGAAGCGGGCGCAGCGATCACGCTGCGCCCGAAAATATCGGCCCGATCTTCGGGCTCGGAATTGGAAGAGGTCAGAGCGGGCTCGGTTCAGGCCTCGCCATGCACCCCGTCATAAGCGATCAGAGCCACCGGCGCGTCCGGGGCGCGATAGAAATCCAGCGGCGCGGTTTCGGCGGCAGCAGTGGAACGCTTGAACTCGTACCGCATTTCGCCGCCCTCCGCCTCAGAGGCGACGATCAGGCACTGCGAGATGTGGCGGGCACCATCATAGAGATCGACGAGGCCCCGCAGTTGCGGCGCGGTTGCCTCTTCTACCGAAAAACCGGTCTTCCACATGCGCAGAACCGGAAACTGCGACTCTCCGACCTGCACGCGCAGGCGGCTTTTCTTTTTCAGCCCCTGAACGCGGGCGGCGTCCAGCGCCTCTTGAACGGCTTTCGGAACATAGGTGGTCATGGCATCTGCCTTTCCGGTGGATCATCTGATCGGCTCTGCTGAGCCTCTCTAGGGTGACTCATAATTGCCTAAAATCAAGTGAACTTTTTTCAATGCTGCGGCGCCCGTGGCTACTGCTTCCTGCAGGTTGTGCAGATCCGCAGGGAGGCTGCGCGCCTGTCGGCATGGGCGACCCCCTCCGAAGTGCCTAGTTTGCGGGCATGGAACGGAAGGAGCGAAAACAATGGGTCTTTTGATCGACGGTACCTGGCACGACAAATGGTATGATACCAAATCCACAGGCGGCGCCTTTGAACGCTCCGTATCGCAGTTTCGCAACTGGATTACGGCGGATGGCAGCGCCGGACCATCGGGCGATTCGGGATTTGCCGCCGAAAGCGGGCGGTATCACCTCTATGTCTCTCTCGCCTGCCCCTGGGCCCACCGGACGCTGATCTTTCGCCAGTTGAAAGAGCTGACCGACCATATCTCAGTCTCAGTGGTGCATCCCGACATGCTGGACCGGGGCTGGACCTTTGAGAAAGACGAACATGGTGCCACCGGCGACACCCTGTTCGGTCACGATTACGCCTACGAGATCTACACCCGCGCCGATCCGACCTATTCCGGGCGCGTCACGGTGCCGATCCTCTGGGACAAGCGGCGCGAAACCATCGTGTCGAACGAAAGCTCGGAAATCATCCGCATGTTCAACTCGGCCTTTGATGATCTGACCGGTAACCGGGACGATTACTGGCCCGAGGAGCTGCGGGAGCCGATCGAAGCAGTTAACGCGCGCGTCTATGACACGGTGAACAATGGCGTCTACCGCTGCGGCTTTGCCACCAGTCAGGCCGCCTATGACGAGGCAGTCACCCCGCTCTTCGACACGCTGGACTGGCTGGAGGACCTCCTGTCCGAGCATCGTTACCTGCTGGGCACACGCGTGACCGAGGCCGACTGGCGCCTGTTCACCACCCTCCTGCGGTTCGATCCGGTCTATCACCTGCATTTCAAATGCAACCGCAAGCGCATCATCGATTACCCGAACCTCTGGGCCTATACGCGCGAACTGTATCAGTGGCCCGGTGTGCAGCAGACCATCGGGATGGATCACATCGTGCGCCACTATCACTTTAGCCATGACACCATTAACCCGAACCGGATTCTGCCCATCAACCCGGTGATCGACTGGCTGGAACCGCACGGGCGAGGCTAAGGAATTCCTTACTTTTGGGGCTTTCGGGCCTGCATTGCAGCTTCTGATTGCGACATTCGGTTGCCTTATCACCCGGGCTGTTTCATACGGCCCGGGTCCGGCACCGGGATGTCCCGTGGCCTTTTCACGAGTCAGGGCCTGCAATGGTAGCAAGCAATACAGCAAGCAAGAACGCGCAGCGCGATCACGGCGGCAATCTCGCGGCCGCGATGGAACAATACGGCGGGACACGGGAGGGTTGGATCGACCTCTCCACCGGCATCAACCCGGCCCCCTACCCGCTTCCATGTTTCACAGAAGCCGATTGGTCGGCGCTGCCTGACAGCGCTGCAAGCCACGATCTGCATCAGGCAGCGCGCCGGTTCTGGAACGTTCCGGAAGGAGCCGAGATCCTTTCTGCCCCCGGTGCCTCCTCCCTGATTGCCCTGGCCCCTGCGCTGGCCGATCCGCGCTGGGTGCGGATTGAGACACCGACCTATAACGAACACGCGGCCGCCTTTCGCGCCCATGGCTGGAGCGTCACGGGCCAAGGCCCCGCCGAAGCCTGCGTCGCGGTACACCCCAACAATCCGACCGGCCGCCAGTGGCAAGCCGAAGAGCTGGCTGCGCCCTTCCGTATCATCGATGAAAGCTTCTGCGACATCTGCCCAGATCAGAGCCTGATCCATCTGGCGGCAGAACCCGGCACGCTGGTGTTGAAAAGCTTTGGCAAGTTCTGGGGACTGGCCGGTCTGCGCCTTGGCTTTGCCATTGGCGATCCTGAGCTGATCTCCCGCCTGTCCGAACTGCAAGGCCCTTGGTCGGTGTCAGGCCCGGCGCTAAAGACCGGGATCCAGGCGCTGTCGGATACCGATTGGGCGGCACAGACCCGGGCAAGGCTGGCTGAGGACGCTGCTCGGATGGACGACATGATCCTACCCAAAGGCGCGGAACTGGCAGGCGGCACCGATCTGTTCCGTCTCTATCACATCGATGATGCCGCCGCCTGGCAGCAGCGACTGGCGCGCGCCCATATCTGGAGCCGCATTTTCCCCTATTCAGACACCTACCTGCGCCTTGGCCTGCCTCCGGCAGCAGGCTGGGACCGGCTGGAGGCCGCCCTTTGATCACCGCAACCCTTCTGATCCCCGCCCTGATCCTAGATGCCATTCTGGGGGAACCCCGTTGGCTGTGGAACAGATTACCGCATCCGGCGGTGCTGATGGGGCAACTGGTTGGTGCCCTCGATGCAGGGCTCAACTCCGGCGCCGGGCGCCGGGCCAAGGGCGTGGTCGCCGTTCTGGTCCTTGTCATCACCGGACTGCTGATCGGTTGGCTGCTGTCACTCTTTGGCGCCTTGATGGAGATCCTCGTGGCCGCAATCCTGATCGCCCAGCGCTCGCTCTGCGATCATCTACAGGCGGTGGTTCAGGGCCTGCAAAAGGACGGTCTGCACGGCGGGCGCGCGGCAGTTGCCATGATCGTCAGCCGCGACACCACCGAGATGACCGGACCGCAGGTCGCCCGCGCTGCCATCGAAAGCGGCGCCGAAAACATGTCAGACGGTGTGATCGCCCCCGCCTTCTGGTTTCTGATCGCCGGGCTGCCCGGATTGCTGGCCTACAAGATGATCAACACCGCCGACAGCATGATCGGCTACCGCAACGCGCGTTATCGCGACTTTGGCTGGGCGGCGGCGCGGCTCGATGACCTGGTGAACTGGATCCCGGCGCGGCTGACGTCGCTTTTGATGGCGCTGTCCGGAGGAACCTTGCGGGACTGGTCCGCGATTGCCGAGGACGCCCGCAAGCATCGCTCCCCGAATGCCGGCTGGCCCGAGGCCGCCATGGCGCGGGCGCTGGATGCGGCCCTATCCGGACCGCGTTCCTATGACGGCGAGATGCAAGAATTTCCCTGGGTGCACGAAGATGGTGCCAAAGGCATCGGCGCCGAGGCAATTCGGCGCTGCACCGAGATGCTTTGGAAAACCTGGGGGCTTGGCCTGCTGCTGACGGTTGCTATTGCGGTAATCTTCTAGCACACACTTGGGGCAATCACGGTCTAGAAAGGACGCCCAAGACATGCGCAAACTGATCCTGGCCCTGGCAGCCGCGATGCTGCCCACCGGCGCCTTCGCCCAATGTGGCGGCAGCTTCTCTGACTTCGTACAGGGTCTGAAACAGGAAGCGGTGACCGCTGGCTACGATGCTGCCACCGTGAATGCGTTCTTCAAAGGCACCAAACGGGACCCCAAGGTGCTGCGCGCAGACCGGGCGCAGGGTGTGTTTCAGAAACCCTTCATCGAGTTTTCGCGGCGACTGATTTCCCAGAACCGGATCGACCGGGGCCGGGCCATGTCGAAAAAGCATGACAGCACCTTCCGCCGCATCGAAAACACCTACGGCATCAACCGCGGTGTGCTATTGGCGTTCTGGGCGTTTGAAACGGACTTTGGCGCCTTTCAGGGCGATTTCAACACCCGCAATGCGCTGGTTACCCTGTCCCACGATTGCCGCCGCCCCGAATTGTTCCGCCCGCAGATTTTTGCCGCGCTTGAGCTGTTCCGGCACGGCGATTTTGACCCGGCCCGCACCACTGGCGCCTGGGCCGGAGAGATCGGCATGGTACAGATGCTGCCCCGGGATATTCTGGACAATGGCGTTGATGCCGATGGCGACGGGCATGTCACCCTGAAAACCTCGGCGCCGGATGCCCTGATGTCGGGAGCCAAGATGCTGTCGCATCTGGGCTGGCAGCCGGGTCAGCCCTGGATTCAGGAGGTGACGCTGCCCAAGGGTCTGGACCTGTCGCTCACCGGACCTGCGCACAAGCTGTCGGTGGCGGACTGGCAGCGGATGGGCATCGTGCCCCGCGAAGGGCGCCTGCCCGATCCAGCCATGCGCGCCTCGCTGATCGTCCCGCAGGGCCATAAGGGACCTGCCTTCCTCGCCTATCCCAATTTCGATGTCTATTTCGAATGGAACCAAAGCTTTACCTACGTGATGACCGCCGCCTATTTCGCCACCCGGCTGGAAGGCGCGGCGATCTATGACGCCGGAAGCCCCGATCAGGGCCTCAGCGGCGCCGGGATGAAACAGTTGCAACAGAAACTGCAGGCGCGCGGTCACGACGTGGGAGACATCGACGGCATTCTGGGCGCCAAGACCCGGATCGCGGTACAAAAAGAGCAAGAACGCCTTGGCCTGCCCGCTGACGCCTGGCCCACTCCGGCCCTGCTAAACCGGCTCTAACGCACAGGAAACCTGTCGCCAGCCTGGTTGATCAGCACCACCCGGCCATGGCTGTGCACATAGAGATCGCAGCGCGAAAACCCGTCGACATAATCGATGCAGACGCTGCCATCTTGTGCGATCCGGTAGCTGCCCCAGCTGGTGGCCCCGCCATTGGCGGCCGAGTTGGTATAGGAATAGGCACCATCCTTGCCGAACCGCGCCTCTCCGTCATCAAAGAACACAAAGGCCTGCCCAGGCAGCGCCGCGAGCTCAGACGGAGCAAAGGGCTGGTCGGCGGGTTTCAGGTTCCAGTCTTCCGCATCGGCCGGGCCTGCGCCAAGACAGATCGTGGCGGCGGCAAGAGAGCAGGCAATAAGGGAAACACGTGTCATGCCCCCGGTATATCGCAAAAGCCGCCG
This sequence comes from Phaeobacter gallaeciensis, assembly GCF_001678945.1. NCBI lineage: Bacteria > Pseudomonadati > Pseudomonadota > Alphaproteobacteria > Rhodobacterales > Roseobacteraceae > Phaeobacter > Phaeobacter gallaeciensis. The sequence goes on from NZ_CP015124.1 coordinate 1,687,275, forward strand.
GGCGCAGGTCACGATCCGGTGACGCCGAAAATACCTGTTCCGCGGGCGTGCCTACCAGTCGATGAAGGTTTCGAAGTCTTTCATCGCCCGTGCCCAGAGTGACACCTGCTGGGCAAAGTCATCAGCACTGACACCGTCCCGGCCCAGATAGATATCCATCTCGATGCGGGCCGACCCTTCATCCGAGATATAGGCACGTGCAAACCGGTTCTCCGTGTTCCATTCATTGATCTTTGCCAGCCGTACCGATCCTTCGGTCTGGTAGCCGGAAAAGAACTGGACGGCGTTGCAATCGGTGTTGTTGTCACAGCCATAGTAATAGACTGAGAAATCACTACCGTAATAAGTCACGCGCAGCTTGGGATCGCCAACATTGTCCGTTGTCGCTTCGACCTCTGCCCCTTCATTTTCGAAGAACCTGTAAAGGCTATCGCCATCCGTCGCAAAAACGGGTTCGGCCTGTGCTGCAATGGGCAGAGTCAGCGCAGCGGCCGTGAGGATGGCGAGGCATCGTGAAGGGTACATACTAGGTCTCCTGAAAACACTTGTACCGATCCTAAGCAGGACGTCTCGGCCACACAAGGAAGTCGCCCGCGCCCCAACCTAAAGCCGCACTGCTGAGACCGCGGATCAGGCGACCAGCGCTTCTGCCTTTTTCAGATCGACAGAAACCAGCTGGCTGACGCCTTTTTCCTGCATCGTCACCCCGAACAGCCGGTCCATGCGGGCCATGGTGACCGCGTGGTGGGTGATGATCAGGAACCGGGTATCAGTCTGGCGGCACATCTCGTCCAGAAGATCGCAGAACCGGGTCACATTGGCATCATCCAGCGGCGCGTCGACCTCGTCCAGCACACAGATCGGCGCCGGGTTCGACAGGAAGACGGCAAAGATCAGCGCCATCGCCGTCAGGGTCTGCTCACCACCGGAGAGCAGCGACAGGGTCGACAGTTTCTTGCCCGGCGGCTGGCACATGATCTCAAGTCCCGCATCCAGCGGATCGTCGCTTTCGACCATTACGAGGTTGGCCTCGCCGCCGCCGAACAGATGGGTGAACAGCATCGCGAAACTGGCGTTGACCTGCTCAAACGCGGTCAGCAGCCGTTCGCGCCCTTCGCGGTTGAGGCTGGCGATGCCACTGCGCAGGGTCCGCACGGCCTCTTCCAGATCCTGCTTTTCCGACACCAGCTCGTCATGTTCGGTCTGGATCTCCCGGGCGTCTTCCTCGGCCCGCAGGTTCACCGCGCCCAGCGCATCGCGCTGCCGCTTGTGACGAGAAACCTCGGCCTCCAGCGTCTCGGCCGTGGGCATCTGATCGGGGTCGGTATCAAGCTGTTCCAGCAGCGCCTGCGGCGCGCAGTTCTGCTCTTCTGCGATCCGTTCGGCGGCATGGGTCACGGTTTCCCGCGCTGCCTCGAACCGGGCTTCGGATCTGGCTCGCGCCTCGCGCGCTTCGGAGGCCAGACGCTCGCAATCGCGTTCGGCCTGCACCGTCTCGCGCAGCACCGCCTCTGCCGCGATCAGCGCATCGGTCGCTGCCGCCTTGCGGGCTTCGGCCTCTTCAATGGCCTCGTTCAGCTCTTCGCGCTTTTCGGCAATCTCGGCGGGCACCGCGTGGGCGTCTTCCAGCTCTTCCTGAGAGGCCTCGCGCCGTTCGGCCAACTCAGCGATCCTGCGCTCGGCAGTGTCGAGTCGGTGACGCCAGCCCGACAGATCCTTGGTGACCTGCTGCGCCCGTTTGGTGCGTGCTTCGCCTTCGCGGCGCAGCTCATCATGGGCCGAGCGGTGGGTCAACATGGTAATCCGCGCCGCCTCCACCTGCTGCTTGATCTCCTCGACCATGGCGCGGGCCTGCTCCAGATCCCCGAGTTCTGCCAGCGCGGTCTCGGCATCTGTCAATTGCAGGCGGGCGGCCATGGCGTCTTCTTCATGCCGGGTCACCGCGATGCCCAGGGTTTCCAGCTTGCCCTCGGCCATATTCCGGTCAGCCTCCGCCCTGCTCAGCGCCCGGGCGGCATCGGCAACGCGTTGATCGGCGGCGCGGCGGGCCTGGCGAGCCAGCTGATCCGCCTGAGACACCTCTTCCAATTTGCGCAGCAGCGCATCATGGGCGGCGCGGGCGCCATCCGCGCGGGCACCGACGCGTTCCAGATCCTGTTTCAGCGCCTCCAGCCGGTTCAGCTGTTCCAGCCGCAGGGCGGCGGCGCTTGGCGCATCCTCGGCCCAGGACCGATAGCCATCCCAGCGCCACAGATCGCCCTCCAGCGTTACCAGACGTTGCCCCGGTTGCAGCTGCGACTGCAGATCGCGCGCGGCGTCGCCATCTACCAATCCGATCTGTCCGATCCGCCGCCCCAGCGCCACCGGGCCAGACACATATTTCGCCAGCGGCTCAACCCCATCAGGCAAAGGCACATCGCGATCATATCCCGCAAGTGTGACCCAGCCGGTCGGCCCGTCCACGTCGGCCATCGGCGCGCGCAAATCATCGGCGAGCGCCGCGCCAAGCGCCTTTTCATAACCCGGGGCCACGCTCAGCTCATCCAGGATCTGGCCGCCTTCAGCGGTGTCCCGTTCCACCAGTTTCGCCAGTGCCGTGACCTCGGCCCGCAGGGTGCCAAGCTCACCCTCGGCCTCAGATCGCTGCGCGCGCGCCTCGGTCTCGCGTTCCTGCGTGTCCGCGCGCATTTCATCCGCAGCAGCGAGCGCCTCTTCGGCGGCTTCGGCGGCCTCGCGGGCGTCTTCCTCGGCAGTGACAGCCTCTTCGAACCGTTCGGTTGCTTGTTCCAGTGCCTCTTCGGCCTCTGCCTGGGCGCCACGGGATTTTTCGCCTTCATCCGTGGCCCGTTGCAGCGCGCGCTGGCAATCCTCGACCAGACGGCGCGCCGATTGGTGACGGGCCACAAGACGGGCAACATCCTCGGTCACCTGCGACAGGTGGTCCTCACGGGCCTCAAGGATCTGCCCGGCATCGCGCGCCAGATCAGAGGCCTCGGCCAGACGATCCTCGTGGCCTTCGCTGGCCTTGGCCAGTTCCCTCTGTTCCCAATCCAGCCGTTCGATGGTTTCGCCCGCATCCCGGTTCAGCCCGGTCTCGCGCTCGATATCGTTGCCGAGCTGCTGAATACGGGAGGTCAGCCGCTCAATGGCCTGGCGTGCCTGCGCGTCCTGATCGCTGAGCGCATCGCGCTGCACCATCAGCCGCTGCAGGATTGCCGCCGCGATGGCTTCCTCTTCGCGCAGGGGCGGCAGGGCGGCCTCATCCTCGGCCCGCTTGGCGCCCGCTGCGCGGCTCAGCGCCTCGGCCTTGGCCGCCTTGGTGACGCGGGTACTCAGCTCTTCCTCGGCTGCAGCGCGGGCGTCGTCTGCCTCACGCCAGCGGCGGTACAGCAGCATGCCCTCGGCGAGGCGCAGTTTCTCCCCGATATCACGATAGCGCTGCGCCTGTTTCGCCTGGCGCGCCAGCTGCGAAAGCTGCGCCGCCAGCTGTTCGATCACATCATCGACGCGCAGCAGGTTCTGTTCGGTATTCTTCAGCTTCAGTTCCGCCTCGTGGCGACGCTGATAAAGGCCCGAGATGCCGGCCGCCTCTTCCAGAATACGGCGGCGCGCCTTGGGTTTGGCATTGATCAGTTCGGAAATCTGCCCCTGCCGCACCAGCGCAGGCGAATGCGCCCCGGTCGAGGCATCGGCAAACAGCATCTGCACGTCCCGCGCGCGCACATCCTTGCCGTTGGATTTATAGGCGCTGCCTACATCGCGGGTGATCCGGCGCACGATTTCCAGCTGATCGCTGTCGTTGAACCCCGAGGGTGCCAGCCGGTCGCTGTTGTCGATCTGCAGGCTGACCTCGGCGAAATTGCGCGCCGAACGGGAGGTCGTCCCGGCAAAGATCACGTCCTCCATACCGCCGCCACGCATGGCCCGGGCGCGGGTTTCGCCCATCACCCAGCGCAGCGCCTCCAAAAGGTTCGACTTGCCACAGCCATTCGGCCCGACAACGCCGGTCAGCCCATCCGCGATGATCAGATCGGTCGGATCGACAAAGCTTTTGAAGCCATTGAGCCTGAGTTTGGAAAAGCGCAAAGCCGCCCCTGAGTGATTCCGTGATAGTGAACCTCAGCAGGTTCGCGGGTCTTGAGTCAACGCCACAGCCCCCAAATCGGGCAAACCTACCTGCTTTGGCCACTATATCTTGTGGATAATCCCGAGAAATACAGCCTCAGCGGGAAAAATTTCCGGAACTGGCCTTTTACGGGCAGGACAAACGCCCGACAAGCACCGCCTGATCACCGCTGACCCAGAGGACACGGCAGCCGGTCGAGGCCGCCATTGCCCGTCTGGCCCGGTGCCGCAGTGGTCCCAGCCGGGGCGCATATTGCGGGTTGATGCGCACCGCCTCGACCAGAGTTCCGCGCTGACGGATATCAAAGGCGCTGCCCTCAACCGTAATCCGCGCAGGCGCAATACCCCGGAAATGCGCACTCGGGGTATCACAGCCCGCCACCAGCAGAACGCACAGAAGACTCAGTACACGCATGGCCGCCTCACGGTTGCTTCCTCGCCCTCGATAGGAGAGCCTCGGAGGAGATTATACCACCTCTGCGCTGACCTGCCGAGGCGACACAGCGTCCTGCTCTGCCAGAGTCTCTGCGATCAGACGGGCCAGACGAGCGATCCCCTCTTCAATCGCCGCCTCATCCAGCACCGAGTAGCTGAGCCGGATCGTGTTGGGGCCACCGCCATCGGCAAAAAAGGCCTGACCGGGCACAAAGGCCACCTTCACGCTGTCCAGCGAGCGCGCCAGAAGTTGTGCCCCGTCCAGCCCCGCAGGCAGAGTAATCCAGATGAACATCCCGCCTTCGGGGCGGGTCCAATCCACGCCCGGCGGCATGTGCTGCTTCAGCGCGCGCAGCATGGCATCCCGGCGCGCCTTGTAAGCGGCGCGGACCTTTTCCACATGGCTGTCGAACTGCTGTCGTGCGACGGTGTTTACCGCCATCTGGTTCAGGGTTGGTGAGTGCAAATCCGCCGCCTGTTTGATCAGCACCATCTGTGCAATCACCGGCCGGGCCGCGACGATCCAGCCAACGCGAAGCCCGGGCGACAGGGTCTTGGAAAAGGTGCCGCAGTAGATTGTGCGGCAGTTGTCCAGCGTTCCCTTCTTCGCCAGCTCAAGCGCCAGAATGGGCGGCACCGGATCGCCGTCATAGCGCAGGTCCTGATAGGCACCGTCTTCGACGATGGCGCATTGCAGGTCTTCGGCGAGATCCAGCAGACGTTCCCGGTCGGCCTGACCGACGGTCTCCCCAGTCGGGTTGGCAAAATCCGCTGACAAATAGGCGAATTTGACCGCCCCACCATTCTGTGCGGCGCCATCGCGATAGCTTTGTGCAGTACGGTTCCCGGAAAGGTTCAGCTGATCATAGCGCGGTTCATAGGCGTTGAAGGCCGCCAGCGCCCCCAAATAGGTCGGCGCCGTCACGAGCGCGGTGTCCCCTGGCGACAGGAACAGTTTGCCAAGGTAATCAAGCCCCTGCTGCGAGCCTGAGGTGATCAGGATGTTGTCCGGATCACAGTCAACGCCCATGCGCGCCATCTGGCCAACGATCCATTCTTTCAGCGGCAGGTATCCTTCGCTGACCGAATATTGCAGGGACTGTGCTTGCTGTCCGCCGGACAAGGCGCCTTGGAACGCTTCGGCAAAAGCCTCGGCCGGGAACAGGTTCGGGTCGGGAATGCCACCTGCAAAGGACAGAATGCCCGGCTGATCCAGAAGTTTCAGCAACTCGCGGATTTCCGACGCCTTCATCCGCATCGCACGACTGGCAAATATGTCTTTCAGCTGCATGAGACCCTCCTGACGGCACGCCTTTGGGCGATTGGCAATCTTTCTTTCAGGTAAGTCAATATAACTGACCTTTTATTTCAAAAAGGTGATCGGGATTTTATGGATCTTGCGCATGACTTGCGGTCTTGCCTGAGATGCGGTCATATGATTTGACCAATTCGGGAAAACCACTCCCGTCCTGCAATACACAGATCCCGAGGCTCCGATGCCGTTTCAGAAAGTTCAGCCGGAAAAACTCTCGACCTCGGTCGTGCGCCAGATCGAGCAGCTGATTCTGCGAGGTATCCTGTCGCCTGGTGAGCGCCTGCCGGCCGAGCGGGAACTAGCGGAACGTCTGGGCGTATCACGCCCCTCGCTACGCGAAGCCATCGGCGAGCTGCAGGAACGCGGGCTTCTGACCTCGAAAGCAGGATCCGGTGTTTTTGTCGGCGATGTTCTGGGCTCGGCCTTTTCCCCCGCGCTGGTGCAGCTGTTTTCCAGCCATGATGAGGCGCTGTTCGATTACCTGTCCTTCCGCCGCGACATGGAAGGTCTGGCCGCCGAACGCGCAGCGCGGCTGGGGTCAGACGATGATCTGAAAGTGATCCAGACCATCTTTGACAAGATGAAAGCCGCTGGAAACCCCGCCGAATCCGAAGAAGCGGCAAAGCTGGATGCGCAGTTTCATTCCGCGATCATGGATGCCAGCCACAACGTGGTGATGCTGCATATGATGCGGTCGATGATCGATCTTCTGCGCGAAGGGGTGTTCTACAATCGCAAGGTCATGTTTCAGCAGTATACCTCGTATGAGGCGATCCTGGAGCAACACGAAGCCATCAATGCCGCATTGCAGGCGCGTGATCCCGCGGCAGCGCGCGCAGCCGTGGAACGGCATCTGGATTATGTGAAACAGGCCCTGATGGACCACCAGCGCGCCGAGCGGAACGCCGATGTTGCCCGGCAGCGGCTGGAACACGAAAAAAGCAAATCCTGACCCAGACGGGCGGACTTTGGATGACTGCGCCCACGCGACACAGCCATCTGCGCCTAGTGCAGGCTTTTCCGCCAGTCGATGATCGCCTTGCCAAGCCGATCCGCGATCTTCTGAAAATCGCCACTGCTCAGCAGCTCTGCCGCCGCATCCCGCCGGTTCTTTTCCACACAGGTCGCGATATGACCCGCCGCCTGATGAAAACGACTATGCGCCTGCGCTACAGCCCGAAAGTACGGAGAGTCACCGATTTCGGGATCCTGACGCAGCTTTACCAGCCATTTTCCAAAAGTGCATTGGTCGTCCTGGGAAATCTGCTCTGCCGACCAAGGCAGCTTCCCGGTCGCAACGGCCTCTTTCAGCTGTAGTTTCCAGCATCCATGCGCGCCGACCGCGTCTTTAATCTGCCGGTCCAGATCTACCTTGTCCATCCGGACACCTTTCAAAACTGCTACTCATAACAACCATAAAACCATAACCGAGCATACGTAAATGATGGTTAACGCCGCCGGGCTGCCGATCCGGGAAATACTACCGGCCCGGTGGCGCCACCTGTGGAGAGAGCACAGGGACGTCCATCCGGGCGGGAGAAGGGGCGCGTTGCAACCCGTTTTAACTTTCTTCAGGCGGCTGCAAAATCCATCAGGAAGCCACGCGACGGATCGGTCTCTGCCAGCCGTTTGCGAACCGGTCCCAAGGCGCCAAGGCATTGCGTGTCGATGATGCTTGCACCTGCGGTTTCCAGCGCCACGGCGATTGCCAGCGGTTCAAACGCACCCGACGGTCCCATCGGGTGAAATGTCTTCAGGCGGCTTTGCTGCGGCGTCATAGCGTCCTCCGGTTCCTTTGAACGTTGCTTAATCCACCATACCCGACAGGCCTGCGCGCCGCAGCACGGCAGGAGAACAGTCAGCGATGCTGACGGGTTAGCCCTCCTATCCAAAAGGATGGGAAACGGTCCCGACCCGCAGAAGACCCCGGAAACGCAAAAACCCGGGCGTTATCGCCCGGGTTTTCTAAGGTTTTAAACTGACTTTGGATCAGTGCAGTTTGGCGTCCACATCCGCGATGGCCGCGTCGATCAGCTTGTTCGCCTCGGTTGCAGTCATCTGCTTGGCGATAACCTGATCCGCAGCTGCAACCGCGATGGAAATGGCCTGATCACGCACTTCCTTCACAGCCGATGCTTCGGCAGAAGCGATCTGCTCTTCGGCTGCAGCCAGACGGCGTGCAATCGAGGTTTCCAGATCGGATTTTGCTTCATCTGCGGCTTTGACGGCGTCCTCGCGGGCGGCCGCAACGATGCGGTCGGCCTGCGCCTGGACTTCCTGCTGCTTACGCTCGTAGGAGGCCAGGATGGTCTGGGCTTCTTCCCGCAGGGCGCGGGCTTCGTCCAGCTCTTTCTGGATACCTTCGGCGCGCGAATCCAGCTGGCTGCCCAGCAGGCTCGGCACCTTCACGAACAGCAGAATGCCGACGAACAGAAGGAACGCGATCAGAACAACAAAGTTGGTGTTGCTCATGGACAGGAACGGACCACTTGCGGCAAAGGCCGGGGAAGTGGCGCCAAGGGTCAGGGCAATTGCCAGAACTGTGCGCATGTCCTTATCCTTTCATCCGTTCATCGACCGCAGCCGATACCGCTTTCGCGTCCGCCTTGCCGCCCAGGGCTGCAACCAGCGCCTCTGCGGTGTCGGTCGCCACAACCTTCACGCTTTCCAGCGCGCCGGCTTTGATCTCTGCGATGGCCTTTTCGGACTCGGCGGCCTTCTCGGCGATCTGTGCATCCGCCTTGGCGATTGCATCGTTCAGATCAGCCTGAATTTCCGCGCGGGTCTCTGCGGCGATGCGCTGCGCCTCGGCGCGTGCGTCGGCCAGAGCCTTGTTATATGCGTTTTCGGCCTCGACCGCTTTGGCTTTCAGATCTTCAGCCGCGGCGAGGTCATTGGTGATCGTTCCCTGGCGTTCCGCCAGTACCGCCGCAATGCGGGGCAGAGCCACGCGCGACAGAATGAGGTAGATCACGACCAGCGCAACGGCGAGCCAGAAGATCTGGTTTCCGAAGGTCGAGAAATCCAGTTGCGGCATGCCCGGTGCAGACCCGTGCGCTGCGTCCGCCGCGCCGTGTGCTGCCTCTTGCGTATTTGATGCCATGTCGTTCTCCTTGGGAACTTGCCGTTACACCGGGCAGCGCGATGATCCGCACTGCCCGGCCGTAAGGATTGAGGTTCCTGAGGTCTTAGACAGCGAACATCAGCAGCAGAGCGACCAGGAACGAGAAGATGCCCAGAGCTTCTGCAAAGGCGATGCCGATGAAGAGAGTTGCGGTCTGGCCGGCGGCTGCCGACGGGTTGCGCAGAGCGCCTGCCAGGAAGTTGCCGGCTACGTGGCCCACACCGATTGCGGCTGCGCCGGAACCGATTGCTGCCAGGCCTGCGCCGATGAACTGACCGAGTTGTGCGATATCGCCTTCCATGGGTTTTCTCCTTACGATGGAATTGGTGATTTAGGGTCTCGGGTGAGCCGGACAGCTCACCCGGATGAGGGAACGATCCTGCCTTAGTGGCTCGGGTGCAGTGCGTCCTTGAGGTACACGCAAGTCAGGATGGTAAAGACGTAGGCCTGGATGAAGGCCACAAGAACTTCGAGAGCGTAAACTGCGGTGATGGCAAAGATCGGCAGGAAGCTGAATGCGCCCAGAGCAGCGGCAAAACCTGCGAACACCTTCAGAACCGCGTGGCCAGCCATGACGTTACCCGCAAGACGAATGGAGTGGCTGACGGGGCGAACGAAGTAGGAAATAAGTTCGATGATGGCCAGGATGGGGCGCAGCGGCAGCGGCGCGCTCGACACCCAGAACAGGCCCAGGAAACCGGCGCCGTTCTTGACGAAACCGACGATGGTCACGGTGAAGAACACCAGCGCAGCCAGAACCGCGGTCACGGCGATGTGGGAGGTGGTGGTGAAGGACATAGGCAGCAGACCCAGGAAGTTCGCCATCACGATGAACATGAACAGGGTCATGATGTAGGGGAAGAACTTCACACCGTCCTTGCCTGCAACGTCTTCAACCATCTTGTAGATGAAGCCGTAGGCCAGTTCCGCAACCGACTGGGCGCGGCTCGGCACGATGGCGCGGCGCGAAGAGCCCAGAACCAGCAGCGCGAAGACTGCGACGACTGCGAGGCCCATCCACAGGGTCACGTTGGTGGGGGTGTACCAGGAAATGTGGTCACCGCCGAACAGCGGGGTCACGATGAACTGATCCATCGGGTGGATCGCCAGGGCGGCATGCTCGGGTGCAAACACAACCCCTGCTACAAGGGCCAGCGCCAGTGCCGCGTAAAAGAAAATCTTGCCCATCTGTCCGTGTCTCCTGTCGCCAGTGCCTTCCCCCTTGGGGTCAGCCCCGGTCTTGCGCATTTTTGTCGGCCTCTTCGGCCAGTTTCTCGTTCTGGATCTCCTGCGCCGTGCGAAGCATCGTCTTCACCCCGGCGGCAAGCCCCAGCATTATGAACAGCACCATGAAGATGGGCAGGGTTCCAAACAGGTGGTCCAGCCCGTATCCGATGCCAAAGCCGATCCCGAGACCGGCTACCAATTCGATCACCATCCGCCAGGCCTGATTGGCCAGAGAGTAGTGTTCATCCACGCGCGGCTTGGGCTCCTGGGCCTTACGCGCCTCCGCCAGCTTTGCCTCCAGCTGCGCCATGCGCTGCTTTTGGTCGTCATCTGTCACGGGCGCCATCCTCACGTGAATTCTGAAGAGGGTGCTAAGGGGTGCGGGGCTCAGAGTCAATTGCCCAGATAGGGCTGCGACAAGCAGTCTACCGCATTGAAATTAAACCACATTCCAAACCATCGCCATCGCCGGGTTTGTCGAACAGGAGGCCAGATGCGTCGATTCCGGGTAAAAACCCTTATTCAACTTTTCGGTTAAGTAAGAAAACAGCGCCTAAGCGCGCTATACGACAGAGCATGCTGGGCCTTGACCGGTGGGCGCGCTGCGTCTAACGCCAAAGGGTGACTAACCGCGCCGATCTCGATACCGTCTTTGCCGCTCTCGCCGATCCCACCCGGCGGGCGATCCTGACCATGTTGCTCGAAGACGACATGGCCGTCACTGATGTGGCCGATCCTTTCGAGATGTCTTTGGCTGCGATTTCCAAGCACCTGACCATTCTGACCCGGGCCGGGCTCATCGCGCAGGAAAAACGCGGCCGGGTGAAATGGTGCAAGCTGCAACCTGACGCCCTGCGCAGCGCCTCGGTCTGGATGCAGGGTTTTGGCCAGTTCGAGCCGGTGAACCTTGATGCCTTTGAACGGTTTCTCGCCACCGAACTCGGCAGCGATACGGCAGAGGCCAGCGAATAATCCCATCGGGCCCGCCCCTCAGGTCGGGGCGCGGGCCGGTTTCGCGTCATCTTCCAGCAACAGCACCAGCGCGATGACCGTCAGAGCGATCCCTACCAGCAACAGCCCAGATGGCACCGGACGCCCCAACGCAATTTCCCAGACAATCACCCAGCTGGGCGTCAGATAAGTATAAGCCATGACCTTGGCCGAGGGCAGGTGCAGGGTTGCGTATTGCAGCAGGACAAAGGTCGTCGCGCTGGCAAAGATCGCCAGATAGAAAAGTCCGATCCAGACAATGCCCGGCAGGTTCATCCAATCCGTGCTGCGGATATCGTTCCAGCCAAAGACGGTCAGGATCACCCCGCCAGCGATCAGCATCCCGAAGGTAAAGACCACCGCAGGCTCGCCCCGGTTCAGCTTGCGCACCATGGGGGTATAGACCGCGTGCGAGACACAGCCGATGAAATAGATCATCTCTCCCTGGCCGATCTCAAAGGCGGTGAAGGCGGACCAATCGGCGCGGAAGATGACCCAGAGCGCGCCAGTGGCTCCGATGGCCAGCGCCAGCGCCATACGCGGCGTTGTCACCTGCCGCAGCAGGATCCAGCCGAAGACGCCGCTCATCACCGGGGTCAGGGTAAAGACCGCTGAGGCGCTGACCGGATCCGCTGTCTTCAGCCCATAGAACATCAGCACAAAATAGGCCGCGAACAGTCCGCCCAGCACCAGGAACCGCCATGGAGCGCGAAAATGGCTGGCGCGGAACTTCCGCGTGCCGAGCGCCACAGCGCCGATCAGCACCGCCGCAAGGGCAAACCGCGCCGCGTTGAGCGCCGCCGGGGCGATTTCATTGGCAACCATGACCCCAAGCGAGAAAGACCCCGCCACCAGAGCCGAAAACAAAAGCATGGCGATGTGGCCGCGCAGCGCCGGGGTCAGGCCACCCATTCTTTCGACCTTTCCTTCAGGAACTTCAGGAAGCTCTGCACCTTGTTGGTGCGGTGCAGATCGACATGGGTGACCAGCCACAGGCTGCCTTCCCACTCCTTCAACGGCTCCATCATCGGCACCAGATTGCTGTGCCGGGCGGCTTCCCACAGGGACATGAAACCGATCCCGGCATCGGCAAGAATGGCCTCCTGCATCGCAACACCGTCCGTGCAGCGGAACATGATCGTCTCGGGCGTCGTGTGATCCCGCAGCCACCTGTTAAAGGGCGCCCGGCTGTCTGCGTTGTCGCTGCCGACGAAACGGTGGTTCGGCAGATCCTCGACACCGTTCAGCATGCCGTGCTTATCCACGTAACTCTGGGTGGCGAACAGCCCCACTCGCTGACTCAGGAAGGGTTGTACCACGTTGTCGGGCTGATCGGGGGCATTGCCTGCCCGCAGCGCCACATGCGCCTCACCATACTCCAGCCGAAACAGGCGCTCACCGGTCAGATAGCGGATGATCAATCCAGGATGCATCTGCTGGAACTCGGTCAGCACCGGCACCAGAAGATGCGACAGGGACGACAGAGAGGTCACCACCAGTTCACCCGTGACTTCATCCCCCTGCCCTTTGAGCCGCCCGGCCAGCTGGCTGAACTGATCATCCGTGGTCTGCGCCACCCGCAGCAGATCCTGCCCCGCTTCGGTCGGGGTATAGCCGCGCGCGTGACGCTGGAACAGTTTCACCCCCATCCGGGCTTCGATTGCGTCGATATGGCGGATGACCGTGGCGTGGTGGACCCCCAGAACCTCTGCCGCGCCGCTGACCGTTCCCATGCGAGCCACCTGATAGGCCGTACGCACCTCATCCCAGTTTTCCATTCCGGTCTCCGTCTGCAAATTACCCAGTTGCGCACGCACGCACACGAGCTGTGATTTATCAGCGATTGTGTTCAGTTTTGCAATCGTACATCTCAATAGCAGAGCTTCACTCGTGAACAGGAAAAAGACAATGACCAAGACCGTATTGCATATCGACTCCTCGGCCCGCCGCGAAGGTTCGGTGTCCCGTGACCTCAGCGCCAAGATCGTTGACCGCCTGGCAGCAGACACAGTTGTCCGCCGCGATCTGGCCACGCCGCTGCCGATGCTGAGCGAGGACTGGATCAACGCCAACTTCACACCGGCCGATCAGCGCAGCGACGAGCAGAAACAGCTTCTGGCCCAGTCCGATGCCTTGGTGGAAGAACTGAAAGCCGCAGACACACTGGTCATCGGCGCGCCGATCTACAACTTTGCCGTTGCTTCCAGCCTCAAGGCCTGGATCGATCTGGTTGCCCGCGTCGGCGTGACCTTCAAATACACCGATCAAGGCCCGGTTGGCCTGCTGGAGGGCAAGCGCGCGATCATCGCCCTCGCCTCCGGCGGCACCGAAATCGGCTCTTCCATCGACTTTGCCTCCGGGTACCTGCGCTACATGCTGGGCTTCATGGGCATCACCGACGTCGAAATCGTGGCAGCTGACACGCTGGCCGTCGATGCGGATGCAGCCCTGGCGCGCGCCAACACCCAGATCGAGTCGCTGGCGGCCTGATCCCCGGCCCTTCTCGGGACACACAAAAAACAAAAGAGCCCCCGCATCGGGGGCTCTTTGCGTTTAAAATGCTGCCTGAATGGCAACAGGCCGGGCGATCAGGCCTCGATCTCTTTGATCATGTCGACGCGTGTTGCGTGGCGGCCACCTTCGAATTCGGCAGACAGAAAAGCGTCAGCGATCTCCAGCGCCAGACCTTCACCCACCACGCGGGCACCGATCGACAGGATATTGGCATCGTTGTGTTCGCGGATCATCCGGGCCGAAAACGGGTCAGAGCAAACGCCGCAGCGGATGCCTTTGACTTTGTTCGCGGCCATCATGATGCCCTGCCCGGTGCCACAAAGGATGATGCCCAGGTCGCAATCGCCCGAAGCCACTTTCTGCGCCGCTGCTTCGCCGTGCTTGGGGTAATGGGTGCTTTCCGGCGTGGTCGGGCCGATGTCAACCACCTCCCAGCCCTGTGCCTCGATATGCTTGGCGATGGCCTGCCGCATGTCGATCGCGGCATGATCGCTGGAAAGAACGATACGTTTGGTGTCTGCCATGATAAAGGTGTTCCCTTGATGATGTTGCGGATCAGACGGCGGCTGTGCCTCAGATCCAGTTTACCGCAACCCCGATGCGGTCGAAGAATGCCAGAAGATCACCGCGCGGCATGACCACGGTGCGGTCGTTGACCAGCGGATGCATGTTGATCACATCCACGTCCTGCGCGGCGCGATCCAGATAGAATGTCACGTTCTTTTCGACGCCGGTGATCATCGCCAGCGGGCTGACAGCGCCGGGCCGGATGCCCAGATGCTCCATCAACCGGTCTGCCGATCCAAAGCTGAGCCCGGGCGCGCCGATCTCCTTGCCCAGTGCCTTGAGGTCAACCTCGCGGTCCTGCTCGACCGAGATCAGATAATTCCGCTTCTTGCGGTCACGCAAATAGAGGTTCTTGATCTTCAGCGCCGAGACACCCGGCTCGGCCATGTCGGCCTCGACCGTCTTGGCCTCTTCCACGGTGCGCAGCGGCACATGTTCATGCAGCCTGTAGGTCAGCCCCCAATCCGCCAGCCGCGCCAAGAGCGCGTCCGAGGAAACAGGCATGTCATCATGTTGATCGACTGTGGCGTCCACTTTCGCTTCCATAGGCTCATATTCCGCTCTATCTGAACTGTCCAGTTGGCACCTCTATTGCCGCAAATCGGCCGCAGGCACAATGCGGCCCCATCGCAGGCGCGCTCTGCACCGGTCTGCTCTGGTCCGCGCGGTTGACTCCTGCCCCCATCCGGCGTATCGACAGCCAACTTTCCGGAAGATCGCCCGAGTCTTCCGGTCCCCGTGCATTCGCCGGGGATCGCCCTCCACCAGCGTGTTACGCCCGTGGGGGCATTTGTGCATGGGCGTCATGGTCCCTACATTCGGGGGCAGGAAACCGTAACCGGCTCAAGGAGGCCGCAAGGCATGTTTGAAAATCTATCCGAACGCCTTTCCGGTGTATTTGACCGGCTGACGAAACAGGGCGCCCTGTCCGAGGAAGACGTCAAGACCGCCCTGCGCGAGGTGCGCGTCGCGCTGCTGGAGGCGGACGTATCGCTGCCGGTCGCCCGCGAATTCGTCAAGAAGGTGCAAAACCAGGCCACCGGTCAGGCCGTGACCAAATCGGTCACCCCCGGCCAGCAGGTCGTCAAGATCGTGCACGATGCGCTGGTCGAGACTCTGCAGGGCGAAGGCGATCCCGGCGCGCTAAAAATCGACAACCCGCCCGCACCGATCCTGATGGTCGGTCTGCAGGGCTCGGGTAAGACCACCACCACCGGTAAGCTGGCCAAACGGCTGAAGGAAAAAGACGGCAAGAAGGTCCTGATGGCCTCGCTCGACGTCTATCGTCCGGCGGCGATGGACCAGCTGGCTGTTCTCGGCACCCAGATCGGCGTCGACACCCTGCCCATCGTACAGGGCCAGAAACCCGTCGACATCGCCAAGCGCGCCAAACAGCAGGCGGCCTTGGGTGGTTATGACGTCTATATGCTGGATACCGCCGGCCGCTTGCAGATCGACGAAGTCCTCATGCAGGAAGTCGAAGACGTGCGCGATGTCGTCTCGCCGCGTGAAACCCTGCTGGTCGTCGACGGTCTGACCGGTCAGGTCGCGGTCGAAGTCGCCGAGGAGTTCGACGCCAAGATCGGCATCTCCGGCGTGGTCCTCACGCGGATGGACGGCGACGGTCGCGGCGGTGCGGCGCTGTCGATGCGCGCCGTCACCGGCAAGCCGATCCGCTTTGTCGGCCTGGGCGAGAAGATGGACGCCATCGAAACCTTTGAACCGGACCGGATCGCGGGCCGGATTTTGGGAATGGGCGACATCGTTGCGCTGGTCGAAAAGGCCCAGGAAACCATCGAGGCCGAACAGGCCGAGCGTATGATGAAGCGCATGATGAAGGGTCATTTCAATATGAATGACCTGAAGATGCAGCTGGAACAGATGCTCCAGATGGGCGGCATGCAGGGTATGATGCAGATGATGCCCGGCATGGCAAAGATGGCCAAACAGGTCGAGGATTCCGGCATGGACGACAAGGTGCTGAAGCGCCAGATCGCCATGATCCAGTCGATGACCAAGAAAGAACGCGCTAACCCTGCCCTGTTACAGGCCTCGCGCAAGAAACGCATCGCGGCCGGCTCCGGCATGGAGGTCTCCGACCTCAACAAGCTTCTGAAGATGCACCGCCAAATGGCGGATGTGATGAAGAAGATGGGCAAGATGGGCAAAGGCAAGATGCTGAAACAGGCCATGAAGGGCATGTTTGGCAAAGGCGGCGGTATGCCCGATATGGCAGGTGGTCTGCCCGGCGGCATGGATCCCAGCCAGATGGACCCCAAGGCGCTGGAAGCCGCAGCCAAGGCGATGGGCGGCAAGGGTGGCCTGCCCGGCGGTCTGCCAGGTCTTGGCGGCATGGGCGGACTGCCCGGTGGTCTCTCCGGTTTTGGCAAGAAGAAGTAACAGCTCATGACCGTGACTATTCCCACCATCGAAACCGAACGCCTGATCCTGCGCGCGCCGGAACTGTCGGACTTCGACGTGATGTGCGAATTCTATGCGTCCGAACGCGCCACCTACGTCGGCGGCCAGATGAAGCCCGAGCAGGTCTGGCGCCACCTCGCCTGCGAGATCGGTCACTGGCACATGCTGGGCTACGGCCGCTGGATGGTGGATGAAAAATCCACCGGCAAGGTTGCGGGCAACATTGGCCTGTGGAACCCGCATGGCTGGCCCGAGCCGGAAATCGGCTGGGACCTGTTCGAAGGTTTCGGCGGCAAAGGCTACGCCACCGAGGCGGCAACAGCTGCGCGCTCTTTTGCTTATGACGTTCTGGGGTGGGACACCGTGATCAGCCTGGTGAACCCGGAAAACCACGCCTCGCGCGCGGTGGCAAAACGCCTGGGTGCGCGCCGCGATGGTGATTACACCCATCCGCGCCTTGGCACGCTGGAGCTTTGGCGTCACCTGTCCCCGGCAGAGGTCACCGACGGCGGCATGGAGGCTTATGCCTGATGCCAGCCACCATCCCGACCATTGAAACCAAGCGTTTGATCCTGCGCGGCCCCGAGCCCGAGGATTATCCGAACTTTAAGGCGACATTTTCGTCTTATCGCGCGCGTTTCATGGGCGGGCCGCTGAACCCGTATGAATCCTGGATGCTGTATGCCGCTGAAATCGGCCACTGGCAGATCCGCGGCTTTGGCATGTGGATGATCCACGACAAGGTCACGGACGAGACCTACGGCATGGCGGGCGGCTGGAAACCCGCAGGCTGGCCCGAGCGTGAAATCGCCTGGATCATCTGGCCTGAAAAGGCTGGAAAGGGCTACGCGCTGGAGGCGACCAGCGCCGCGCGGAGATATTTCTACGACACCTTGGGCTGGGATGGGGCGGTCAGCTACATCGACCCCAAGAACCTCGATTCCATCCGCCTGGCCGAACGCCTTGGCGCCAAGAAGGACAATGATGCCGAGACCATCGACGGCAGCGACGCGGTCTACCGGCATCCCTCGCCCGAGGTGCTGAAGGGCAGCCAGATTGCCCATGGCATCGAGATGGAAATCAGCCACTACGCCGACCCGCTGTTCAAACCGAAAGGATGGGCCATTGACTGACATGAGCAATGATCCTGTTGCACGCGCCGCCGAAATCCTGAAAGGGCACCGCGAAAGCATCGACCGGCTGGACGCGATCCTTGTCTATACCCTCGGCGAGCGCTTCAAGCACACCCAGGCAGTGGGCAAGCTGAAAGCCGAACACGACCTTCCCCCGTCCGATCCGGCCCGCGAGGCAAAGCAGATCGCACGGCTTGAAGACCTGGCAACTCAGGCGGACCTCGACCCTGAATTTGCCAAGGCGTTCCTGAACTTCATCATTGATGAGGTCATTCGCCACCATAAGAAACACCAAGAATAAGCGGGATTGATCCGACAACCGGAAATCCCGTTCAACGCCATCAAAGGAGAATGAAACCATGGCAATGAAAATTCGTCTGGCCCGCGGCGGCTCTAAAAAGCGTCCCTTCTACCGCATCGTGGCTGCTGACAGCCGCATGCCCCGTGACGGTCGCTTCATCGAGAAGCTCGGCACCTACAACCCGCTGCTGCCGAAAGACAGCGAAGAGCGCGTGAAAATGGACATGGAGCGCGTTCAGGCATGGCTCGACAAGGGCGCCCAGCCCACCGACCGTATCGCCCGGATGCTGGAAGCCGCCGGTGTGCGCGCCAAAACCGAACGCAACAACCCCAAGAAAGCTGTTCCCGGCAAGAAAGCTCAGGAGCGCGCTGAAGAGAAAGCCGCCAAGGCCGCCGAAGCTGCTGAAGCCGCTGAAGCACCCGCAGACGCGGAATAAGACCATGACGCTGCGAAAGACCCGTGATCAGGGCGCCTTCCCTGAGGGCTTTCGCAGCGAATTGGACCGGTTGATGCGGCTTCGGCGCGATGTGCGCCGTTTCCGCAGGGACCCTGTGGACGAGGCAGTGCTTGCGCGCTGCCTCTCTGCGTTTCTGCTGGCGCCTTCGGTGGGGCTCAGCGAACCCTGGCGCGTTCTACGTATCGAAAGCGATACCGCCCGCGCCGCAGCCCTTGAGAATTTCAAGGCCGCCAACGCCGAAGCGTTGCAAGGCTACTCTGGCGCACAAGCCGAACGTTACGCCGGGCTGAAACTCTCGGGCATGCAGGAGGCGCCGGTGCAACTGGCGATCTATTGCGACGATGCCACCAGCAAGGGGCACGGTCTGGGCGCAGGCAGCATGCCGGAAATGCGGCGTTATTCCGTGGTCTGCGCCATCACCCTGTTCTGGCTGTCGCTGCGCGCCGAAGGGTTGGGCCTTGGCTGGGTCTCGGTGCTGGATCCCGAGCAGCTGAACCGCGATCTGAAGGCCCCGGAAGGTTGGCAGCTGATCGGCTATTTCTGCATTGGCCACCCCGAAGTCACCGAGGACGAGACCCCGGAACTGGAACAGCAAGGCTGGGAAAGCCGCCGGGACGGCCTGCCGGTCGAAACCCGCTGATCCCCAAGCCGGCATCTGCCGACCTCTTGGAGGCGGCCAGCGAAACTTCGCCTTGTCATGAACACCCCAATGGCTCAGATAGGGTTGGATGAAACCGGTCTGCGATCAACAGTTACACAGGATACAGCCATGAGCGATCTGATTTGCATCGGCGCGGTGGCCGGCGCCTTTGGGGTACGAGGCGAAGTCCGCCTGAAAAGCTTTTGCGCCAATCCCGAGGACATTGCGACGTATGGCCCGCTCAGTTCCGAGGACGGCAGCCAGAGCTATACCGTGTCACTGACATCGGTAGTCAAAAACGGCTTTGCTGCGCGCCTTGGCGGGGTGGAGACCAAGGAACAGGCCGATGCGCTGAAGGGGCTGCGCCTTTTTGCCCCGCGCGATCGCCTGCCAAGCCTGCCGGATGATGAGTATTATCATGCCGACCTGATCGGTCTTGATGTCTATGATACCGGCGGCACCCTGCTGGGGCAGGTGAAATCGGTACAGAACCACGGCGCTGCCGATCTGTTGGAACTGCACGGCCCGGGGATGAAGAACACGGTTCTGCTGCCCTTTACCCTTGCGGCGGTCCCGACAGTGGATCTGGAACAGGGCCGGATCATCGCCGACCCACCCGAAGGGCTGTTCTGAGCCGGGCTGTACGCTCCCCGACCCTTATGTTTCAGCCACGATCGTTTTTCTGAAACCAGTCAAAAACCATCTCCACCCCGCTCAGAAGGGTGCTGTCCCGCGCCTGCAGATCTGCGCCCGGCGCGGGCAGGCGCAGCCATGAGCGGTAGAGGCGATGCAGAAACAGGAACCGGAAAACCGGATCTTGCGTCACGGCCTGCCCGTAGCCTTGCTCAAAGGCGGCCCAGTCGCTGCACGCGACGCTGCCAAATCCAACCGCCTTCCCCTGCGCGCCGCCCCCTGTGGCCAGATGGTCGGGCAAGTTCGCCAACCAGAGATTGGCAATATCCGAATGCGGCAGGGAAAACCGGGCGTTGGAAAAATCGATGAATGAGACCAGATCCTCGGTGATCAGGATGTTCCTAAAATGCAGATCCCCATGCTGCAGCGCCGCCTGATAGGGCAGCCCTCGCGCCTCCCGCGCGAAGCGGTGCAGCATCGCACAGAGGCCTAAAAACCTATTTGACCTGCGGATCTGCAAATCGCCCGCCCGCACCTTGGCGGCCCGGCCCTGCACCCGCGCCAGATGCGGTTTTGGCCAAAACCGGCGCTGCTCCACCGCTCCGGCCGCATGCAACTGCGCCACGGCACCGCCAATCCGGCGCAGCAGAACCTCCCTATTGCCCAGACCGTGGTCCGCAAAGGACAACTCGCGATAGGCGGTTTCCCCGGGCGCAAACTCAAAAAGCGCGATGGGACGCTCCGGATCCAGCCAGACCAGCTCCGGCACATTGACGCCCAGAACCTCCCGGAGCGCCTGCGCCGCCGCACGATGGCGGTCGTGGTGGGCGCGCAAGGCCGCCAGATTGCCCTCAGCAAAATCCGCCCGCAGCACGAAACGCCGTTCGTCAGCCGTCCGGATCCCCAGAACCGCGCGGCTGTCCCGCCGGGACGAATTCACCTGCATCATGCTGAAAGCGGCCCCATCCGGCGGCAGGCCCGCGTCTGCGGCAATCCCCGGCCAAAGGGCCATCGCACGCTGCTCCACCTCTGCCACGGATGGCTTCTGGTGGAAGGCAGGCAGCCGGTTCATCATTTCATCGGGCATGGCAGGGGCAAAGCTTTCTGTTGCGACCGGCCCAGTTTCAACTAAACAACGGGATATGAGCAACCCGACAAAATCCCATGGCCGCAAGGCGATCCGCCCAACGCTGAAACCGCGTGAACTGATGACACCGACTCCGGATTTGGCCGGGGTGTGGAAGGTCAAGATCATGACCCTGTTTCCCACCGCCTTTCCCGGTGTGCTGGGCGAAAGCCTGACCGGCAAGGCCCTGCAGGAAGGGCTGTGGCAGATGGAGACCATCGACCTGCGCCAGTTCGGCGTCGGCAAGCATCGCAACGTGGATGATACCCCCGCAGGCGGCGGCGCCGGGATGGTGCTGCGCCCCGATGTGCTGGGCGAGGCGATCGACCATGCCATGGATGGGGTGCAGGGCAACTGGCCGCTGATCTACCTGTCGCCGCGCGGGCGGCGCATGGATCAGAAGATGATGCAGAACCTCGCGCGTTGCGACGGCATGACCCTGCTGTGCGGGCGGTTCGAAGGCGTCGATGAACGCGTGCTGGAACACTATGGCATTCAGGAGGTCAGCCTCGGCGATTTCGTGATGACCGGCGGCGAAATCGCGGCGCAGGCCCTGATCGACGCCACCGTGCGACTGATCCCCGGCGTCCTGGGCAACCAAGCCTCAACCGAGGAGGAAAGCTTTTCCTCCGGGCTGCTGGAACATCCGCAATACACCCGCCCCGCCGAATGGAAGGGTCGCGAGATCCCCGAGGTCCTGATGTCCGGCCACCACGGCAAGATCGCCGAGTGGCGTCACCAGATGAGCGAAGAGATCACCAAGGCGCGCCGCCCGGACCTGTGGGACGCCTATTGCGAGACCAAGCAGGACTGATCCGGGGGCGGCGCCTATACAGCCCCCGGCCCTACTGCGTCAGGGCGCGGCGTTGTTCTTCTTGACGGTCAGGTCCGTCCCCTTGCGGAAGGTGATGTCCCCCTTGGACTGCTTGCGCTCGGTCTCCCAGCCCAGCTGCCCCGAGGAAATGCTATCGTCGGGATAATGCGTCTTCAGCTTCCAGGCGCCGCCGCCTGCGCTGCGCTCCAGCACCACCCGGCAATGCGGGATCATCTTCACCCCGCCATCGCGTTCGATGAACTTGACGTTCAGCGCCTTGAACAGCTGATCCATGGTCTGTGCGCCGGTTTCGAATTTCTCCAGTTCGCTCTTCACGGTGGACACATCGACAGCGTCACCATCACGCTCAACCGCGTAGCCCCAGCCAACCGAACTGGATGGCTTGCCCAAGAGCACGGTCAGATTCTTGAACTCGGTGGTGACCGCCGTGTGGTCCGAGGTGTTGCCCTCGGCCCAATGGGTGAAATCCTTGAGCTTGTTGGCCACGTCCAGCGCTGCCTCTACCGCTTCTTTTTCCAGAACCGGCGTGGCCCACATAGACCCTTTGCCGCCGCTGTACTGGGTCCTGTCGAACTTGTTGACGATATTCTGCGCGGTCTTGTCGATGTCAGCGATCACGCGTTTGCCGTCCTCTTCGGTGTAGGTGACCTTGACCTGGTTCCAGGTTTCCGTCTGTGTCACCCCCTTTTCCTGGCGGCTGACGCCCGAAGTATTACCATCCTGATCCGGCGTGACGCCATCCTGCGTTGAAGCGCGCATCGCCTGCCGCTCCATCCCGGTCTGTGCGCCGTGGCGGCCGGTGCCATGTCCCTCGCCACCCTCTTCGGCCTTTAGCCTCTCCTCCTGCCAGGCCTGCGCCTCGGCCTGTTTCTTGATCAGCGCCTCGATCTGGGAGCGGGCCTGATCCACCGGCACGCTGTCCAGCATCTCATCCAGCGCCGAGATGCGTGATTTGATATTGCCCAGCGCGGTGACGAATGCCTTTTCCTTCTCCAGCTTCTCGCTTTTCATTTTCTCGATGTTGTCCAGCAGCTCGCTGCGCGAGGTCTCAAGCACTTTGCTTGCCGTGTCGAGCCGCTTCGAACTGGCCTCGACCTGTCGCTGCTTGGAGGCGATATCCTTTGGCTTGGTCAGCCCCGACAGAGTGTCCTGCAGATCCTTCAGCACACCTGCCTCGCGGGTCACGGCAGCCTCCAGTTTCTTCAGCTTTTCAGCCTCGGATTTGATGCGCGACGCGAGCATCTTGGCGGCCTGGCCCGCATCCGACTTGTCAAAATCCGCGCTCCGCTTCTCGACGCTCTGCTCTTCGGAGGCCAGCGCCTCCTTCACATAGCCGACCATTTCCTTATCCAGCAGTTCCAGCCGTTTCTGTCCCTCGGCCCATTCACCCTTCTTGAAATGCTCGACGACGGCGGCAAAATGCTGACGCAGCGCCTTGCGCTCATCATCCATGATCTTGCCTTTGACCTTGTCAAAGCGGGCCGTGGTCGCCTTCAGCCGGGTCTTGGCGTTGACCTCTTCACGCGACGCCTCTGATCCGCCGCCGATCAGGCCAATCAGCTCTTCCATCCGGGTGTTGAGTTTGCTCAAGATCGCGGCTGCCTTGTCCACCGCGCTGTCCTTCTGCTCCTCAATCTGGCCGAACAGGATGCGCAGCTCCTTGCGTTCCTCGTCGGTGATCTTGCCCTTGATCTTGTCAAACCGCGACACCACCGCCTGCAGCCGTTTTTCGAACTTACCATCGGCGCTGTCCGCCCCGCCTGCGTCCACATCGGCGTCCACGATCTTGTAGGCGAATTGCGTGCCCTTCATGACCGGCTTCAGATTCTTTTCCAGAATCTTGCCCTTGACCGGGCTCAGCTTCAGGGTGCCATCCTCGACAAAACAGCGGCCGACGGCGTGCGTCTTGGCCTTGGCTTTCAGCTCTTTCAGCAACGGCGCGGCGGTCTCTCCGACCACCAGAATAGTCTGCGGCGCGCCATTGAGCGCCACCTGATCGTAGTAATGAAACTCGCTCAGGTTCGCGTCGAGCTTTTTGAGTTCCTTCTTCAGCTCCGCCTTGTAGCTTTGCTCACTATTGAAAATATCCAGCTTTTTGAAAGGCATGGTCACTCCTCCTACCCATGAGGCACATTTAAACAGCACGGCCAGAAAGAGCCGGCGCAACAACTTGATCTATCAATTCCCCCAAACGGTAGCCCCATAAGCCCCGGCGAGCAAAACAAAAGCGTTGCGAAGAAGTGGGGTTACGGCACAATTCCCTTGAAACATTGGCGCCACAGGCCTAAAAGCCGCTCGTCTGGTACCGGATTCGGTTCCGGGCGTTCTGCCTATGTGCGCATATCCTGCCTGACTTTCTTCGGTCATCTGACAGGGCGCGGATCGGCACTCAGGAACGATCGGTGTGATCTCTGGCGGGCTGCACAAGCGGGACCCGGTGAAGACCAAGAGCTCTCATATCCGCGCAAAACTTCGTGGAACAACCACGAGCAAAATAGGAGAAGATCAGATGGACCTGATCGCACAGCTGGAGGCGGAACAAGTTGCCGCCCTGGGGAAAGAGATCCCCGATTTCAAAGCCGGTGACACCATCCGCGTCGGCTACAAAGTGACCGAAGGCTCGCGTAGCCGTGTTCAGAACTATGAAGGCGTCTGCATCAGCCGTAAGAACGGTTCTGGCATCGCCGGTTCCTTCACCGTCCGCAAGATTTCGTTTGGCGAAGGCGTGGAGCGTGTGTTCCCGCTGCATTCGACCAACATCGACAGCATCACCGTCGTACGCCGTGGCCGCGTGCGTCGTTCCAAGCTGTACTACCTGCGTTCGCGTCGCGGCAAATCCGCCCGTATCGCTGAAGACGCAAACTACAAAGCTAAAGCGTAAGGAGTGGTATCATGAAAGCCGACACCCATCCCGACTACCACTTCATCGACGTCAAAATGACCGATGGCACCATCATCAAGATGCGTTCCACCTGGGGCAAAGAAGGCGACCAGCTGTCGCTGGACATCGACCCCTCCGTGCACCCCGCATGGACCGGCGGTTCGACCCGCCTGATGGACGCCGGTGGCCGCGTGTCCAAGTTCAAAAAGAAATACGAAGGTCTGGGCTTCTAAGACCAACTATCGGTTTCGAAACGAAAACCGCTCCATTCGGGGCGGTTTTTTTTATTTTGGCGCAAGCACAAATTAGATAGAGGCCATGCATAGCCCGAGCAAAAATTGTAAAATCTTTTCAAATTGACAAGCTTTTTGAGGCACAGTTTTTCGAAATCGTGGATACACTGAAACGAAAGGCCGCAGCCAATGCTCTCCCAAGCCAGCCCTTCCCGCATCAAAAACCTCCCCGAGGCTTTGGCGGAGAATCGAGGGCATGGAACCCCCGTGAGCCAATCGGAAGTCACTGCGGCTGTTACTCTTTTCCGAGAAGGCAGAATCTCAGACGCCCTGTCCACAGCACAAGCTCTGGCGAAACGCTCCCCCGACTTGGTCCCATTGCTGGACTTGCAGGGCGCGTGCCTGAAGGCCCAAGGCGACCTGTCAGGCGCTCTGGATTTCTTCAAACGCAGCCTGGAGGCTGGAGGCAATCCCGCCATCGGGCATTTCAATATCGGCGCTATACTTCTTCAACTCAATTACCTCGATCTCGCAACCGAACACCTGAGCAAGGCCGTCGTCCTAGATCCGAAAAACCCGGCGGCGAGCAGAGCACTGGCCATGTCCCTGAACGAACAAGGCCACTATGCGGAAGCCGTGCATATCATCTCAGCTCTTATCGAGAACAATCCGGTTACCGATGAATTACTCAACGTACTGGGCCTATCACTACGCCGCCTTAACCGTCTGACAGAGGCGAAGGCCTGCTATAATTCGGTGACCCCGACCTCACCAGCTGGTGGAGAAGCCCAATATCAGCTTGGCCTCATTGCATTATCCGAAAACAAAAATGACACCGCAAAGCAGCATTTCCAGAACGCTCTGGACCTAAATCCCCGGCTGACGCCCGTGCACCGCAACATGTCCCTGGTGATCACCTATGACAAGGATCATCCCCACCTGAGAGACATGCAACAACTCCTCAACGAGGGCGACCTGCAGCCCAGCGCAGAAAGCGAACTGCGTTTTGCGCTCTACAAAGCTCTGAATGATACCAGGCAGTACGACGCCGCATTTGAGCATCTGGAACAGGGCAACAGCCTCAAGAAGCAAACGATCAGATATTCGATCGAGAAGGACGAAGGCATATTTGCGTACCTGAAGCATACCTTTGCTGAACCGGCACCGGTTGCCACATCTGAGCTCGGCTTTCGGCCAATTTTCATCGTCGGGCTGCCGCGCTCAGGCACAACGGTAACGGAACGCATCCTATGCGGCTGCGAAGGTGTGACAGGCGCTGGCGAATTGCAGTATTCCACAACTGCCATGTCCAAGCTGATGCAGCAGATGGCAACAAAGAAGCAAACGAAATTCACACAAGCCGACGCACAGGCCCTGCGAGACGCAGTTGGGCAGGCCATGCAGGGTCACGCCAATGGCGCACCTGTTGTAATCGACAAGATGCCGCTCAACTTTCGTTGGGTCGGCGGCCTTCTGGCAGCTTTCCCCGAGGCGCGGATCGTCTACACCACGCGCATGCCCCGCGATCAGCTCTGGTCTCTTTATCAGGTTTGCATGGCGGGTAGTGGCAATGGGTTCAGCTATGATCTCAGCGACATTGCCCAATATCAGGCTCTAACGCGGGACCTGATGCAACACTGGATGCGGCTGTTTCCGGACCAGATCCATCAACTGGACTATCACGCGCTCACGAAAGATCCCGAAGAGCACATCCGGCCATTGGTGGATTTCTGCGGGCTGGAATGGTCCGATGACTGCCTGCATCCAGAAAACCGTGAGAGCGCCATTCAAACGGCATCGTTGCAGCAGGCGCGACAGCCGATCTATCATCGCTCGACCCCGGACTGGCTGCCCCACGAGGCACGTCTCGCGTCAGCATTCGAGCAGTTGAACCAATTGGGGCTGTAGCAGCGCCGGAACGAAGTGTTCCAATTAACACATGGCATCCTGCGGCAGTGCATCAGCTGCACTGCTGCCCCCGCCTGATGCGGCAAAAATCAGGCTCTAATTGGGGTAGTTCAACGCTTTTCATTGATTCGGGCACTGTCTATAGTCCGCACAAAATCGCTCCCGCGGCGCGGGGAACCAAAGGGATCATTGAATGGCGCATATCATTGTCGTCGGCAACGAAAAGGGCGGTGCGGGGAAATCCACCGTCTCCATGCATGTGGCAACCGCTCTGGCACGGCTGGGGCACAAGGTGGCGGCGCTGGATCTGGATCTGCGGCAACGCTCGCTTGGTCGGTATCTGGAGAACCGCAAGGCCTTCATGACACAGGCCGGGCTGGAATTGCCCATAGTGGATCTGCACGAATTGCCGGACATTGACCCCGACAGCCTGCAACCGGGCGAAAATATCTATGATCACCGCCTGTCCGCTGCAGTCTCCAGCCTTGAGCCGGACAATGATTTCATTCTGATCGACTGTCCCGGCTCGCACACCCGGCTGAGCCAGGTGGCGCATTCGCTGGCCGATACGCTGATCACGCCGCTGAACGACAGTTTCGTCGATTTCGACCTGCTGGCCCATACCGATGACAAGGGCGACAAGATCACCGGCCCGTCGGTCTATTCGGAAATGGTCTGGAATGCGCGCCAGTTGCGGGCGCAGGCCGGGCTGAAACCCATCGACTGGATTGTGATCCGCAATCGCGTCGGCACCCAGCGCATGGTCAATAAGGAAAAGATGGAGCGCGCCATCAACATGCTGTCCAAACGGATCGGCTTTCGCGTTGCGCCGGGCTTTTCCGAGCGGGTGATTTTCCGCGAGCTCTTCCCGCGCGGCCTGACCTTGCTGGATCTCAAGGACGTGGGCGTCAAACAGCTGAACATCTCCAACATCGCCGCCCGGCAAGAGCTACGGGACATGATGAAAGAGCTGAACCTGCCCGGTGTCGAGATCAATATCTGAGTCCTGCCCGGCTCGCTCCCCTCTTTGGCGCCGGATCAGTCCTTACCGAGGCTGATTCAGCGTCTCGTAGATGGTGAACAACTCGATCGGCTCGGCCACGCTGCGCAGCATGTAGCGGCCGAGAGACACCAGATCGTGCCCCGCCTCTGCCCCGGCGCGCTGCACCTCCTGTGACAGGATCACGCTTTGCCCGACCGAGTGGTGCAAGCCGGAAATCCGCGCCGTCTGGTTGACGATCGGCCCGATCACGGTGAAATCCAGCCGGTTTTCCGAACCGATATTGCCATAAAGAATGTCCCCGGCGTGCAGCGCCAGGGTGAACCCCGGCGCAGGCAGTCCTGCCTCGGCCCGCTCGATATTGCGCAGGCGGATCTTCTGACGCAGCTCACTCGCCGCATCCAAAGCCGCCTTGGCGTCCTTGCTGAGCGAGCCGAGGTTGAACATCGTCAGCATCCCATCGCCCATGAACTTCAGGATATTGCCCCCGTGGGACTGGATCACGGTCACGGCAATGCCGAAATAATCGTTCAGCATGTCGATCACCTCGGGGCCCGGCACCTGCTCGGCGAGGCTGGTAAAGCCTTTGAGATCGAACAGGCAGATGACCGCGTTGATCCGGTCCGACGACCCGCGCTGGATTTCGCCAGACAGCACTCGCCGCCCGGCATCGCGCCCCAGATAGACCTGCAACAGATCCTTGGCCATCTGCTGGTTTGACATCGACTTCAGCGCCAGACCCAGATGCGGCGCGATACTGCGCAGCAAGGACAAATCGCGTTCGCTGAAACCGTCCGGGTGATCGCTGCTCAGGGAAATCAACACCCCTTCGGACGGCCGGCTGGGATCCAGCGGGACCTTTTCGTCGGAAAAACGCAGGCCAAAGGCGAAATAGTCGGTCACGCCCTGCGCCCGCAGATCCCCCAGCATTGGGAAACGGATGACATGCTGATCATTCAGATCCGAGCGGAATTCCTCCAGATCCTCAGCCAGAAGATGGAACAGCGGGCTTTGCAGCCAGGCATCGCGCGGCGCCTGCCGGTGCTCGTAGCGTTCCTGAGACATCCCACCAGTGCGGGTCCAGCTGAACCCGATCCCGCCGAACTGCGGGTGAAAGGCGCGTTGCGCCAGATGAAACCGCCACAGGGGCATGCCGAGGGCGACCATCTGCTCGCAAAACGCCTGCAGGAAACCTTCGCGCTCATGGCTGCGCAGCCCTTGCTCGGTCAGCCAGGAGATCAGGGCGGGGGCTCGGCTGTCTGTCTGATCCACGGGAAAGGGTCCTCGGTTTGCGCGGGTGTTTTGCCAGTATCCGGCACTCTCTGTGTCCGGCAGTATCTGGGGTGCCGAAGCCCGAATGTCTATTCCTCGATTCCAGCCAGTTGACGCAACATGCGCCGCAGGGTCTGTTCCTCTTCTGGGCTGAACCGGGCCGCCAACTGCTTGTCATAGCTTGCCGCCTGCCCGCGCAGGTCGCGATAAGCCGCCTCCCCCGCCGGGGTCAGCTTCAGGTGCTCTGACCGCCGGTCCGCCGTATCCCTGTTGCGGGTGATGAAGCGGCGCTCAGTTAGCTTGGCCACCGCGCGGCTGATCTTGGTCTTGTGGATCTTGGCGCGCTGACCGATCTCCTTGGCCGTCATGGTGCCATAGGTGCCAAGGTGGAACAGTACCCGCCATTCGTTGCGCAGCATCCCATAACGGTTCTTGTAATAGGACTGAAAGGCAAGCGAGCTTTCCTCGGCCGCACGGTTCAGAAGGAACGGCAGGAAATCCTGCAAAGCGAAATCATCTTTTTCGGTCATTTGCCCCTCCATACCCTTGTTAGTTACAAAATCAACTATTACCCCGGCAAGCGGAAAAGGAGGAACGCGCCATGAATCGACCCACAAATCCCCATGAGATGATCCAGGCCCCTTCGCTTGCTGGCCCGCACGAGGGCTATATGCCCGGCTTTGGCAACGACTATGAAACCGAGGCTCTGCCCGGCGCCCTGCCCCAGGGCATGAACAGCCCGCAGAAATGCAATTACGGCCTTTATGGTGAGCAGCTGAGCGGCACCGCTTTCACCGCCGAGCGCGTCGAGCGCACCTGGTGCTACCGCATCCGCCCTTCGGTGAAGCACTCGCACCGCTATGAAAAAATCGACCTGCCCTATTGGAAATCCGCGCCCTGTGTCGATCCCGATGTGACCTCGCTCGGTCAGTATCGCTGGGATCCAGTGGCCCACAGCGGCGAGCCGCTGACCTGGCTGACCGGCATGCGCACCATGACCACCGCAGGCGATGTGAATACGCAGGTCGGCATGGCCAGCCATGTCTATCTGGTCACAGAATCGATGAAAGACAGCTATTTCTTCTCGGCCGACAGTGAGCTCTTGGTCGTCCCGCAAGAGGGCCGTCTGCGCTTCTGCACCGAACTGGGCATCATCGATCTGGAGCCGAAGGAAATCGCCATCCTGCCGCGCGGCCTGCTGTATCGGGTCGAGGTTCTGGAAGGCCCCGCACGCGGTTTTGTATGCGAAAACTACGGTCAGAAGTTCGAACTGCCGGGCCGTGGCCCGATCGGCGCCAACTGCATGGCCAACCCGCGCGACTTCAAGGCACCCGTGGCCGCCTATGAGGACCGCGAGGTGCCCTCGACCGTGACCATCAAATGGTGCGGCCAGTTCCACGAGACCAAGATCGGCCATTCGCCGCTGGACGTGGTCGCCTGGCACGGCAACTATGCGCCAGTGAAATACGACCTGCGCACCTATTGCCCGGTCGGCGCCATCCTGTTCGATCACCCGGATCCCTCGATCTTCACCGTGCTCACCGCGCCCTCGGGCCAGCCGGGCACCGCCAATATCGATTTCGTGCTGTTCCGCGAACGCTGGATGGTGGCCGAGAACACCTTCCGCCCGCCGTGGTATCACAAGAACATCATGTCCGAGCTGATGGGCAACATCTACGGCCAGTATGATGCCAAGCCGCAGGGTTTCATCCCCGGCGGTATGAGCCTCCATAACATGATGCTGCCGCATGGGCCGGACAAGAATGCCTTTGAGGGCGCGTCGAACTCGAACCTCGGCCCGGAGAAGCTGGAGAACACCATGTCATTCATGTTCGAAACCCGCTTCCCGCAGCACCTGACCGAATTCGCCGCCAAGGAGGCGCCGCTGCAGGACGATTACATCGACTGCTGGTCCGACATCGAAAAGAAATTCGACGGCACGCCGGGCCTGAAGTAAGCCTGTAGCCACAGCCGTTTTGCGCCAGGGTGATCCCGGCGCCTGCACATAACGTTTTGGGAGACACCATGCCCCTTTTGAAATCCTGGGTCGCCTCGGCCAATTCCGCCGACACGCCCTTTCCGCTGAACAACCTGCCCTACGGCGTCTTCTCCGTCGGTGACGAAGACCCGCGCTGCGGCGTCGCCATCGGCGACATGATCCTTGATATGCAGGCCGCCGAAGAGGCTGGCCTCGTCGACCTGACCGATTACGCCCTGTTCGAGGTCCCCTTCTGGAACGACCTGATGGAAGAAGGTCCGGCCGTCTGGACCGCCCTGCGCAACCGTCTGACCGCGCTCCTGTCCGAAGGCGCCGCCGAGCAGGCCAAAGTCGAACCGCTGTTGGTGCCGCAGGCCGAGGCGCAGATGCATATGCCCTTCATGGTCAGCGAATACACCGACTTTTACGCCGGCAAACATCACGCCATGAACGTCGGCACCATGTTCCGCGGCCCGGAAAACGCGCTGCCGCCGAACTGGCTGCACATCCCGATCGGCTATAATGGCCGCGCCTCCTCGGTCGTGGTGTCCGGCACCGATGTGCGCCGCCCCTGGGGCCAGCTGAAAGGCCCGAATGACGACGCCCCCCGCTGGGCGCCCTGCGCGCGTTTCGACATCGAGCTGGAAATGGGTGCCATCGTCGGCGTCCCCTCCGAAGGTCCGATCACGGTGCAGGAAGCGGACGACAATATCTTTGGCTACGTGCTGCTGAACGACTGGTCGGCGCGCGATATCCAGGCCTGGGAATACCAGCCGCTTGGCCCGTTTCAGGCCAAGGCAACCGCCACCACCGTCAGCCCCTGGATCGTGACCAAGGCGGCGCTGGAGCCTTTCCGCTGCGACACGCCCGCGCGCGAAGTTGAGCTCCTCGATCACCTCAAGGACTGCGGACCGATGCTCTATGACATCGATCTGGAGGTGACCATGGCGCCAGAGGGCAAGGACGCCAGCACCATCGTGCGCACCAACTACAAGGAAATGTACTATTCCGCCGCGCAGCAGCTGGCCCATCACACCACCTCGGGCTGCCCGATGAACGCGGGTGACCTGCTAGGTTCCGGCACCATCTCGGGCGAGACCAAGGAAAGCCGCGGCTCGCTTCTGGAACTCAGCTGGGGCGGCAAGGAGCCGGTCACGCTGGAAACCGGCGAGGAACGCTCCTTTATCGTCGATGGCGACACGCTGACGCTGAAAGGCGCGGCCAAGGGGGATGGCTACACCATCGGGTTCGGCGAATGTGCGGGCAAGATCCTGCCCGCGCTGGACGATCCCTATAAGCGCTAGACCGTGATCGCCCTCGATCATATCCAGATTGCCATCCCCAAGGATGGAGAGGCCAAGGCCCGCGCCTTTTGGTGTGAGGGCCTTGGTCTGGCCGAGATCGAAAAGCCGGAGGCGCTGAAAGTGCGCGGCGGCCTGTGGCTGTCTCTGGCCGGATCCGAACTGCATCTGGGCGTGGAAGAGGGGTTCACCCCTGCGCGCAAAGCTCATCCGGGCTTTGCCGTAGACGACATAGACACCATTGCTGCGCGGATCACGGCCACCGGCCAATCACCGCGCTGGGATGACACCATAGAAAGCCGACGCCGGTTCTTCGCCGAAGATCCATTCGGCAACCGGCTTGAGTTTCTGCAAAAGGACTAAACACATGGCAAAGGCATTCGCGTCGCAAGGCGACATGACGGAAAAGAAGATCAGCTTCACCGAAGTGGGCGAGGGCCTTTATGCCTTCACCGCCGAGGGCGATCCAAACTCGGGCGTGATCATCGGCGATGACTCGGTGATGATCGTCGAGGCGCAGGCCACCCCGCGTCTGGCGAACAAGGTGATCGAATGCGTGCGTTCAGTGACGGACAAGCCGATCACCCATGTCGCGCTGACCCACTATCACGCGGTGCGGGTTCTGGGCGCCTCCGCCTTTGGTGCGCAGCAGATCATCATGGGCGATGCTGCCCGCGCCATGGTCGTTGAACGCGGACAGGAAGACTGGGACAGCGAATTCCAGCGATTCCCGCGCCTATTCGAAGGTCACGAAAGCATCCCGGGCCTGACCTATCCCACCACCACATTCTCGGAAGACATGACCGTCTATCTGGGCAACCGCCGCGTCGACCTGATGCACCTGGGCCGCGCCCATACCGCAGGCGACATCGTGATCCACGTGCCGGATCAGAACGTCATGTTCACTGGCGATATCGTGGAATACCACTCAGCCTGCTATTGCGGCGACGGTCACTTCAGCGACTGGGGTGATACGCTGGATGCGATCAAATCCTTTGACGTCGACGCCATCGCGCCGGGTCGCGGGGATGCGCTGGTCGGCAAGGAAATGGTCAACGCGGCCATCGAGAACACCCGCGACTTCGTCGAAAGCACCTATCGCCCCGCCGCCCGCGTGGCTGCCCGCAACGGCACCCTGAAAGAGGCCTGGGACGCGGTGCGCGAAGAGTGCGATCCCAAGTTCAAAGACTACGCGATCTACGAACACTGCCTGCCCTTCAACGTTGCCCGCGCCTATGACGAGGCCCGCGGTATCGACACCCCCCGCATCTGGACCGCCCAGCGCGATCTGGAAATGTGGGACGCCCTGCAGGGGTGAGCGGCGTTCCGCAATCGCTCCAGTGGAGCGATTGGGTCGCGAACGGGCGGAGCCCCGGGTTCCATCCAACCTGTGGGGCGGTTTGATCCAGATCGTACCGCCCCGCACAAAGACATGAGACGATGACAACAGCCTCCCGGCCAACCCCATGGCCGGGAACCGGAGAAGCTGTGCCAAGCGGCACCCTTTGGGAGGACACCAGATGAACAAGATCTTTGAAGTGCCCCTGTACCCGTATGAACGCCATGCGGATCAGGACGCCCCGGCGCCGGTGCGGCGCAAGGTGGTGATCATTGGCGCAGGCCCGGTCGGCCTTGCCGCCGCCATCGACCTGGCCCAGCAGGGCATCGAGGCGGTGATCCTGGATGATAACGACAAGGTCAGCTTCGGCTCGCGCGCGATCTGTTTCGCCAAGCGCCCGCTGGAGATCCTTGACCGCCTGGGCTGCGGTCAGCCGATGGTGGACAAGGGCGTGCAGTGGAACATCGGCAAGGTCTTCTTCGATGATCGTCAGGTCTATGACTTCAACCTGCTGCCCGAAGAGGGCCACCAGCGCCCGGCCTTCATCAACTTGCAACAGTATTACTTCGAAGAATACCTGGTGAACCGGGTCAAGGAGCTGCAAGCGGAAGGCGCCCCGATCGAGATCCGCGGCCGCAACAAAGTCTCTGCCATCGGCACCCACCCCGATCACGTGACGCTGGAAATCGATACGCCCGAAGGGTCTTACAATATCGAGGCAGACTGGCTGATCGCCTGCGATGGCGCCGGCTCTCCAACCCGGCAAATGCTGGGGCTCGATTTCGTGGGCCGCGTGTTCGAGGACAACTTCCTGATCGCCGATGTGATCATGGAGGCCGACTTCCCCACCGAACGCTGGTTCTGGTTCGACCCGCCCTTCAACAAGGGCCAGTCGGCGCTGTTGCACAAACAGCCTGATGGCGTCTGGCGCATCGACCTGCAGCTGGGCTGGGACATCGACAAGGAGCGCGAGAAACGCCCCGAGAACGTCATTCCCCGCCTCAAGGAAATGCTGGGCGAGGATGTGAAATTCGAACTGGAATGGGTGTCGATCTACACCTTCCAGTGCCGCCGCATGGAGAACTTCCGCCATGGCCGCGTGTTGTTTGCGGGCGATGCAGCGCATCAGGTCTCTCCCTTTGGGGCGCGCGGTGCGAACTCGGGTCTGCAGGACACCGATAACCTGTGCTGGAAACTGAAACTGGTGATGGAGGGCAAGGCCCCCGAAAGCCTGCTCGACAGCTACGATCAGGAACGGGTCTATGGCGCCGATGAGAATATCCTGAACTCCAGCCGCTCCACCGATTTCATTACCCCGAAGTCGGAAATGTCCCGCGTGCTGCGCGATGCGGTTCTGGACCTCAGCGAACATTTCGAATTCGCCCGCCCGCTGGTGAACTCGGGCCGCCTGTCGGTGCCTTGTACGTATGACGGATCGCACCTGAATTCCGCCGATGCGCTGCCCAATGGGCCGGAGCGCACCCGTCCCGGATCGCCCTGCCCCGATGCGCCGCTTGGTGGTGAGTTCCTGCTGCCGAAACTGGCGGACAAGTTCACTCTGCTGACCATCGACGCCGAGGCCCCCGACATGATCGAGGAAGACGGTATCGAAGTCACCCGGCTGGCGCTGTCGGTCAAGGACGACCGCACCCTCGCCCTGAAGGAACGTTACCTCGGCGACAATGCCAGCGGCGTTTACCTGATCCGCCCGGATCAGCACGTGGCCGCCCGCCGCCCCTCCTATGACGACAACCAGTTCCGCGCCGCCATCCGCCGCGCCGTGGGCAAGGAGTAACACGGATGTCCGACCAACTGATCCTGACCCCGAACATCGACGGCGCCGACGATTTCTACGCCGATCTTCTGGCCGCACACGAGGGCCTTTCCAAGGCCGACAGCGACGCGCTCAATGCGCGGCTGGTGCTGGTCCTGTCCAACCACATTGGGAAACGCGCGATCCTGAAACAGGCGTTGGCTGCCGCCGCGCTTCAGCCTTCGGAGGAGAGCAAGTGAAAATCGAGAAAATCCACCACGTCGCCTATCGGTGCAAGGACGCCAAGGAAACGGTGGAGTGGTACAACAAGATGCTGAAGATGGACTTTGTCCTGGCCATAGCCGAGGATCACGTCCCGTCAACCCATGAACCCGACCCTTACATGCATGTCTTCATGGATGCGGGCGACGGCAATGTCCTGGCCTTTTTCGAATTGCCGACCAAGCCGGAAATGGGCCGTGACCCCAACACGCCGGAATGGGTGCAGCACATCGCCTTCAAGGTGAAGGACCGCGACACGCTGATCGAATTCAAGGACCATCTTGAAACCAACGGTGTCGAGGTGCTGGGTGTGACGGATCATTCGATCTTCCACTCGATCTATTTCTTCGACCCGAACGGCCACCGGGTGGAACTGGCCTGCCCAGATCCCAAGGAAGAGGCGCTGCTGGAAAAACTGGACGCCGTGAAATGGGAGATGCTGGAGGAATGGTCAAAGACCAAGAAGGCGCCCAAACACGCAGACTGGCTGCACGCCAAGGAACTGAGTAACGTCTGAACAACAGACCGAAACACAAAGACCGCATCCGGGGATCCCGGGTGCGGTTTCATATCAGGCAGGCACAAGAGGGAGAGACTGATGACGGATGTGGTGCTTTTTGATTACTGGCGGTCGTCGGCCAGCTACCGGCTGCGCATCGCGCTGAACCTTGCCGGGATCGAATACCAGTCCATCCCTGTCGATCTGGTAAAGGGAGAGCAACGCAGCCCCGAACATCTGGCGCGCAACCCGCAGGGCTTTGTGCCGGTGCTGGAGATCGACGGGCTGCGGCTGACGCAATCCTTGGCAATCCTGGATTATCTGGACCAGACCCGCGAGTTGAACCTCCTCCCCAATGCCCCGGCAGAGCGTGCCAAGGCGCTGGCGCTGGCGCAATCCATCGCGGTGGACCTGCACCCGGTCTGCAACCTCGCCGTTGCCCGCCATGCCACGCAGCTCAGCGGCGGACGCGAGGATATGCCCAAGGCCTGGATGCAGCATTTCATCCGCCCCGGATTGCAGGCGTTCGAGGCGCTGCTGTCGGGGTTTGAACAGGCCCCCTATTGCACTGGTGATGCGCCGGGGCTGGCTGATATCTGCCTGATGCCGCAGGTCTACAATGCCCGCCGCTGGGAAGCGGATATCTCGGACATGCCACGCCTTTTGGCGGTCGAGGAAGCCTGCGCCCAGCATCCAGCCTTTGCTGCCGCCCACCCGGACGCGGTGCAACCCACCGCTTGACCCCGGCGCGCCGCTTCCCCTTACTGTCGGCAACGACAATGGGGAGCGCAGCATGAGCAAACACGGATATGACAGCGGGCGGCTGAACCTGCCTTTCGTCGGCATCTGCACCTTTGGCAAATACCCTTACGTGGAAGACTGGGACGCCATCGATGCGGATGCGGCCGTTCTGGGGGCGCCGTTCGATTTCGGTGCCCAGTGGCGGTCGGGTGCACGCATGGGGCCGCGCGCCATCCGCGAAGCCTCGACCCTGTTCAGCTTTGGTCATGCGGGCGCCTATGATTTCGAGGATGACATCACCTATCTGGACCCGGCCAAGGTGACCATCGTAGACATTGGCGATGCGGATATCATCCATACCGATACCCTGCAGAGCCACGCCAATATCGAATACGGCGTGCGTAAGATCCTGAAGGCCGGTGCCCTGCCGGTGGTGCTGGGCGGCGATCACTCGGTGAATATCCCCTGCATCAACGCCTTTGACGATCAGGAGCCGATCCACGTGGTGCAGATCGACGCGCATCTCGATTTCGTCGACGAGCGTCACGGGGTACGCTATGGCCATGGCAACCCGATGCGCCGCGCCGCTGAAAAACCCTATGTCACCGGGCTGACCCAGATCGGCATCCGCAACGTCTCCTCCACCGCCAAGGACGGCTATGATGCCGCCCGCTCAATGGGGTCGGACATCCAGTCGGTCCGCCATGTGCGCAAGATGGGCACCGAGGCGCTGATCAACCGCATCCCGCAAGGAGAGCGCTATTATCTGACGGTAGATATCGACGCCTTCGACCCCTCAATCGCACCGGGCACCGGCACTCCCAGCCACGGCGGGTTTCTCTATTACGAGGTGTTGGAGATCATCGACGCGCTGGCGCAGCGGGGCGATATCGTCGGGCTTGATCTGGTGGAGGTGGCGCCGGATTACGATACCACCGGCTGCACATCCATTTTGGCGGCGCAACTGCTGATGAACACCATCGGGCGCATCCTGCACCACCGCGATTGAACCTGCTTCGGCGGCTTTATTCTGCGGCGCTTTTGAGGCTGGCCATCAGAGTGTGGAACTTCTCGCCCTGCACCGCGACGTGATCGCGTAGGGCGTTGGCAGCGGCTTCGCCGTCGCCCCGGACCAGCGCCTGCACCACGGCCTTGTGTTCATCCATGGACTGCGCCAGACGCCCGCGAAACCGCAGCTGCTGGCGGCGAAAGGGCTTCAGGCGTTTGTGCAACTTGCAGGCTTCCTGCTCCAGAAACCCATTGCCGGATTCGCGGTAGAGGATGCGGTGGAAACGCTCGTTCTCCACGTAATAGGCATCCGAATCCTGTGCATCGACCGCTGCCTGGCATTTAGCATTGGCATCGTTCAACTCATCCAGCGCCTGATCCGAAATCCGCTTGGCCGCCAGCCGTCCACAGACCGCTTCCAGCTCGGCCATGACTTCGAACATTTCCATCAGTTCGACCGGGCCGGGCTGACGTACAAAGGCGCCGCGTCGCGGGATCAGCTGTACCAGACCAGAGAGCGCAAGCCGCTGAAATGCCTCACGAAGCGGCGTGCGTGAAACGCCGAACTGTTCGGCCAGGCGCACCTCGTCCAAGCGGTCGCCATCCGCAAATGTGCCGTCAAAGATCAGCTCTTCCAGCTCTTCAGCGATACTATCTGCACGACGTTGCCCCATGGATTGTCAGTAGCACTCCGGTTTTGAAAATTCAACATGACTATTCTTGTATACAAAAATATTGACTTGAAAAACACCTGATGTTTACGTTCGGGCATCTCCAGCCATCAAAGGTTGGAATTTCTGGGAGGAAAAAATGAAAACCATGCTGAAAGCTGCGGTCGCTGCCGCGGCGCTCTTGTCGTCGGCCGCGCTGGCCAATGCCACCGAACTGCGCCTGTCGCACCAGTGGTCGAACAAGGACATCCGCCACAAGGTCGCGCAGATCGTCGCCGATGAGGTGGCCGCCGCCGATGTCGATCTGGACATCAAGATCTTCGGCTCCAAATCGCTGTTCAAACCGCGCGAGCAGTATAAACCGCTCAGCCGCGGCCAGCTGGACATGACCGTTCTACCGCTCAGCTATGCTGGCGGCCAGCAGCCCGCCTATAACCTGACGCTGATGCCCGGCCTGGTGAAGAACCACGACCACGCCGCGCGGCTCAGCAACTCGCCCTTCATGGAAGCGCTTGAGGCCAAGATGGCCGACGACGACGTGATGGTTCTGGTGCACGGCTATCTGGCCGGCGGTTTCGCAGGCAAGGACAAGTGCATCACCAAACCCTCCGACATCGAAGGACTGCAGACCCGCGCGGCCGGCAAAGCCTTCGAACAGATGTTGGCTGGGGCCGGTGCCTCCATCGCCTCGATGGCGTCCTCGGAAATCTACAACGCCATGCAAACCGGCGTTCTGCAGGCTGCTAATACCTCGTCATCGTCCTTCGTGTCCTACCGGATCTACGAACAGGTCAGCTGCTACACCCCGGCGGGCGACGTAGCCCTGTGGTTCATGTATCAGCCTCTGTTGATGAACAAGAGCACCTTTGAGGGTCTGAGCGAAGCACAGCAAAACGCGCTGCTGGCCGCTGCCGAAAAGGCCGAAGCCTATTACCTGGAAGAAGCCAAGAAACAGGACGCCGCCTCGGCCAAGGTCTTTGCCGACGCCGGTGTGGAAATCGCCCAGATGAGCGCCGATGACTTCGACGCATGGCGCAAGCTGGCCATGGAAACCTCCTACAAGAAATTTGTGGATGAGGTTTCGGACGGTCAGGCGCTTCTCGATCTGGCGCTCGCAGTCGAGTGATAACACCCGGCGGGGCGGCCTGAAGCTGCCCCGCCTTTTTTGAATATCTCAGAACTTCAGGAGGCGGGAATGGCAGGACAAAGTGCGGCCACGATCGCAAAAACCGGGAACAATCCGTTCCTGCGGGCCGTTGCGGGCCTGTCCACACTTGCCGGCTGGTGCGCGGCTGCCATGATCATGGCAGCGGTTGCGATTACCTGCCAGATGATCGTGATCCGGTTTGTGCTGAACGGATCCACTGTCTGGCAGACCGAGGCGGTGATCTATCTGGTCATCTCGGCAACCCTGATCGGCCTACCCTATGTGCAGCGGCTGCGCGGCCATGTGAACGTCGATCTGATCCCGATTTCGTTGCCGCCGCGCGCGCGGTTTGGACTGGCGGTTCTGACCTCACTCCTGTCGATCAGCATCATGGCGATAATGCTGTGGTACGGGTTCGAGTACTGGCATTTCGCCTGGGATCGCGGCTGGCGCTCGGACACCGTATGGGGCGTGCGCCTGTGGATCCCCTATCTGGCCATTCCCGTCGGGTTTGCCTTGTTCCTGCTGCAACTGATTGCTGACTTCGTGGCGCTTCTGACCGGCGCCGACAAACCCTTTGGCCTGGATCTCTGACTTATGGACCCACTTGTTCTTGGGGGCATTGTTGCCCTTTCCACAATCCTCGTGCTGTTTTCCGGCGTCTCGGTCG
Source organism: Phaeobacter gallaeciensis (assembly GCF_001678945.1). Classification (NCBI taxonomy): domain Bacteria; kingdom Pseudomonadati; phylum Pseudomonadota; class Alphaproteobacteria; order Rhodobacterales; family Roseobacteraceae; genus Phaeobacter; species Phaeobacter gallaeciensis. The sequence goes on from NZ_CP015124.1 coordinate 1,727,801, forward strand.
CCCTGGGGCTGCTAATCGTTTCGGCCGGTTTCTTGATGATCTTTGACGGGATGCGCAGCCTTGAGCTGATGCCGGAAATCCTGTTCGGGAAACTGGATAATTTCGCCCTGTTGTCGATCCCGATGTTCATCATCATGGGGTCCTCCATCGCCTCGACCCGGGCTGGAGCGGATCTTTATGAGGCGCTGGAACGCTGGCTGACCCGCATTCCCGGCGGGCTGGTGATTTCGAACCTTGGTGCCTGCGCGCTGTTTGCTGCCATGTCGGGATCCTCGCCTGCGACCTGCGCCGCCATCGGCAAGATGGGCATCCCCGAGATGCGCAAACGCGGCTACCCCGAAGGCGTGGCCGCAGGCTCCATCGCGGCGGGCGGCACTCTTGGCATCCTGATCCCGCCCTCGGTCACCATGATCGTCTATGGCATTGCCACCGAAACCTCGATCGGGCGGCTGTTCCTGGCCGGTGTCATTCCAGGTCTCATGCTGGTGGGTCTGTTCATGGCCTGGTCGCTCTATTCAACCTGGCGCTCGGGCGACACCGAGCGTCTTGGCTCGGGCAGCTATACCTGGGCCGAACGGTTCGAGATCCTGCCCCGCGTGGTGCCCTTCCTGCTGATCATCCTTGGCGTTCTATATGCCATGTATGGCGGCATCGCGACGCCTTCGGAAACCGCCGCCGTCGGAGCGCTGTTGTGCCTGCTGATAGCGATGGTGATCTACAAGCTGTGGAACCCGCGCGATTTGTGGGTGGTGCTGCGCGACAGCACCAAGGAATCGGTGATGATCCTCTTCATCATCGCCGCCGCCGGGGTGTTCTCCTACATGCTCAGCTCGCTCTTCATCACCCAGTCGATTGCCGAATGGATCGGTACGCTGGATGTGAACCGCTGGGTGCTGATGGGGGCGGTCAACGTCTTCCTGCTGATCGCGGGATTCTTCCTGCCGCCCGTCGCGGTGATCCTGATGGCGGCACCGATCCTGCTGCCGATCATCACCACCGCAGGTTTCGACCCGATCTGGTTTGCCGTGGTGCTGACCATCAACATGGAGATCGGGCTGATCTCTCCGCCGGTGGGTCTGAACCTTTACGTCATCAACGGCATCGCGCCGGACATTTCGCTGAAGACCATCCTCACCGGCTCGCTGCCCTTCGTGGCCTGCATGGTGCTGGCCATCGTACTTCTGTGCCTGTTCCCCGGTCTGGCGACGTGGCTGCCCAACCTTGTGATGGGAGGTGCAATGTGACCCTTCTCGCAGATCTTCTTTCCACCGTCTTTGAACGCCGCTACCGCTGGTCGGGCGCGGCGGGACAGGACAACCGGCCCATCGCCGAACTGGCCGAAGATCTGGTTGGATCGGCAGGCGAGACGTCTGAGCTGATGCTGGCGCGCGAGGTGATTTCGGGGTTCGAGCAACTGGAGGACGCGGACAAACTGGCGTTCTTCACCCATATCGCCACCAAGCTGAACATCGACCCCGAGGCGGTGCGCAGCGGGTTGGATGCCTATGAGCAAAGCCCGTCAAAGGCGACCTACCGCGCCTTCATGGCTGCGGTCGAACCCAGGCGGCAGGAGTTGATCCGCCGCCTGAACCGGGTGCCGGGCGCCACCGGTGCGCTGGTGCGGATGCGCGCGGATCTGTTGCGCCTTGGGCGGGGCATTCCCGAACTTGAAGCACTGGATCAGGATTTCCGGCATCTCTTTGCCTCCTGGTTTAACCGAGGCTTTCTGGTGCTGCGCCCGATCAACTGGCAAAGCCCGGCGAACATTCTGGAGAAGATCATCGCCTACGAGGCCGTGCACGCCATTCACAGCTGGGACGATCTGCGCCGCAGGCTGCAACCGGCGGACCGGCGCTGTTTTGCCTTTTTCCACCCTGCGATGCCGGATGAGCCGCTGATCTTTGTCGAGGTGGCGCTGACCAAGGGCACACCGGGATCCATTCAGGCGCTTTTGGCCGAGGATCGCACCCCCATGACGGCGGACGAAGCTGATACGGCGGTTTTTTACTCGATCTCCAACTGCCAGTCGGGGCTGGCCAGTATTTCCTTTGGCAACTCCCTGATCAAACAGGTGGCTGCTGATCTGGCGGCGGAACTGGCGGGGCTCAAAACCTTTGTTACCCTCTCCCCCATTCCGGGGCTTGCGGGCTGGATCGAAAAGGAAGGTTTTGATTGGGATCCAACCGATGCGGACCGGATGAAATCGGACGCCGCCCATTATCTGCTTAACGCCAAAGGGCGCGGTGGCCTGCCCTTTGATCCCGTCGCACGGTTTCATCTGGGCAACGGCGCCATTGTCCATGCGGTGCACGCCGATGCGGATACCTCGGACAAGGGGCGTGCCCAGTCCGGCGGCGCGATGGTCAACTACCTGTATGACCTGAAGAAAGTTGCCCAGAACCACGAACAATTCGCCACCACCCAAAAGGTGGCCGCAACGGCAGAGGTGCGCGCCCTCGCCGCCGCATCAAAGCTGCAAAAAACAGAAGAAAGTTAGCCCATGGCAAATCCTCTTTATGACGGGCTGTTTGGTGCCCATGCCGGAAAATCCACCCCGTTTCTGTATTTGCCCGACGGGCAGGTGGTCAGCCATCAGGCATTTCTTGAGATGGCCGCGCAGATCGCCCATGTCCTGACCGGCAAAGGGCTGCAACCCGGCGACCGCGTTGCCGTTCAGGTGGAAAAATCCCCGGAGGCGCTGGCCCTATATGCGGCCTGTGCGCAGGCCGGTCTGGTGTTCCTGCCGCTCAACACGGCTTATACGGCGGATGAGCTGTCCTATTTCATCGAAAACAGCGGCGCCTCGGTCGTGGTCTGCGATACCGGGAAGGAGGCGACCGTCGCCCCCATCACCAAACCTCTCGGCGCGGCGCTGGAGACACTGAACGCAGATGGCTCTGGCACCCTGATGGACCAGGCGGCGGCGATGCCGACTTCCTATGACACGGTCGACCGGGAAAGCGAGGATCTGGCGGCCTTCCTTTATACCTCTGGCACCACGGGGCGTTCCAAAGGGGCGATGCTGACGCAGAACAACCTGCTGTCAAACGCGGAAACGCTGGCGGCCGAGTGGCGGTTCACCCCGGATGATGTGCTGCTGCACGCGCTGCCGATCTTTCATACCCACGGGCTGTTTGTCGCCAGCAATGTGACGCTGCTGGCGGGGGGCGCGATGATCTTCCTGCCGAAATTCGATCTGGATGCGGTGATCGAGAACCTGCCGCGCGCGACCACGATGATGGGGGTGCCAACCTTCTATACCCGGCTTCTGGGAGATGCGCGGTTCACCGGAGATCTGACCCGGCATATGCGGCTGTTCGTGTCCGGCTCCGCGCCCTTGCTGGCGGAGACCCACGTGCAATTCGAAGAACGCACCGGCCACCGTATTCTTGAACGCTATGGCATGACTGAAACCAACATGAACACCTCCAACCCCTATGAAGGCGAGCGCCGCGCGGGCACCGTCGGCTTCCCGCTGCCGGGGGTGGAGCTGAAGATCACCAATCCGGCGTCGGGCGCCCCCCTGCCCGCAGGCGAGGTTGGCCAGATCGAGGTGCGCGGTCCCAACGTCTTCAAGGGCTACTGGCAGATGCCAGAGAAGACAGCAGCCGAATTGCGCAGCGATGGGTTCTTCATCACCGGGGATCTCGGGATGGTGGACGCGGATGGCTATGTCCATATCGTCGGCCGCAACAAGGACCTGATCATCTCGGGCGGATACAACATCTACCCCAAGGAAATCGAACTGGTGCTGGATGAACAGCCCGGCGTGCTGGAAAGCGCGGTGATCGGCGTACCGCACCCGGATTTCGGCGAAACCGTGCTGGGCGTTCTGGTCCCGGCGCCGGGCGAAACCCCCGACACGGATGCGATCATGGACGCGGTGCGTGACGTTCTGGCCCGGTTCAAACACCCGCGCAAACTGGTGGTGCTGGATGAGTTGCCCCGAAATACCATGGGCAAGGTGCAGAAAAACATCCTGAGAGAGCAGTACCAGGACGCCTTCAAGGTTTCCTGACGCCACGGAAGATGGCCCGGATATGCGCCCCAATCTTGCGGGGTTGTCGGGCAGAATCAGATCTTCTGCAACGCACCCCGGCCGCCCCAACGGCGCCGGGGTGTTGTACTTTTTGACGATCTCAGATGGCGCTTTTCAACAGAAAATAACGGCTCCCGGGCCTGCTCACGACATCGTCAGCCCTGCCTCAGCCGCGGATTTTGGCACATAAAATTCTAAAAACTTCAATCATATACCGCCGCCGCAAGGCCGGTTGGGAGTGAAAGATTATTAATTGGGCAGACTATGTCCGTCTTGACGAAATGTTCACCTGAACGCAAAGTGAATTCATATGAGCGTTACAAAGACAGAATAATGCGCCTCATGTGAGTGATTGAACTCATACGGAATCAATAACGGGGAATTGCTGCGGACAGGACTGATCTGCCGTGGCCTCAGGAGATGAACATGAAACTCAAATCCATTCTTTCGGCGACCACTGCATTTGCCATGGTCGGCACCACCGCATTCGCCGAGAAGGCCGAAGTGCAGTTCTGGCACGCCATGGGCGGTCAGCTGGGCGAAATCGTCGACAAATTCGCTTCCGAATACAACGCTGGTTCGGACAGCTGCCACATCAACGCTGTCTACAAAGGCAACTACACCGAGAACATGACCGCCGCCATCGCCGCCTTCCGCGCCGGTGAGCAGCCGCACGTTGTGCAGGTCTTCGAAGTTGGCACCGCCACCATGATGGCCGCCGGTGACAAGGGCGCGATCTACCCGGTCTACAAGCTGATGGAAGACGCAGGCGTCGATTTTGATCCCTCTGCCTACCTGCCTGCCGTGATCTCCTACTACACCGACACCGACAACAACCTGCTGTCGCTGCCGTTTAACTCCTCCACCCCGGTTCTGTGGTACAACAAGACAGCGCTGGACGCTGCCGGTGTTGACGTTCCCACCACCTGGGACGAAGTCGAAGAAGCCGCCCGCGCCCTGAAGGCAAACGGCGTTGAAAAGCCCTTCTCCTTTGGCTGGCAGTCCTGGTCGAACATCGAAAACTACTCGGCATGGCACAACCTGCCCATGGGCACCGAGGAAAACGGCTTTGCCTCGTTGAAAACCGAGTTCAGCTTCAACAACGACGCGGTTGTGAACCACATCCAGCGTATCGCCGACATGGGCAAAGAAGGCCTGTTCGCATACGGCGGCCGTCGCGGTGACAGCCGTGGTCAGTTCGTGAACGGCGAAACCGCGCTGTGGATCAACTCCTCGGCCTATTACGGTGGCTTCAAGAAAGACATCACCGATTTCGAATTCGGCCAGACCATGCTGCCGGTTGACACCGCAGTGGCGGACAAGCCGCAGAACTCGATCATCGGCGGTGCAACCCTGTGGGTTCTGAACGGTCACGAGCAGGCGGAATACAGCTGTGTCGCCGACTTCTTCCAGTTCGTTTCTGCCCCCGAGCAGCAGGCCTACTGGCACCAGAACACCGGTTATGTTCCGATCACCACCGCGGCCTACGATCTGTCCAAGGAACAGGGTTTCTATGAATCCGATCCGCTGACCGACACCGCGATCAAGCAGCTGTCCCTGAACGCACCGACACCGGCCTCCAAAGGCGTCCGTTTCGGTAACTTCGTGCAGGTGCGTGACATCATCAACGAAGAGCTGGAAGCCGTATGGGCAGGCGACAAAGACGCCAAGACCGCCCTGGACGAAGCTGTAGAGCGCGGCAATGCCCTGCTGCGCAAGTTTGAAAAAGCCAACGACTGATCATCCCCACATGTTGGCTATAGGGAGGTCCCTGGCGGGGCCTCCCCTTTTTGAAAAAGACCACCCCAAAGGTTCCTGCCCGTGCAAAAGCGTGTCGTCTTCCGCTCCCGGTTGCTGCCATACCTGCTGGTACTGCCGCAAATCGCGATCACCATCGCCTTCTTCTTCTGGCCCTCCTATCAGGCGCTTGAAAGTTCATTCTTCATCGAAGACGCCTTTGGGTTTTCCCGTGAATGGGTCTGGCTGGACAACTATTACGAACTGTTCAGCGATCCCGGCTACCTGAAGTCCTTCCGCACGACGCTGCTGTTCGGTTTCTCGGTTGCCTTCCTCGCCATGGCCATCTCCCTGATCCTGGCGGTTGCCGCCAACCGCGTGATCAAGGCCGCGACCGGATACCGGACCCTGCTGATCTGGCCCTACGCCGTCGCGCCCGCCCTTGCCGGTGTGATCTGGTACTTCCTGATGAACCCCTCGCTTGGCATCGTTGCCTACTGGCTGAAAGGGATCGGGATCGAATGGAACCACTATGTGAACGGTGATCAGGCCCTGTTGCTCGTCGTGGTGGCCGCCGCCTGGAAACAGGTCAGCTACAACTTCCTGTTCTTCCTTGCCGGGCTGCAAAGCATTCCCAAGTCCCTGATCGAGGCAGCCGCCATCGACCGGGCCGGGCCGGTGCGCCGCTTCTGGTCGATCACCTTCCCGCTTTTGACGCCCACCACCTTCTTCCTGCTGGTCGTCAACCTCGTCTATGCCTTCTTTGACACCTTCGCCCTGATCCACGCCACCACCGAAGGTGGCCCCGCAGACGCCACCTCGATCCTGGTGTTCCGCGTCTACAACACTGGCTTTATTGGTCAGGACTACGGCTCCTCGGCTGCTCAGTCGGTGATCCTGATGGGCATGGTGATCCTGATGACCTTCATCCAATTCCGTTACGTCGAGCGCAAGGTGCAATACTGATGGTCGAAAATCGCCCCATTCTGACGTTCTTTACCCATGCCATCCTAATCGCCGGCGTCCTGTTCCTGTGCTTTCCTGTCTGGATGGCGCTGGTTGCCTCGACCCACGGTCCCGGCGCACTGTCGCAATCGCCGATCCCGCTGTGGTTCGGGGATCAGGCCTGGGAAAACTATTCCCAGCTTCTGGCCGGTGGCCTGCCCGAGGCCGGCGGTGTGCCAATCGGCATGATGATGTTCAACAGCCTGATCATGGCGCTGGTCATAACCTTCGGTAAGATCTTCATCTCGATCCTGTCGGCCTATGCCATCGTCTATTTCCGCTTCCCCTTCCGCATGGGCTTTTTCTGGATGATCTTCGTCACCCTGATGCTGCCCGTCGAAGTGCGGATCCTGCCCACATTCGATGTGGTGGTGAAGATGGGTCTTCTAAACACCTACGCGGGCCTCACCGTGCCGCTGATTGCCTCGGCCACGGCAACCTTCCTGTTCCGCCAGTTCTTCCTGACCGTCCCGGATGAGCTGGTCGAGGCCGCCCGCATCGACCGCGCAGGTCCGATCCGTTTCTTCAAGGACATCCTGCTGCCGCTGTCGCGCACCAATATCGCGGCGCTCTTCATCATTCTCTTCATCTACGGCTGGAACCAGTATCTCTGGCCGCTTCTGATCACCACCGACGAAAGCCTCTACACCGTCGTCATGGGCATCCAGCGCATGGTCAACTCGGGCGAGTCGCTGCCGGTCTGGCACTACATCATGGGCACCGCCGTCCTTGCCATGATCCCTCCGGTTCTGGTCGTCGTTCTAATGCAAAAGCTCTTTGTCAAAGGGCTGGTCGAAAGCGAGAAATAAATGGCTACTCTCAACATCAAATCCCTGGGCAAGACCTATCCCGGCGGCGTTACTGCCGTATCCGATGTGAACGCGGATATTGCCGACGGAGAGTTCATCGTGCTGGTCGGCCCGTCGGGCTGCGGCAAGTCCACCATCCTGCGGATGATTGCGGGCCTGGAAAGCATCACCGCAGGTGATCTGAGCATCGGTGAGCGCCGTGTGAACGATCTGGAACCGGGTGAGCGTGACATCGCGATGGTGTTCCAGAACTACGCGCTTTATCCGCATATGTCGGTGCGCGGCAACATGGAGTACGGCCTCAAGAACGAAGGCCTGCCGAAGGACCAGATCGCCGAACGCATCGCCGAGGCCGCCCGCACCCTGCGGCTTGAGGAATATCTCGACCGCAAACCGGCGCAGCTCTCGGGTGGTCAGCGCCAGCGGGTCGCCATGGGCCGCGCCATCGTGCGCGATCCCAAGGTGTTCCTGTTCGACGAACCGCTGTCGAACCTCGATGCCAAGCTGCGCACCCAGCTGCGCGCCGAGCTGAAGGCCCTGCACCAGCGCCTTGGCGCCACCTTCATCTACGTGACCCACGATCAAGTCGAAGCCATGAGCCTTGCGGACCGGATCATCATCATGAACGCGGGCAAGGTGGAGCAGATCGGCACGCCGATGGATCTCTACCTGCGTCCTGCCAGCCGGTTTGTTGCCGATTTCATCGGCAGTCCCGCGATGAACGTGGTCGAAGGCACCGTCACCGAGGATCGCCGCAGCCTGCTGGTTGATGGCAGCCGCGACATCCGCTTTGCCGATGAGATCCCCACAATGGCAGGCGCCAAGATCGCCATGGGCATCCGCCCCGAGCATCTGTCGCTTGATGCCTCGGGCGCAGCGCAGTTCCATCTGGAAGTCGATTTCGTCGAACAGCTGGGCGCAGATACCGTGGTCCACGGCAAGGTCTCCGGCACCTCGGTCCCGCTGGCCGTGCGCCTGCCCGGCGTGCAGCAGCATGACAGCGGCGAGACGCTGGAACTGGGCTGTGGCGCCGATCAGCTACACCTGTTCGATCTGGCCTCTGGCAAACGACTGGCCTGAGGACGGATCATGCAGTTGCCCAAGATATTCGGACATCGCGGCGCCCCGGATGTTCTCCCCGAGAACTCTCTGGACGGGTTCGCGCATACCATCGCCTCCGGCGCGGATGGGATCGAGCTGGATGTGCTGTTGACCAGCGACGGCGTGCCCGTCGTCACCCACAATCACCATCTTCTGGCCGACACCACCCGCGACAGCGCGGGTGTGTTCCTGTCAGAGGAAGGCCCGGCCATCGGCGCGCTGACCTACGAGGAGCTTTGCGCTTTTGACGTGGGCGGTATTCGTCCGGGTTCGGAGTACGCGAAGAAGCACCCGCAGCAGCAGGACCTGCCCGGCGCCCGTGTGCCCCGCCTGTCCGAGGTGCTGGATCTGGTGGCCAAGGCCGACCGTCCCGTCGATGTTCTGGTCGAGCTGAAGCACGACCCCGAAGACGCCGCAGAACCCGCGCCCGAGGATTTCGTGCGCGCTGCGGTCGATGTCATCACCGCCACGGGAACCCAGGATCACTGCCTGATCCATGCGTTTGACTGGCAGATCCTGTCGGCGGCTAAACGCGTAGCACCGCAGTTCCGCCGCTCGCACCTGTCGATGAGCCGCGAAATCCACGCCTCTGGCAACCTCTACGACGGCTCGCCCTGGCTGGACGGCGCCCCTGCCGATCCAGAGGCGATGCTGCGCCATCTTGCCGACACCGGCGCGACTGTCTGGAGCCCGCTGTTCTGGGAATTGACGCCTGCCCATCGGGAGCTGGCCCGGAGCCTTGGCCTGCAGGTCATGGTCTGGACCATGCGCGGCGCAGATGCGATCCGCAAAGGTCTGCTGGCGGATGTGGACGGGGTGATCACCGACGATCCTGCACTAGCCGTGCGCCTGCGCAAAGAGCTGTCGGAAGCCGGGGAATTGGCATCATGACCCCCGAAATGGCTTTCGCCAGATACGAGGAAATCCGCGCCCACCTGCCCGTCAGCAGCCACAAGGGGCAGGCCAAGCCCGTCTCGGGCATTGACCAGGTGATGGATCAGACCGACGCCTTCGTCTTTGACGCCTATGGGGTGCTCAACGTTGGCGACAGCCCGATCCCCGGCGCCCATGAACGGGTGCAGCAGTTGCGCAATAGCGGGAAATCGCTGCTGGTTCTGACCAATGCAGCGAGCTTTACCCGCACCCAGACAACTGAGAAATTCGCCCGTCTCGGCTTTGACTTTGCCCCGGAAGAGATCATTTCCAGCCGCGAGGTCTGCGAGACCTGCCTGACCGACATCGCCCCGGACGGCACCTGGGGCGTGATGGCGCCAGCCGGGTTCGAAGCCGCCGAATTGCCGGTGGCCGCCGTGGCGCTGGAGGATACGCCCGACACCTATGACGCCGCCGATGCCTTCCTGCTGCTCAGCACCTCGGACTGGACCGACGTGCGGCAGGAGATGCTGCGCGCCAGCCTGGCGCGCAATCCGCGCCCGCTGGTGGTGGCCAACCCGGATCTGGTCGCCCCGCGCGAAACCGGGCTGACGCTGGAACCGGGGTTCTACGCCGTCGCCCTGCGGGATCAGCTGGGTATTGCGCCGGTGTTCCACGGCAAGCCCTTCCCCTCGGTCTATGCTGCAGCGCAGGCCCGACTTGGTGACATAGCGCCGCAGAGGATCACCATGGTTGGCGACACCCTGCACACCGATGTGTTAGGGGCGCAGGCGCAGGGCTGGAACACCGCCCTGATCACAGCGCACGGGCTGTTCGCCGGTCACGATGTCACCGGCTACATCGAGCGCAGCGGAATTGTCCCGGACTGGATCGCGCCGTCGATCTGATCCAACAGTGGAAGACCTCGGACGGCGGCAACAGAAACGGAAGCCCGGATGAGCGACCTCAACGACCGTCAACGCCAGATCATGGAACAGCTGCGCGCTTCGGGCCAGCAATCCATCAACGAACTGGCTGCTGAATTCGGTGTCGCCACCCAGACCATCCGCCGCGATATCAACGATCTGTGCGATCAGGGGCTGGCGCGGCGGGTGCATGGCGGCGTGGCGCCGCCGTCCAATCCGCTGAACCTCAACTTTCACGCCCGCGCCACGCTGAACGAGGACCGCAAACGCGCCATCGCCAATGCCGCAGCGGCGCTGATCCCCGAAGGCTCGACCGTTCTTCTGGGCATCGGCACAACGGTCCAATACGTCGCCGAGGCGCTGACCCAGACCCCCGACATCACCATCGTCACCAACAATCTGGAAGTTGCCCGGCTGATGTGCAACGCGCCCTCCTGCGATGTGCACGTGGTAGCAGGGCAGCTGCGCCCTGAGGACCGCGATCTGGTTGGAGCACAGGCGTTGGAAGGCTACCGGAAGTTCGTCGCGGATTTCGGCGTGATCGGCGCCGGGGCGCTGGATCCCGAATACGGTATCCTCGATTTCAAACACTTCGACGCCGAGGTCAGCAACGCGATCCGCGCCAGCGCGCGGCGGATGCTGCTGGTGGCCGACCATACGAAATGGAGCCGCTCTGCCGCCCACCGCGTTGCGGGGTTCGATACGATGGATCATTTCATCACCGACCGCCTGCCCGAGGACGTCGATTGGTCCGGGCCGCCCGTGACGCTGGCCAGCGGGACAGGTCACAGCCGCACAGGCTGACGAAAACGGACAGCAACAAGTCGGAGAGGCCTCCCGGCGAACATGCAGGGCCGTCCTACCGGGACCGCAGATTTCAGAACGGGTTCAGAGCATCGGGCCAGCGCCGGGGATGTTCGGTAATCAACAGCAGCACGTCCGCCCCCTTCAGCGTCTTGCGCGCATCCTCGATCATGCGCAGGTTCAGCTTGTCGATGTCTGATGCTGACATGGGACGGCGAGGATCGTAGTAGACAGTCACCAGGAACGTACGGCCCAGTTTGGTCACCGACATGTCCTGCAATTCGCCGCCATCCTCGGCGATCGCGGACCGCAGGCTGCGCCGGGCGCTCGCGACATACTCCGGCCGCGCGCTCGCGCCGGCCAATTCGCCCAGCCCACCCCGGAATTCACGCACATAGGAACCGATGGCCAGCAGACAGAGCAAGAGTACAATCACTGAATCGCCAACCGGCGCAACCGGTGCCAGCGGGCCATCCCGGAACATATAGATGGCGCCCAGACCGGCACCCGCAGCAGCCGTGATCAGCCCGTCAAACATCGCGGCCTTTGCCTCAAGCCGCAGGATCGCGCTGCGCTTCCCCGTTCGACGCCAGGTAAAATGATGGAACCCCCACAGGATCGCGCAGACCAGCCCGATCCCTGCAAAGTAGATGATCATGGGGGCAAAATTCAGCGGCTCAGGCGTCATGCCACTGAGGTAGTTGTAAACGTTCTTGATCGCATTCGTGATGGCGAACAGGACCAGTCCCAGAAGGGACAGCGACCGGAAGGTGGAGAAGATCGCTTCGTCCGCAGCATAGCCATAGGGGCGCGCCTTGTCGGGGCCTGCATCAATGCGGCGGCTGATCCGCCGTCCAAGAAGCGCGGAACCGAATCCGATCAGGGAGAACAGACCGTCCATCATGATCGCGTTGGAGTTCGATAGCACACCCGCCACCAACCCTGCTGCGGCCATGAACAGGTTGCCCCACATGGCCACGCCCAGCGAACGGCTTTCAAGGCGCTTTGTGTTATCGCCGTTCTGCGTAGCCATATCGCGCTTTCCCAATGTGACACCCGTTTCGCTGCATCCCTATCCTGCCATCGAATGTCTGCCAACACCCGCAAGGCATGCCTGCCTTCCGCGCAACCATAGAAAAAGGCGGCCCCTCAGAGCCGCCTTTTCATTTTCGCTTCAGACCAAGGTCAGTCGCCACTGCCCTCGCCGCTCAGCGTGCTCGGAGCAAAGACATTGCCAAAGCCGGAGTTGTTGCTGTCCTCCGTCGCGGGCGCCTTGCTTTCTTCCTCCTCGCCGCCGCCAGTCAGGGCATTGGGGCTGAAGACTCCGCCAAAGCCGGAGTTGTTACCAGAGGGCGCTGCCTGAGGTTTCGGCGCGGTTTCGGCCTCTTCCGCCGCCTTGCGGGCCGCTTCTTCGGCGCGGCGCTGGCGTAGTTCCTGGATGCGCAGCTCGGTCTCGATGCGCTTTTGCTCCTGCACATCGGCAATACATTGCGCGGGGCTGTAGACCGTGGCGGTGCCGACAACGACAACCGTAGCGCAGGCCAGAACCACCAGGACCACCGCCGCCCAGTTCGAGCTGAGAAAACCCGGAACGCGGAACTTGCCGCTTTCCAGCTCTTCGACCGTAGCGCCCTTGCGGGCCGTGGCCACCAGTTCCTTGCGGCGGATGTTCGCCTCGTTGAACAGCGCGGCAAAGACGGTCAGCACCACGATGATAAAGGCCAGGGCCGAGATCGCAGGCGTGATGCCATAACGGACCTTTTGGGCCAGTTCGATGGTCAGCGTCGGATATTCGCCAAAGGTGAAGGTGGTGGTGTTGTAGTTCTCGAAACTGGCGAGAAAGGCCAGAACCGCAGCCGAGGCAATCGCCGGCTTCATGAACGGGAGCAGCACCTTGCGGAAGGCCTGCGCATGGGTGGCGCCAAGGTCCAGCGCCGCCTCGGTCAGGGCCACGTCATAGCGTTGCAAGCGTGCCACCAGCACCAGCATACAATAGCTGGCGATAAAGGTCGACTGACCGATCACCGTCAGGAACAGCCCGTTTGACAGGAAGCTGTCGGCGCCAAGACCCACCATGCGGTTGATCCGGTCCCAGAACACCAGCGTCGAAATACCGATGACAACGCCGGGGATCAGGATCGGCGCGATGATGATGGTGTAGTATGTGGCGCGCAGCTTGGGCCAGATCTGGGTCAGCATCAGTGCCCCGGCAAGCCCCATCGCCACCGACAGTACCACCGTGCCCGCCCCTACCAGAATCGAGTTCTTGATCCCGTTGAGGATACGCTCGTCCTGAAACAAGGCCGAGAACCATTCGAAGGTCAGGCATTCCCAGGGCGTGGCCCGCGGGAATTCGGGGCTGTTGAAGGCGGTGACCGACATGATCACCAAGGGGCCCAGCAGATAAGCAAAGAAGATCGCCAGATAGATCCAGAGGCTGGCGCGCATCAAGGAGAAGGACTTCATTTGCCGATATCCCCCATGTTGACCTTGAACAGGCGCATGATCGCCAACACCAGCAGGATACAGGTCACCAGCAGCACCACCGCATAGGCCGCGCCCTGTGGCCAGTCACTGTTGTCATTGAACTGTTGATAGATCAGCTGCGTAAACCAGAGCGACGATGGGCCACCCAGGATTTGCGGCGCCGCCAGCGCCCCTGCCGACAGCATAAAGACCATGGTGCAGCCCGAGGAAATGCCCGGTTTGGCATAGGGGATGACCACGCGGCGGTGGATCATCGGCCAGCTGGCCCCCATGTCCCGCGCCGCCTCGATCTGGTTGCGGTCAAGGCTTTCGATCACGTTGTAGATCGGAAAGATCATCAACAGGATGTAGGCATAGCCAAGCCCGGCATAGAGCGCGATATCGTTGCGAATGAAATCAAAGGGTGTGTCGAAAATCCCCAGCCCCACCAATGCGTTGTTCAGTACCCCGGTTTCGCCAAAGATGATGCGCAGGGCAAAGGCGCGCAGGATCTCATTGATCCAGTACGGAATGATCAGCATCAGCGCAAAGATGCGGATGTGATTGCCCTTGGTCTGCGCCAGATAATAGGCAATCGGATAGCACAGGATCAGGTTGAACAGGGTCACGAATACGGCTGCGATCAGGGTCCGGTAGAACACCCGCAGATCGACTGCGTTATAGTCCTGACTGCCGCCCTCGGGGCCGTAGATCAGGTATTTGTAGTTCTCGACAGTATAGACATCCTTAGGTCCGCCGATTTCCGGCGGTGGCAGGTTGGGCCGGAACGAGAAGTCGAGCATCGACAGCTGCGGCAGGATGATGAGGCCCACGGTCCAGAACAGGACCAGACCCAGCATCAAAGACCCCATGCCGACGCCGTTGCGGTTGAAGAATTCCCTCAGAAAACGAGGCATCACGATCGCCTCCTATTCCGTGGCCAGTTCGCCAGCAGGCAAAGCCACGGCGTTCTGGACATCATATTGCAGGGTCATTGCCTCGCCCTTGTGGCTGTCAAAGGACTGGCCAAGGTTGGGCAGGGAGACCTTCAACTCCTTGCCGCCGTCGCCTTCCATGAAGATGTTGAAGACGTTGCCTTCGAATTCCTCGTTGGTGACAGTGGCGGTGACAAAGTGATCACCAGAGGCGCCCGCAGGCGCGAGGGCAAAGGCTTCGGGGCGGATGAACAGCATGGCATCGTCACCCGGCTGCATCTTGCCGTGATTGGCGGTGGAGATGCGGGCCAGCAGATCACCGGAGCGGTTGGTGCTGATCAGGGCCGTCTCGCCCGAGACCTGTTTCACCTTGCCGCGAAAGACATTGTTTTCCCCGACAAAGGAGGCGGCAAAGGCAGTGGCGGGGTCGTTGTAAACCGATTTCCCATCGCCGATCTGGTCGATAACGCCAGCGCGCATCACCGCGATATTGTCGGACATGGTCAGGGCCTCGCCCTGATCGTGGGTGATGTAGATGAAGGTGATGCCGACCCGCTTCTGGATCTCGCGCAGCTCGGTGCGCATGTGCTGGCGCAGTTTCAGGTCCAGAGCCGACAGCGGTTCATCGAGCAGCAGCACGTCCGGCTCGGCGCACAGGGCGCGGGCAATGGCAACCCGCTGGCGCTGGCCGCCGGACAGTTCCGAGGGCAGCTTATCCCCCTGCCCCGGCAGCGCGATCATGTCCAATAGCTCATCGGCGCGCTTGCGACGCTCGCGGGCGGAGGCGCCCTTGATCTCCATGGAGAAGGTGATGTTTTCCCAGACCTTCATCAGCGGAAACAGCGCCAGGTTCTGAAAGATCAGCGCGGTGGGGCGTTTGTTCGGGCCGATCCCCTTCATGTCCTTGCCACCGATCAGCACCCGGCCATCGCTGGGCTCCAAGAAGCCCGAGACCGCCCGCAGAATGGTGGTCTTACCGCATCCCGACGGTCCGAGGAAGGAGAAGAAATCGCCCCCGTTGATGTTCACATTCGCGTCGCGGACCGCGACGAAATCCCCAAATCGGATCCAGAGGTTCTCAAGATCTACACCGACCCCAGCACTCATATGGCCTCTCCTCAGATTGCACCCCTCCGGTCCGGTGGCAGACCACCGGTCGGCGCAGGATGCACCCGTTCAATTGTCATTGCGTCTTGCGCCATCTGGCGCGCGGCTGGCCCTCCGGATGCACCGGAAGGCCAGTTTTATCAGGCGCGGATCAGGCGCTCTTGAACTTGTTGACGAACTCGGTGCGCACGTCGGCGTACCAGGGCGCCTCGGCCGGCCAGGGGTTGAGATTGGCCAGGCTGTCGCCGGGATAGGCTTCGGCGAAGTTCTTCTTGTAGGTGTCGCCCGAGTAGGCATCTGCGCCCAGAACCGGCGAGTTGTAGCCATGGCTGTCGATGGCCACGCCCGCGGGCTCCTTGCGGTAGGCGAACTCGATGAAGGCATAGATCTGTTCGATGTTCTGCGCGCCAACCGGCATCGACATGCCATCGACCCATGCCATCGCACCTTCGACCGGCGCCTGGTAATGCACCGGTTCGCCCGCGGATTTCAGCGCCAGCGGCGGGCCATCCCAGGTCTGACCAACCACGACGCCTTCGTTCAGCAGACCGTTCTTCTGGGTATCGGCATCGTTCCAGATCAGCTTGATCCGGTCCTTTCGCGCCACACACCAGTCGGTGATCTGGCCCCAGACCTTGCGCATGGTCTCTTCGTCTTCGTAGGCGGCCCAGACAGAACCCGGCTCCATCTCACCCGAAGCTTCCATGTACAGACCGGCGCCCAGCATCATCGAATGCGCGCGGCCCATGGTCTTGCCGGCGTTCTCTTCGCTCCAGACATCGCCATAGGAGGGCGCATCGCCCGCAGGCAGCCATTTGTCGGTACGGTAAGCGATACCTTCGGTGCCCCAGATATGCGGCAGCCAGTGCGAGCCCTTGCCGCCAAAGTTCCAGGCGTCGGTACCGATCTTGGCCATCGCCGGGTTCACCGCGTCGATGTTCACCTTGCTCATGTCAAAAGGTTGCAGCAACTCCAGCGGGCCCCACTGCAGCGAGCGGTTGTTGGTGGGCGATACGATGTCAAAGCCCTGCCCCTTGGTCGCCTTCATCTTGTTGATGATTTCCTCGTTCGAGCCGATACCGGTGTAATTCACCTTGATACCGGTTTCCGCCTCAAAGGCTTCGAGGAAGGAAGGCGGCAGATAATCCGACCACATCAGAATGTTGACTTCACCCGAAGAGGCCAGCGCGCTCTTGGAATAAAGCGGTGCGGCCAGCGCAGCTGCGCCTGCTGTCTTCAGCACGGAACGCCGGGTGACGGTGTGTTTTGCAGTCATTGTTTGGATACTCCCTATTGGATTATTGGTCGTGTTTTTATTTTCGTTGTCTCAAGTAACAAAAGCTTGCGGTTGGCCTGTCTCAGTCGACAGTGACAGTTTCAAAAATTGATAAGGCCAGAATGTCGCAGCGCGACGCCCAAATGGGTCCAGATTCGCCCAAAAGCCCCTGTTTATCTTGATCTTAATGCGCCGCATTGGAAATGTGGCCGCTAACACTTTGCGCGCCGCCCGGCGTTGCGTCAACGCCCATGCCCGAAGATTGAGCAGTCGGCGCGGCTTGATGCCCATCACAAAGACGTTCCGATCAGTGCAACGCCCCCCGCCATCAGAACAGCCGCTCCCAGACGGCGGATCCAGTTGCCCTCTTTCAGGAAAACGAATCCGATCAGCGCGGCAAAGATGACCGAGGTTTCACGCAGCGCCGAGACCGCCCCGAGGGGGGCAAAATTCTTGGCATAAAGAACCAGACCATAGGCTGTCATCGACACCAGACCGCCGCCGATCCCGATGATCCAGGTGCGCGGGCGCAGGGCTGCCAGAGTGTTCCGCTTGCGCAGCCCGATGAAACCGGCAACGAAGAGATGCAGAAAGGCGCCCCAGGCCCAGTAGCTGAGCGTATTGCCAGACAGGCGCACCCCCAGACCATCGGTCAGCGAATAGGCAGAAATGCAAAACCCGGTACCAACGGCATAGCCAAGCGCCGCCCTCCCCACGCCGCTTTCGACACCCGAGCGCAGCGCCTGCCAACTGCTGAGCTGGATGCCCAGGGCGATCAGCGCAATACCGCCCCAGGCCTGCAGCGGCAGCACCTCCCCAGCAAAAATCATCGCCCAAAGCGCCACCAGCGCCGGAACAATGCCCCGGGCGATGGGATAGACGACGCTCAGATCGCCATGGGCATAGGCCCGCCCAAGCATGTAGAAATAGCCAAAATGTATCAGCGTGGAGGCCAGCACGTAGGGCATGCTTTCCGGCGCGGGCAAGGGCAGGAGCACCACCATCGCCGCGCCGGGGATCACATGACCCAGCGCCACAAGCCCGAGCATTGTGGTGCGGTCGGCGGCGGTTTTCACGATTGCGTTCCAGACCGCGTGCAGCATGGCGGCAGACAGGATGATCGATACGACGAATAGGGTCACGGCCGCAGGGCACCTTTCATGACAGGAGAGTTCAGGGCATTTCCGGCGGCGATCACTGTCAGCCTGCCGGTTCCGGTGTCATGTCCTCGATCAGACGCGTCTCCAGCAGCTGCCCGTTGCGATAGAGCACCGGATAGGACACCGCCGCGATATGACTGTTGAACTCCCGCAGCGCCCGCAGCGTCTCCAGATGGATGTCCGAGGATTCAAAACTATCAGCCACCCCGCGTTGCAGCCGTTTCAGGTGCCGTTTGCGGCTGTCGCGCTCCATCCGCTTGACCTCGGTCTTTTCCAGGTTGAGCAGCCGCGCGCTTTCCAGATCGTCCGAGATCAGCACGTTCGAAGCCAGCCGCAGATTGGCCATGATGGCTTCATGCATGCGGGTGATTTCGCTCCAACCGTCGCTGGAGAACCGTAGGCCCTTACGGTTCAGATCCCCGGCCAGCGCCGCCAGCCGCGCGGCAGCAACATCGCCGGCGGTTTCCAGACGGATCGCATATTCGACCATCTCCCGTGCAGTTTTCAGCTCGGCCCTGTCAAAGCTGTCCTCGGGGATGCCCGCCACATAGGAACGGATCCCGGACAGGCAGGCGTTGACCTCATGATCGAGCGCCTGAACTGCCTTGATCTGCGCAGCGTCACCACTGCGGTAAAGTTCGGGCAGCGGGCGGAACATCGACTCGATCAGGCCAGACATGCGCAGCAACTCGCGCTTGAGATCGGCCACCGCCTGCGCCGGGGAGGCATAATCGCCCGGCACCAGCGCGCTGACCGGACGGCCCGGCACCACATCCTCGGGGGCGGCTGGTTCAGGTAGCAGCCGGATCATCAGCCCCTGCATGGGACGGCACAGCGGCAGGGCCACGCACAGAAGCGATGCGTTGAAGGCGAGATGCGCATAAACCAGCGTCTGCCCGCCTTGCAGATCGCCCAACAGCCCCTCGCGCAGGGCTTCGTTCGCCGCCACAAGACAGATCACCGCCCAGCTGCCACGCAGCCCGAGATTGGCAAAGGGGATCCGCCGGGCCTTGATCGCCATGCCCCGGCTCAGCCAGATCGGAATGAAGGCCGAGCCGAAGTTCGCCCCCAGCACCAGCGACAGACCGGCAGCAAAGGGCAGCGCTCCGATCTGCACCAGCGTGACGCACATCAGGATGGCCGCGACCGAAGAATGCATCACGAATGCCAGCGCCCCCCCCACAAGGAAGGCAGTGATGTAATCGCGCGCCAGATAGCCCGCGATGGCAGGCAGAAAGGCGCTGTCGCGGATCGGATCCATCGCCTCGCGCAGGAAACGCAGAGAGATCAAGATAAAGGCAACCCCCAGCAGGATCCGCCCCAACTGGCGGGGTTTCTTGGCTTCAGTCTTCACGAACAGATAGCCACCGATGGCCAGCAAAACCGGCACCAGCCAATCCAGCCGGAACGACAAAATCTGAATGATCAGCGCCGAACCGAGATCGCCGCCCAATACGATGGCCAGACCTGCCGGAAAGGCGAGATAACCACTGGCGGCAAATCCCGTCACCAATAGCGCCACCGCAGCCGAGCTTTGCAGCACCAGCGCCAAACCGATCCCGGACAGCCCGGCCTGCACCTGACTGTCGGCGCCGGTCAGCAGCCGCTGGAAAGAAGCGCCATAGCTGCGCTCGATGCCGGTGCGCACCATGCGCACGGCAAACAACAGCAGCATCGTCGCCCCGGCCAGGCTGATCAGAAAGGTCAGTATCGCCATGTCTGTCTTCGTACCTCAGTCTTCTTTTTCATTATCTGCCTGCTCAGCGATGACGGCGCTGATCCCCCAATCCGCCAGCGCCTTTGTCAATTTCTTCCCAGGCGGCAGGTCGGTCACGAGAAGGTCCAGTTCCTCCGGCGCCGGGCCGCGATGGGGGGCCGTCTTGCCGAATTTGGGATGCGCCAGCACCACGATCACCCGTTCAGCACCCTCTGCGGCCACCTGAACCAGCCGTGCCTCGGGGGCGTTCTGGTACAAAACTCCGTGTTTGGCCGACAGCGCATCCGCCGACAGAACCGCCACATCGAACGCAAACCGACCGGCCTGCTGCTCTGTCACCGGTCCGAAGGTGCCCCGTTCATCGCCCTGCATTTCGCCGCCCAGAACATGCACCCGGTTGCCATTGTGGTTCGACAGGACCTGCGCCACGCCGATGGAATTGGTCACCACCGTCAGCCCCACCTTCTGCCGCAACGCCTCCGCCACAAAGGCAGTGGTGGATCCGACATCCAGAAACACCGTCATGCCATCACCGATCTCCGCAGCCGCGGCCTCGGCGATGCGGAGCTTTTCTTCCGGGTTTTCACCGATGCGGCGAAAAAAACTGGCGCCTGCCTGCGCGCCTGTCAGATGCGCCCCGCCATGCACCCGTCCGATCAACCCCGCCTTGGCCAGCGCCTTAATCGTGCGACGCACGGTTTCTTCCGACACATCCAGCACCCGCGCCAGTTCAGCGTTACGCCCCGATCCGCCCAGATGGCGCAGGGCGTCCATCAGTTCGGCTTCGCGGCGTGATAAAGTCGGAGCAGTCGGCATGCTGGTCGGCCTCAATACCCAAGATGGAGCGCGTTTTAGACCTTAAAATGGCCAAAACCACAAGTTAAATCCACACAAATACACAAATATCGGTCAATAATCACATAATTGTGTGGTGCAGAAAAGGCTTTCCAAACCCCGAAGGGCGGGATTATCTGGCAAAAGACAGCCTGAAAAGAGACGCGCCATGGCCCAACCGGATCAACCCCGGAAGAATGTTCTGTTCATCCTCATCGACCAGCTGCGGGCCGATTGCCTGACCGGCGCCCTGGCCGAGCATGTGGAACTGCCGAATCTGCGCGCCTTCATGGAAACCGCCGTCACCTTCGAGCGCAATTACACGGTGGTGAACCCCTGCGGCCCTTCGCGCGCCTCGATCCTGACCGGGCAATACGCGATGAACCACCGCTCGGTCCGCAATGGCACGCCGCTGCGCCACGATGCGCCGACGCTGGCCGGAGAAATGCGCAAGGCAGGCTATCTGCCGATGCTGTTCGGCTATACCGACACCTCCCGCGATCCGCGTGTGCATCACCCGAACGACCCGGCGGTGCAGACCTATGAATACCACATGGCCGATTTCCACGAGATGTTGGAGATGCGGCTCGAAATGTCCTACCCGTGGCGCTCCCACCTGATGAACAAGGGCTACACCTTTGACGACTACTGGGATCTCTACAAACCCGTCTCGCCCACTGGTGGTGCGCCCCGCCTCAACGATCCGGCCCCCTACCGCGCCGAAGACAGCGACACTGCCTTTCTGACCGACCGGTTTCTGGCCACCATGCCCGCCTATGGCGATCAAAGCTGGTTCGCGCATCTGACCTATATCCGTCCGCACCCGCCGCTGGTGGCGCCTGCGCCCTATAACGATATGTACGATCCCGCTGCGCTGCCCCTGCCCAGCCGGCTGGCCGATGCAGAGGCCGAGCGCGCCTTGCATCCGTTTTTCGGCCCGGCCATCGATGCGGTGACGCCCGCCTCCACCGTGCTGGGCTTTCCCGATCTGGGCGCCGATGACGACGTGGTACAGACACTGCGCGCGATCTACCTGGGGCTGGCAAGCGAGGTGGACGCCCATATCGGACGGGTCCTGCAGTTCCTGAAGGACAGCGGCCAGGAGGACAACACCCTTGTCATCATAAGCGCCGACCATGGCGAGATGCTGGGAGACCGGCACAGTTGGGGCAAGTTCTCGGTCTATGACGCAGCCTATCAGACGCCCCTGATCGTGCGCCTGCCGGGCAATGGCGCGCGCGCTGGGAGCGGGGTGCAGGAGATCACCGAGTCGATCGACCTGACGCCCACCATTCTGGACTGGGTCGGACAGGAGATCCCAAATGCGATGGACGGCACCTCCCTGTTGCCGCTGCTGCGGGGTGAGGCACCTGCGGACTGGCGCCGTTACTCCTATTCCGAACTGGACTTCGCAGACCCCGCCACCACCGGCGCAGGCGCCTTTGGCATCCGGCCATCGGAGGCCTCTCTCGCGATCCTGCGCGATGAGCGGTTCACCCTGGTCGAGTTTGCGGCCGACCTGCCGCCCATCCTGTTTGATCACCAGGGCGCGGGGGAAATGGCGAATGTGGCCAGGGATCCCGCCCTGCAGGCGGATCTGGCGCGGCTGACCCGCACCATGCTGCGCCACCGGATGAAGAACGCCGACCACACGCTATCGCTGCACGAGATCACCACCGACGGGCCGCGCGCGCACCGGCGCCAGCGCCCCGGCGGTTGACGCTGCACGCCTCTATCGGGCAGAAGATTTTGCGAATTTAGCGATAACATCCCGGCGCCGCCCGGATGCCGCGATCTGACAGGGATGATGCCCATGACCGACCTCCGTGACACCGCCCTGAAACTGTTCTCTGCCGCCGTGGAACGCGCCGATCCAGCGCTCGCCCTGCGTCGCCAGATCACCGCGCATCCGCTGCCGCCCTGCCCCGAGGGCGGGCGCACCCTGATCCTCGCCGTGGGCAAGGCCGCTATCCCGATGATGCGCGAGGCGCTGGAGCATATTCCGCAGCCCCGGGCGGCCCTTGTGGTGACCAACCCGGAAAACATCTGCGATCTGCCCGGGGCGCGCGTGCTGGCGGGCAGCCATCCCGTCCCGGATGAGGCCAGCGCCGCAGCGGGCGCCGCGGTGATCGACTTTCTTGCGGACACCAGCCCGCAGGATCGGGTGATTGCCCTCATGTCGGGCGGAGGATCTGCCCTGATGGTGGCGCCTGCACCGGGTCTGACCCTCGCGGACAAGGCAGAGGTCGGGCGTCTGCTGCTCGCCTCGGGGCTTGAGATCAACGAGATGAACCTGGTCCGCCAGCAGCTGTCAGACCTGAAGGGCGGCGGGCTATTGCGCCATGCGGCACCCGCCCCGGTGACGGCCTATCTTCTGTCGGATGTCATCGGCGACGACCTGCGCGCCATCGCCTCGGGGCCGACGGTGTCCCCCATCGGCACCCGGAGTGACGCTCGCGCGGTGCTGGAGCGGGCGGGCATCTGGGAGGATTGCCCTGCAGCGGTACAGGCGCATCTGTCAGCCCCCGAAACGCCTGCCAATCTGCCAGAGGCTGAGAATATCCTGATCGGATCGAACCGGCATAGCCTAGCTGCCATGAAACAGGCGGCAGAGGGGTGGCAGGCAGAGATCGTCAGCGATCATCTGACCGGAGATGTGGCGGAAGCCGCCGAAACCGTGATCGCGGTCGCGCGCAACGCCGCAACTGACCTGCCCGTCGCGCTGATCCTTGGCGGGGAAACCACAGTGCGGCTGGCCGGTGACGGCTTGGGCGGGCGCAACCAAGAACTCGCGCTGCGGGTGGCGCAGTTGGGCGCCGCGCAGCTCACTGGCAACTGGCTGTTCCTCTCGGGCGGCACCGATGGGCGCGATGGACCGACCGATGCAGCAGGCGGCCTTGTCGGCCCCGGCACCTGGCAGGCCATCCGGGACGCCGGGCAGGACCCCGAGGCGCTTCTGGCCAATAACGACAGCTACGCCGCGCTCAAGTCCGCAGATGCATTGCTGATGACCGGCGGCACCGGCACCAATGTCGCCGATGTCCAGGTCTTCCTGCGCCTGCCCGATTAAGCCTCGGCCCAAAGGCCTAACGACGCCCTAGAGGTCGATCTTGTCCAGATCGTTCAGCAAGTCGAGCAGTGCCTCATAACGCTCCTCACCCATCTTGTTCCGGGTCCGGGCGGCCAGTTCCATGCTGGCACCGATATTGTCATCGATGATCTGCTCTCCTGCTGCGGTGATCGTGATCACCTGACGGCGCCGGTCGCTCTCGTCGCGGCTGCGGCTGATCAGCTGTTTTTCCTCAAGCTTTTGCAGAATGCGGGTCAGGCTAGGCAGCAGCAGGCAGGCCTCTTCCGAAATCTGGGTCGGGTCTGTAGGCCCGCTTTCCTGCACCACGCGCAGCACCCGCCACTGCTGTTCAGTGAGGTTCACGTCGCTCAGGAGCGCTCGAATCGGGCCCATGACCCGCTCACGCGCCCGCAACAAGGCAATCGGCAGCGAACGGTCGGTGGATGGCAGTGCTTTTGTCATGTGCGTTTATCACCTCAAAATCAGGCAAAACGCAATTGGAATGGACGATATCCCACACAGTTGACCACCGGCGCGGATTTTGTTACACATGTTAATGATCTAGGGAGGAGCACGGATCAATGCCTCATATCACGGTGGACTATTCCCCGAATGTCGCAGGCTATGCGGATATTGCCGGTCTGTGCAACCGGCTGCGCCTTGCGGCGGCGGACACCGGCGTGCTGCCCCTGGCCGGGATCCGGGTGCGCGCCTTTGCCGCGACCCATTTCTCGATTGCCGATGGCGATCCGCAGCACGGGTATGTGGACATTGCAGTCCGCCTGCGCGGCGGCCGCGATCTGGACACCCGCAAACGCGCCACGACGGAGATTTTTGAGGCCGCGCGGCGTTATCTGGAACCCGCCATGCAGGCCCACTCCCTCGCGCTGTCGTTTGAGATGCGCGACATCGACCCCGATCTTTCCCCCAAATGCGGCACCATCCGCGACCATATGAAGAAGGCAGAGCAGTGATGAGCGATCTGGCCAGCAATATCGAGAAACTCAGTGGCTATCTGGCGCGTTTCAAGGACACCGGTATCCAGAACCGCATCGACGGGCAGGACGTGACCGGATCCGGCGGTGTGTTCCAGTCGACCTCCCCGGTGGACAAGAGCGTGATCTGCGATGTGGCGCGCGGCTCTGAGGCCGACGTTGACCAAGCCGCTGCCGCTGCCAAGGCGGCTTTCCCCATCTGGCGCGACACGCCCGCCACCGAGCGGCGCAATATCCTCCTGCGCATTGCCGATGCAATCGAGGCCCGCGCCGAGGAAATCGCGCTCTGCGAATGCTGGGACACCGGCCAGGCCCTGCGGTTCATGTCCAAGGCCGCCCTGCGCGGGGCTGAGAACTTTCGCTATTTCGCCGATCAGGTGGTGCAGGCCCGCGATGGCCAGCACCTGAAATCACCGACCCTGATGAATATCACCACCCGCGTGCCGATTGGCCCGGTGGGGGTGATCACGCCTTGGAACACGCCCTTCATGCTGTCCACATGGAAGATCGCGCCGGCCTTGGCGGCGGGCTGCACCGTGGTCCACAAACCGGCCGAGGATTCGCCGCTGACCGCGCGCCTTCTGGTCGAGATCGCCGAGGAGGCAGGCCTGCCGCCGGGTGTCCTTAACACCGTCAACGGCTATGGCGAGGACGCGGGCAAGCGCCTGACCGAACATCCCGATATTAAGGCCATCGCCTTTGTTGGCGAAAGCCGCACCGGGAGCCTCATCACCAAACAGGGTGCCGACACGCTGAAGCGGGTGCATCTGGAGCTGGGCGGCAAGAACCCGGTCATCGTCTTTGACGACGCCGATCTGGACCGCGCGCTGGATGCGGTGATCTTCATGATCTATTCGATCAACGGCGAACGCTGCACCTCTTCCTCGCGTCTGTTGGTGCAGGACAGCATCCGCGACGAATTCGAGGCCAAGCTGGTGGAGCGCGTCAATCGCATCAAGGTGGGCCATCCGCTCGACCCCACCACCGAAATCGGTCCGCTGATCAGCAAGGAGCATTTCGACAAGGTGACCTCTTATTTTGACATCGCTCGCGCAGATGGCGCAACCGTCGCTGCGGGGGGTGAGACGGTGGGGGATGAGGGTTATTTCGTGCGCCCCACCCTGTTCACCGGCGCCGACAACCAGATGCGCATCGCGCGCGAGGAGATCTTTGGCCCGGTGCTGACCTCGATCCCGTTCAGCACCGAGGAAGAGGCGCTGGAGATCGCCAATGACACGCCCTACGGGCTGACCGGCTATGTCTGGACCAATGACCTGACGCGCGCGCTGCGCTTTACCGACCGGCTCGAAGCTGGGATGATCTGGGTGAACAGCGAAAACGTGCGCCACCTGCCGACGCCCTTTGGCGGGGTCAAGGCATCCGGCATCGGGCGCGATGGCGGCGACTGGAGTTTCGAGTTCTACATGGAGCAGAAACACATCGGCTTCGCCACTGGCCAGCACAAGATCGCGCGCCTCGGCGCCTGATCGCCCCTTCGGAAACGCGCGCAACCTTTCGGGAGGAGACCCATGGGAGAGATCGTTCTTGCCGCCAAGATGACCCACGTGCCCACCATGCTCATGTCCGAGCAGGAGGGCCCCATCAAAGGCACCCGCCAGCCCGCCATCGACGGGCACCGTGAGATCGCCCGCCGGGCCAAGGCGCTTGGCGCTGATACGGTGGTGATCTGCGACACCCATTGGGTGATCAACGCGGGCTTTCACATCAATGCCAACACACGGTTTGAGGGGCTTTTTACCTCGAACGAGTTCCCGCAGTTCATCCAGGATCTGCCTTACGGCTATGACGGCAACCCCGAGCTGGGTGATGCCATCGCGAAAGAAGCCTCGGACCGGGGCGCCTATACGCTGGCGCATCATCTGGACAGTCTGGAGCTGGAATACGGAACCCTTGTCCCGATGCGGTTCATGAGCCGCGAGCACGACATGAAAGTCGTCTCGGTCGCGGCCTGGGCCACGGTACATGGCCATGACGAAAGCCGTATTGTAGGTGAGGCGATCCGCGCCGCGGTCGAGGCCTCGGACAGCAAGGTGCTGCTGGTCGCCTCCGGGTCCTTGTCCCACAAGATCTGGGCCAACAAGGATTACGCCGCCAACAATGGCACCTTCACCATCAGTTCGGAGTTCAACCGACAGATGGACCTGCATGTGCTGGAGATGTGGAAGAATGGCGATCACGCGACCTTCCTGAAAATGCTCAGCGAATATGCGCAATTCTGCTGCGGCGAAGGCTCGATGCATGACACGGCGATGCTCTATGGCGCGCTGGGATGGGATGCCTATGATGGCAAATGCGAGGTGGTGACGCCCTATTTCCCCAGCTCCGGCACTGGCCAGACAAACGTGATTTTCCCGGTTTGAACGCCGGATCAACAAGGAGGCACAGATGCCCGTTCCCGCCCCCGTTCTATACCCGCCCTTCAACATCGTCCGCCTCAGCCATGTGGAATATGCGGTGACGGACCTTGCCGCCAGCCGCGCCTTTTACGTGGACACGCTGGGCCTTCAGGTGACGCATGAGGACGACACCCGTATCTATCTGCGCGCGATGGAGGAACGCGGCCACCACTGCATCGTTCTGGTGCAGGCAGACAGCGCATCAGTGGCGGTTCTGGGGTTCAAGCTGTTTGACGAGCCGGATCTGGACAAGGCTGCGGATTTCTTTGCCGCCAAGGGGCTGCCAGTCGAATGGGTGGAGCGCCCGCATATGGGCCGCACATTGCGCACCCGCGATCCCTGGGGCATCCCGCTGGAGTTCTACGTCAAGATGGACCGGCTGGAGCCGATCCACCAGAAATACAGGCTCTATAACGGGGTAAAACCGCTCCGCATCGACCATTTCAACATGTTCTCGGCCGACGTGGACACCAGCGTTGCCTTCTACAACGAGATCGGTTTCCGCGTCACCGAATACACCGAGGATGACGACAGCGGGAAGGTCTGGGCCGCCTGGATGCACCGCAAGGGCGGCGTGCATGACGTGGCCTTTACCAACGGACTGGGACCGCGCCTGCACCACACGGCCTTTTGGGTGCCGAACCCGCTGGCCATCATCGATCTGTTGGATCTGATGGCGACCACCGGTTACGTGGACAATATCGAGCGCGGCCCCGGACGGCACGGGATCTCCAACGCGTTTTTCCTGTATGTGCGCGACCCGGACGGGCACCGGATCGAGATTTACTGCTCGGATTACCAGACTTGCGATCCCGACCTTGAGCCGATCAAATGGTTGCTCACGGATCCGCAGCGCCAGACCCTTTGGGGGGCGCCAGCGCCGCGCAGCTGGTTCGAGGAAGGGTCAAGTTTTGAAGGGGTAGAGCCACAGCCCAGCGCCCTGACCGCGCAGCCGATCATTGCACCGTAGAACAACATCAGGACAGCGACTGACCTTGGGGAGGCGAGAAGCGCCTTCCCAGGGGGAAGGTCAGGCGCGGTCCGGGCCAAGGCCCGTACATTGGAGCTTAACTTATGAAATGGGATGAATTCTCAGACTGGGGCCGCAAGGTCGCCGACTGGGCACAGGACTATCACCTGACCGTGGGCGAAAAACCCGTGCGCGCCCGCACCGAGCCGGGCGACGTTCTGAACGCCCTGCCAAGCCGCCCGCCCGAAAGCGGCGAAGGTATGGAAGAGATATTTGCCGATTTCGAAGAGATCGTGATGCCCGGCATCACCCATTGGCAGCACCCGCGCTTCTTTGCCTATTTCACCTCGAATGCCGCGGCGCCCTCGGTGCTGGCGGAATTCCTGGTCTCGGCCATCGCACCGCAATGCATGCTGTGGCAGACCTCTCCGGCGGCGACCGAGATGGAAACCCGGATGATGGATTGGCTGCGTCAGGCGCTGGACCTGCCCGAGCCGTATCAAGGCGTCATTCAGGACAGCGCCTCTTCGGCCACCCTGGCGGCGGTGCTAACCATGCGGGAAAAGGCGCTGAATTGGAAAGGCAACGAAGAAGGCCTGTTCAGCCAGAAGCCTCTGCGCGTCTATTGCTCCTCCGAAGTGCATACCTCGATCGACCGCGCGATTTGGGTCGCGGGCATCGGCCAGCAGAACCTAGTGCGGGTGCCGATCAAGGGTGATTGGCGCGGTATGGATCCCGCAGCGCTGGAGGCGGCGATCAAGGCCGACATCGCCGCAGGATTGCAGCCGACAGGGGTGATCCTCTGCGTCGGCGGCACCGGCACCGGCGCCACCGATCCCGTCGACAAGGTAATGGATGTGGCCGAGAAATACGGCCTATATACCCATGTGGATGCGGCCTGGGCGGGATCAGCGATGATCTGCCCCGAATATCGCCACTACTGGCCCGGCATTGATCGCGCCGACAGCATCGTCTTCAACCCGCACAAATGGCTCGGGGCGCAGTTCGATTGCTCGGCCCATTTCCTGAAGAACCCCGACGATCTGGTGCAGACGCTGGCGATCAGCCCCGAGTATCTGAAGACCCACGGCAAGGACGGCATCATCAACTATTCCGAATGGTCGGTACCACTGGGCCGCCGCTTCCGGGCGCTGAAGATCTGGTTCCTGATCCGCACCTATGGCCTTGAGGGGCTTCGGGAGAGACTTCGCAACCATGTGAACTGGTCGGTGCAACTGCATGACAAGCTCGCCGCGACGCCGGATTTCGAGATCGTGACCCCGCCCATGTGGTCGCTCTGGACCTTCCGCTATGCACCCAAGGGAGCCAAGGATCTTGATGCGCTGAACCTTTCGCTGGTCAATGCCATCAATGACGACGGGCGGATCTACCTGACGCAGACCCGCGTCGATGGCGATCTGGTGATCCGCTTCCAGGCGGGTCAGTTCGAAACCACGGAAAGCGACGTGATGATGGCCCATGATGTCATCACCGAAATCGCCGCCAGCCTGATGAGAGGAGCCGATTGATGCGATTTGCCACCTATAGCGCCAATGGCGAGACTTATTACGGCGCTGTCACGGACGAGGGCATGGCTGCCCTGTCGCCCGGGTTCCCACATTGGCCGACCCTGCGCGATGTGATCGCCGCCGATGGGCTGCATGATCTGGCAGTGGCTGCCAAAGGTCACCCGGTGACCCACCCGAATGGCACATTCACCTACCAGATCCCCGTGCCCAACCCGGAGAAAATCATCTGCGTCGGGGTGAACTTCCCTGACCGCAATGCCGAATACAAGGACGGCCAGGAAGCGCCGCCGAACATGTCCCTGTTCATCCGCTTCCCGCGCTCTTTCAGCGGGCAAGGCCAGCCGCTGATCCGTCCGCCGGAAACACCGCAGCTGGACTATGAAGGCGAGATCGCGATTGTCATCGGCAAGGGTGGGCGCCGCATCAAGGCCGAGAACGCCTATGACCATATCGCCGCCGTGACCCTTTGCAACGAGGGCACCCTGCGCGACTGGGTGCGCCATGCAAAATTCAACGTGACCCAAGGCAAGAACTGGGACAACTCCGGCGCCATGGGGCCGTGGCTGGTGCCGTTCACCTCCGCGGCGCAGCTGGATGATGTACGTCTCACAACTCATGTGAATGGAGAGCTGCGCCAGGACGACCGTACCAGCCGGATGCTGTTCCCGATCCGCCGCCAGATCGAATATATCTCGACCTTCACCACGCTGGTGCCCGGCGATGTGATCGTGACCGGCACCCCCACCGGCGCGGGCGCGCGGTACGATCCGCCCCGGTTCCTCAAACCCGGTGACGTGATCGAAGTGGAGGCCGAAGGTATCGGCACGCTCACCAACACGGTAGAGGACGAAGCATGACCCCCGACCAGCACGCAGAGGCCGCCGCGCGCCTGCTGACAGCCGAAGAAACCGGCCAGCAATGCGGGCTACTGTCCCTCGCCTATCCCGGCATGACGCTGGAAGATGCCTACGCCGTGCAAAAGGCGCTGGTAGCGCAAAAGCTGGCGCAGGGGCGCAAGAAGATCGGCTGGAAGATCGGCCTCACCAGCCGCGCCATGCAGCAGGCGCTGAACA
This sequence comes from Phaeobacter gallaeciensis, assembly GCF_001678945.1. Classification (NCBI taxonomy): domain Bacteria; kingdom Pseudomonadati; phylum Pseudomonadota; class Alphaproteobacteria; order Rhodobacterales; family Roseobacteraceae; genus Phaeobacter; species Phaeobacter gallaeciensis. The sequence goes on from NZ_CP015124.1 coordinate 1,758,644, forward strand.
TCACCACCCCCGACAGCGGCGTACTGCTGGATGACATGGCCTTTGAGACAGGCAGCACCGTGCCCGCCGGACGGTTCATCCAGCCGCGCGTCGAGGCCGAGATCGCCTTTGTAATGAAAGCGCCCCTTGCAGGTGCTGACTGCACGCATGAGGACGTGATTGCCGCAACGGACTATGTGGCGCCCTCGCTTGAGATCCTCGACACGCGCATCCTGCGCGCCGATCCCGCCACCGGGCAGGCGCGTATCATCACCGACACCATCAGCGACAATGCCGCCAATGCGGGCGTGGTTCTGGGCGAGACGCGTCACGACATCGACGCGCATGATCTGCGCTGGGTCGGTGCCATCGCCACCCGCAACGGCACGGTCGAGGAAACCGGCCTTGGTGCCGGGGTGCTGAACGATCCCGTCACCTCGGTCCTGTGGCTGGCGCGCCGCATGGCGGAATATGGACAACAGATCGAAGCCGGGGATATCGTCCTCTCGGGGTCGTTCATCCGGCCCATCGAATGCCCGCCGGGCAGCGAGATCACCGCCGATTTTGGCCCCTTTGGCCAAGTCGCCATTTCATTCGCCTGACCGCCCCAATTTGACCAAAGAGGTTTTCCATGCCCGCACCCAAGAACAGCTTCAAACAGGCCCTCGCCGAGGGCAAACGCCAGATCGGTTGCTGGATGAGCTTTGCCGAACCCTCCGTGGCCGAGATCATGGGCACCTGCGGCTTTGACTGGCTGGTGGTGGATGGCGAACACGCGCCCAACGACATCCGCTCGATCCGGGACCAGCTGATGGCGCTTGAAGCCTCGGACAGCCATCCGGTGGTGCGCGTCCCGATTGGCGAAACTTGGATCATCAAACAGGTGTTGGATGCGGGCGCCCAAACCGTTCTGGTGCCCATCGTCGAAAGCGCCGAACAGGCCGAGGAATTGGTGCGCGCTTGCAAGTACCCGCCCCATGGCACACGCGGTGTCGGCGCTGCAGGGGCGCGGGCCAGCCGGTTCGGATCGGTCAGCGAATACATCCAGACCGCAGATCAGGAGATATGCCTGCTGGTGCAGGTGGAAAACCGCGCTGGGATCGCCGCGCTGGATGACATCCTACAGGTCGAAGGCATCGACGGTGTCTTTATCGGCCCGGCAGATCTGTCGACCGACATGGGCCACCAGGGCAATGCCGCCCACCCCGAAGTGCGCGCGGTGATCGCGGGCGCGCTGGAACATATCCGCGCTGCAGGCAAGGCGCCCGGCATCCTTGGCGTCACCGAAGAGGCGACACAGGCCTATTTCGACATGGGCGCACAGTTCCTTGCGGTGGGTCTGGATGTGCTGATCCTGGCCCAGAACGCCCGCAAGCTGGCCGCCGACTGGAAGGCGCGCTAAGCCTCAATTGCCTCCCTATCAGTCCCATTGGCGCAGAGGTTCTTCATTCGCAGGCCCGCAGTGGTTTCCCCGCTGCGGGCCTGCTACGTATTTCCCTGCAATTGACCGGTTTTACCTTCCGCCAGTAGCCTGCAATCACAGGAGCGAGAGCGCGCCAGGACCAAGGGAAAACCCCGAAAGAGACCGGCGCGACATCAGGGAGGACAACTATGAAACGCGCTATTCTTGCGGGTATGGTGTCGGCGCTTGCCTTGGCTTCGGCCGCAGCAGCAGACATCAAGATCGCCCATATCTACGGCAAAACCGGCCCTTATGAGGCCTACGCCAAACAGTCCCATGACGGGCTGATGCTGGGGCTGGAATACGCCACCGGCGGCACCATGGAGATCAACGGCGAAAAGATCGTCGTGATCGAAAAGGACACCCAGCTGAAGCCGGAAAACGGCAAGGCCCTCCTGGAAGAGGCCTACGGCGATGACGAAGTCGATCTGGCCATCGGTCCGGTCAGCTCGGGCGTGGCATTGGCCATGCTGCCGGTTGCCGAGGAATACGAAAAGCTGCTGATCGTGGAACCCGCCGTGGCCGACAGCATCACCGGCGCCAACTGGAACCGCTATATCTTCCGCACCGGGCGCAACTCGTCGCAGGACGCGGTCTCCAACGCCATCGCACTGGCCGGTGAAGACACCCATATCGCCACGCTGGCGCAGGACTATGCCTTTGGCCGCGATGGCATCGCCGCCTTCAAGGAAGCGCTGGAAAGCGTCGGAAGCGACGTTGCGCACGAAGAATACGTGCCCACCGACACCACCGACTTCACTGCAGCCGCCGAGCGGATCTTCAACGCGATGAAGGATCTGGACGGCAAGAAAAAGCTGTTCGTGATCTGGGCCGGTGGCGGCAACCCGATGAGCAAGATCAACGCCATGGACCCCAGCCGGTTCGGCATTGAAATGGCAACGGGCGGCAACATCCTGGCGGCGATGAAGGCCTACAAGGAATTCCCCGGCATGGAAGGCGCGACCTACTACTACTATGAGATCCCGCAGAACCCGGTGAACGACTGGCTGGTGAAAGAGCACGAAGCCCGCTTTGGCGCACCACCGGATTTCTTCACCGCAGGTGGCATGACCGCCGGTATCGCCGCGGTCGAGGCCATCAAGAAGGCCGGTTCGACCGACACCGAAGAGTTGATCACCGCGATGGAAGGCATGGAATGGGAAACCCCCAAGGGCACCATGATGTTCCGCGCCGAAGATCACCAGGCTCTGCAGCCCATGTATCACTTCAAGATCAAGGTCGAAGACGGCGTTGAATGGGCGGTCCCGGAACTGGTGCGCGCGCTGAGCATCGACGAGCTGCCGATCCCAATCCGCAACCAGTAACCCTTCAGAACCAGCGGTCCGGGGCGCCATGCCCCGGACCGCCTTTTGTCCGGCCTGGCCATCCATGGCCCATTTCCGCAGCCCCGGTGCCCGTTGTTTCAGGCCCCCCGGCGCGGGCAGACCAGAGACTGACATGACTTCCTCTCCCATATTGAGTACCCGTGATCTGACGGTCCGATTTGGCGGCCACGTGGCTGTCGATGCGGTGACCTGCGATTTTCATCCCGGGCAGCTGACTGCGATTGTCGGCCCCAACGGCGCGGGCAAGACGACCTATTTCAACCTGATTTCAGGCCAGATCCCTGCCAGCGCCGGGCGCGTCTTCCTGCATGACCGCGATATCAGCGGCCAGTCGGTCTCTGCCCGCACCCGCGCCGGGATCGGCCGGGCCTTTCAGCTGACCAATCTGTTTCCCAACCTGTCGGTTCTGGAAAACGTGCGTCTGGTGGTGCAGGCCAAATCGGGCCGCAGCTTCAACCTCTGGTCCATGGTCTCGCGCCACGGCGATCTAACCGCCGAGGCCGAGGCGATCCTGCAGCGCGTGCGCCTGCTGGAACAGCGCGAACAGGTGGTTTCAGAGCTGTCCCACGGCAATCAGCGTAAACTGGAAGTCGCGCTGCTGATCGCGCTCGATCCCGCTGTCTATATGTTCGATGAACCCACCGCAGGCATGAGCGTTGATGAGGCTCCGGTGGTGCTGGACCTGATCGAGGAACTGAAAGACCAACGGAACCGCACGATCTTGCTGGTCGAACACAAGATGGACGTGATCCGCACCCTCGCCGACCGCATCATCGTTTTGCACAACGGCGCCCTCGCCGCTGATGGTCCCCCGGCCGAGGTTATGGCCTCGGATGTGGTGCAGGAGGCCTATATGGGCCGGGGCCTCGAAGGAGTACTGGCCGATGTCTGATCCTATCCTGAAACTCGAAGGCGTCTATACCAACATCGCGCAATATCACATCCTGCAAGGGGTGGATCTGCAGGTGCCGCGCGCTGCCGTGACCATGCTTCTGGGCCGCAACGGGGTCGGTAAGACCACCACCCTGCGCACCATCATCGGCCACTGGCGCGCCCATAAGGGCCGCATCCTGTTCGATGGCGAGGACATCACCAAACTGCCCACCCCGGCAATTGCCCGCTTGGGGCTGGGCTTCGTGCCTGAGGACATGGGAATCTTCGCTGATCTCACGGTCGAGGAAAACATGGTGCTGGCCGCCGTCTCCGGCCCGATCAACTCGGCCCGGCTCGACTGGATCTTTGCCGCCTTCCCGCCGCTCAAGACCTTCTGGAAATCCGAGGCCGGGAACCTGTCGGGCGGGCAAAAACAGATGCTGTCGATTGCCCGCGCCATGGTCGAGGAACGCAAGCTTTACCTCATCGACGAGCCGACCAAGGGTCTGGCGCCCGCCATCATCTCGACCATGGCACGCGCCCTCAAGGATCTGAAGGATCAAGGCGCCTCGGTGCTGTTGGTGGAACAGAACTTTGCCGTCGCCAAGGCGCTGGGAGACAGTGCCAATGTGATGGACGACGGGCGGATGACCTGGTCCGGCGAAATGCAGGAGCTGGCAACCGATGCGGCCCTGCAGGAACGCCTGATGGGCCTCAGTCTGGAGGCACATTGATGACTGTCCTGACGCCAATCCGCCCTGCACAGCAGATAAACCTATCGGGAGGCCAGCCATGAGCGCCGCACCTGAACACGCCCCCAAGATGGCCGACGTTTCACTGCGCGACCGTATCGCACCGCATATGCCAGTCCTGCTGGTGCCGCTGATCGCCATCGCCGGGTTCCTCGCCATCCAGAACCCCTCAAGCTGGCTGACACTGACGGTGTCGGGTCTGGCCATGGGGATGATGATTTTCATCATGGCCTCGGGCCTGACGCTGGTCTTTGGCCTGATGGATGTGATCAATTTCGGCCATGGTGCCTTTGTCTCGGTCGGGGCCTTTGTCGGCATTTCGGTGCTGCTGCTCCTTGGGCATATGACCGAGGCGCCCTCGCTGCTATTGAACCTTACGGCGCTGCTGGTGGCGGTGCTGGGCGCCATGATTGCCACTGGCATCATGGGCTGGGCCTTTGAAAAGGTGATCGTGGAGCCGGTCTACGGCCACCACCTGAAACAGATCCTTGTCACCATGGGCGGGCTGATCGTTGTGGAACAGCTGATCGTCGTGCTCTGGGGCCCCGAGGAAATCTACATCCTGCGTCCCGAGGCGCTGAAAGGCGCGATCACCTTTGCCGGGGCCGCGATCGAGAAATACCGTCTGGTCGCCGTTGGTGTGGGCCTTGCGGTGTTCCTCGCCATGCGCTGGGTGCTGCGACGGACCAAGATCGGCCTGATCGTGCGGGCCGGGGTCGAGAATGGCGAGATGGTACAGGCGCTCGGCTACCGGCTGCGGCTGGTCTTTGTCGGCGTCTTCATCGCCGGGTCCGCGCTCGCGGGTCTGGGCGGCGTGATGTGGGGCCTCTACCAAGAGGTCGTCACCGCCCATATGGGCAATCAGGCGATGATCCTGATCTTCATCGTGGTGATCATCGGTGGGCTTGGCTCGGTCGAGGGCTGTTTCATCGGCGCCCTGCTGGTCGGGCTTTTGCAGAATTACATCGCCTTCATCGAACCCAAGGCGGCGCTGATTTCCAATATCGCCCTGATGGTCACCATCCTGATGTGGCGCCCGATGGGCATGATCCCGGTGGTAAAAGCAAAATGATACGTACCCTTCTTTCGGGCGATATGCCCCGCTCCGTGCCGCTGGCGCTTATTCTTGGTGTGATCCTTGTCTGCCTGGCGCTGGCGCCCTTCCTCTTTCCCGGCGTGCGCACGGTGGATACGGCAGCACGCATCTGCATCTTCATTGTGTTGGTCGCCAGCTACGACCTGCTGCTCGGCTATGGCGGTATCGTCAGCTTCGCCCATACGATGTTCTTTGGTATCGGCGCCTACGGGGTAGCGCTGGCCTCGACCCATCTGGGGCGCGGCTTTGACTCCATCGCCATCGGCGCCATCGCCGGAGCAGGCGTTGCAGCGCTTCTGGCGCTGGTGATCGGCCTGTTCTCCCTGCGGGTGCGGGCGATCTTCTTTGCCATGATCACGCTGGCGGTGGCTTCGGCTGTCGCGGTGCTGGTCAGCCAGCTCTCGGGCCTGACCGGCGGCGAAGACGGGCTGACCTTCAAGACCCCGCGCGAACTTGGTCCGGCCTTCAAATTCGGCAAGGAAGCCTTCGACGGCCAGCTGTTCGGAGTAAAGCTGAACGGCAAGCTCCTGGCCTATTACTTCGTTTTCATTGGCGCGCTGGTGCTGTTCCTCGGCCTGTTGCGGGTGGTGAACTCACCCTTTGGCCGTGTCCTGCAGGCAATCCGCGAAAACGATTTCCGGGCCGAGGCAATCGGCTACAAGGTGGTTTACTACCGGGTAGCGGCCACCTGCCTCTCGGCAGCAGCAGCTGCCCTCGCTGGCGCGCTCTATGCCGTCTGGCTGCGCTACGTGGGGCCGGACACCTCACTGTCGATGGAGATCATGATCGATATCCTGCTGATGGTAGTGATCGGCGGCATGGGAACCATGTATGGCGCAGTCGTTGGCGCAACGCTCTTCGTGCTGGCACAGAACTATCTGCAAAACCTGATGGGCGCCGCGTCCGAGCTGACCAGCGCTCTGCCTCTGCTACCGGACCTGCTCAATGCGGACCGCTGGCTGTTGTGGCTGGGCGTCCTGTTCATCCTCAGCGTCTATTTCTTCCCGACCGGTATCGTAGGCCGCCTGCGCAACAGCGGATAGGGTCCCCGGGTCAAGGGCGGCGCAGCCGCCGCACCACAGGTGCGGTTCACCCTTGACGCGGATACATACCCAATAATCGATCTGGCGTCTTGAGAGGCAGAATAGCCCCTCAAGGCGCCTCTCAGCAAATCCCTGCGCCGCGCAAGCGGCGCCAGACCCAACCAACAGAGAAGGATCTTCGATCCGGCGATGGTGGGCGGGAGCCCACGGCTCGCCCGCCTGACCTCAGGCACCGCTATCGAGACATTCGGGGCTAGACAGACAAACAGGGCGCCAAGAGAGAGCGGCACCCTGTTCAAAAAACTGCGCAAATATCAGCCCGGCACCGTCAACGCCGCCAACCACCAATCCCAAGGTAGGGATGCAATGTCCGACCTCTGCCAAAGGGGGGGCAGGATGGCGGGCCGGACGGGACTGGTTGTCAGCGACGTCAGGGACAGTGCAGGATCTCAAGACCCCGCGGGAATAAGTAAACCTTACCGTATTTCGGAGGCTGCGCCTATCTGCCCGAAGGGGCAAACAGCCGGGCCATTTTTGCGTTAACCTAGCCAAAAGGATAGATGTTGCTGCTGGTACGCGGCAACGCGCTGTGGACCGGGGGCTGGGGGCTGATACGTTGCGGGCCGGTCCGCCTCTCACCACAGCCACCACAGGAGGTGCCCCCCTCCGGACAGCCGCTCTCTCTCGGCGCCGCTCAGAATGCGCTAGTTGCGCACCGGCAGTTTGCGCACTGCGCGGGTCGGGGCGGTTTTCTTGAAACGCTGCTCCAGCTCTTCGACAGGGTAGCCGAGGAAGCTGCAGGTGCAGATCTGCACGTGACTGTGACCATCATAAAGATGCATGTGGCCTTTGGCACGCTTCATGTAGAATCCCTTGGCCTGCAGGGCGCTGCGCAGCTCGGACCAGCTGGTCGCATCATCGAAAATCGGACACAGCGATATACGCAGCTGGATCATCATCTCGGTGTCCAGGCGGCTTTGATCGCAGGCGCTGGACCAGGCAGTCTGGGCCATGGCTGCATCGCCGGTCGTCACGGTTTCACGTTCAAAATCATGGGAGTACATGGCAGCGTTCCTCGTTTTCTCTGGCCCTTACCAGCATGGTCTTGTTTGTGACCACAATGGGGCGGCTGCCGGATGCAAATGGGGCCACTTCTTGCGAAATGGCCCCAGTTTTATTTGGTTTTTAGAGCAAGTTGAGCTGCAACTCAGCCCTTTTTCAGAACCTCACGGCCCAGGAGTTCGGCAATCTGCACCGCGTTCAGCGCTGCGCCTTTGCGCAGGTTGTCACTGACGCACCACAGGTTCAGACCATTGTCGATGGTGCTGTCCTGACGGATCCGGCTGATGAAGGTGGCATAGTCGCCAACACATTCGACCGGGGTCACGTAGCCACCGTCTTCGCGCTTGTCGATCACCATGATGCCCGGCGCTTCGCGCAGGATGTCGCGCGCTTCGTCTTCGTCCAGATGGTCTTCGAACTCGACGTTCAGCGCTTCGGAGTGCCCAACAAAGACCGGCACGCGCACACAGGTCGCGGTGACCTTGATGGCGGGATCGACGATCTTCTTGGTCTCGGCGACCATCTTCCACTCTTCCTTGGTCGACCCGTCTTCCATGAAGACGTCGATATGCGGAATGACGTTGAAGGCGATCTGCTTGGGGTAAACCTTCGGCGGCACATCCTGAGTCGGATTGTAGACGGCCTTGGTCTGGTCCCACAGCTCATCAATCGCTTCCTTGCCCGAACCGGACACCGACTGATAGGTGCTGACGATCACGCGCTTGATCTTGGCGCGGTCGTGCAGCGGCTTCAGCGCGACGACCATCTGCGCGGTCGAACAGTTCGGGTTGGCGATGATGTTTTTCTTGGAATAGCCGTGCACCGCCTCGGGATTCACCTCGGGCACGATCAGCGGGATGTCCGGATCGTAACGGTACAACGAGGAGTTATCGATCACCACGCAACCCGCAGCCGCCGCCTTGGGCGCATACTTCTTGGTCGCGTCCGAGCCGATGGCGAACAGCGCCATGTCCCAGCCGGTGAAATCGAAGGTGTCCAGATCCTGGGTAGTGAGGGTTTTGTCGCCAAATGTCACTTCGGTTCCCAGGGATTTGCGGCTTGCCAGAACGGCAACCTCATCCACCGGAAACTGGCGCTCGGCCAGAATGTTCAGCATTTCGCGGCCCACGTTACCCGTGGCGCCCGCGATAACGACGCGATAACCCATATTAGTTTCTCCAGTTTTGCCCGGCCTCGTGGCCGGCTGCGGTGTCATATAGGGATTGCGCCAGAATTTAAAGGGCCACCATCACACCATCACCATCAATCCAGGCTATCACGGCTGAACAGATAGATCACACAGCCAAGGAGCAGGGAGGCCGCGAAAAACCCAAACAGGGCAATGTACGGCGCTGCAGGATCGCTCCCTTGCGCCATCTCTGCGTGAATGCGGCCGCTGGCAAATTGCATCAGCCCAACGCCACCGATGCCGAAAAAGTTCAAGAGCGTGACTCCGCGCCCCACCAGATGCGCAGGCACGAAGGCCCGGCCATGGGCGATCACCACCGGGAAGGAGGCCCCGAAGAAGCCGATCCCCGCCATCAGTGCGACTGGCACCCAGACCGGCGCGCCGGTCAGCACAATCAGGGCCACAAGGCCAAGAACCACCGCCATGCTGCCGCCCCAGATCACCCATTTGCGCGTGCTCAGCATCCGGTCCAATGGCCCGTAGACAAAGGTGCCGAGGATCATCGCCACACCCATGATCAGGGTGATCAGCCCGATCTGACCGGTCTCCATCCCGTAGACATCGGAAAAATAGGGACCGATCCACAATCCCCGGATCGCAGCTACCGGTGCGTAACTGACCAGCATGATGGGAAAAATCGTCCAGAGCACCGGCATTTTCAAAAGGTCGAGCACCGAGCCTTTGACCTCTGTATGGCTCTTTGGCGGGTCCTTGACCGTCAGCCAGATCCCCGCCGCCACGCTGGCAGAAACGGCGGCCAGCCCGACCAGCGTCGCGCGCCAGCCGACCAGCTCTACTGCCAGCGCCGTGGGATAAGAGGCCACCAGATTGCCAACTGATCCAACCCCAAGCATCAGCGCCGCCAGAGTCGCAAACCGCACCGGCGGATAGGTCTGTGCAAAGATGAAATAGGAGGCCATCAGAACTGGCGAACAGCCGATCCCGATCAGGAACATCGCGACCGCAATGTGAAACGGCCCGCTTGCCAGGGCGAACACAAGCGCGCCGCCCCCACCACCCAGCAACAGCAAAACCGCTGCGCTACGTCTGGGGCCGATATGGTCCAGCGCCCAGCCGACGGGCAACTGCATCGCCGCGAAGGCCAGGAACCACATCCCCGATGCAAAGGCGAGATCGTCCGGTTTCACCCCAAGATCAGTGCCCAGTACCCCTGTGAGAACCGCCAGAAAAGCTCGGAAAAACTGGCTCAGCACATAGGCCAGGCACAGCAGAATCAATCCCGCCTGCATTCATATCCCCCCGATGCTTCTGTTGCGCGGCTCATGCCCGTCGCAAGAGGAGCATTAAATTACGCTGGTGTAACTTGCATGTTTGCCAGATCACTACAATTCCTTTGGAGACCGATATCCCTCGGAACGATTGGAACGGCCAAGGATGCGATGACACGGCAGGACAGGTTTTATGAACAGCTCCCCAAACACGGAGCCTTCTCGGCCCTGGCCCGTCCAGAGGTCTTTGTCCCGCTACCGCAGCACTGGGTGGTATGCTGCACCGACATCGTAGCCTCTACCGACCTGATTGCCGCCGGGGAATACAAGACCGTCAACATGGTGGGCGCCTCGGTCATTGCCGCCATGATGAACACACTCGGCGATACCGCCTTTCCCTATAGTTTCGGTGGCGACGGGGCATCCTTTGCGGTCGCTCCTGAGCACGCGGGCACCGCGCGCGAAACTCTGGCGCGGCTGCGGGATTGGGTCAGAGATGAATTCGGCATCACCCTGCGGGCGGCACAGATGCCGATCGAACGGATCCGCGCCGAGGGGTTGAACGTGACCGTTGCCCGCTATGCAGTGTCCGAGGATGCAGATTACGCGATGTTCTCGGGCGGGGGTCTGGCCTGGGCCGAACAGCAGATGAAGGCGGGTGCCTACAGCATCGGCGCGGCAGAGACGGAGGAACCTCCGGACCTGACCGGCCTTTCCTGCCGCTGGAGCAATACGCCCGCCCGCAACGGGCTGATTATGTCGCTGGTTGTCCTGCCCGTTGCAGGCACCGGACCGCATCAGTTTTCACAGATTGCATCCGAACTGCTGGAGCTGACGGCACAACTGGACCGCAGCGGACACCCGGTCCCGGTCAGCGGCCCCGCTCTGAAGTTTCCGCCGCCCGGGCTGATGATCGAAGCGCGTCTTTCGCGGGGCTATATCCCGCTGTCCTTGCGCGCCCTGTGGCTGACCGCAGGGTCCGCCATTGCAAGGTTTCTGTTCGGGCGTGGCAAACCAACCGGCAGTTTTGATCCCGATCACTATCTGTCCGTGCTCAGCGCCAACTCTGACTTCCGAAAATTCGATGACGGGCTGAAGATGACCGTCGATTGTAGCCCTGCCGTGCGGGACCGGGTTCTGGACCTGTTGGAGAGAACACAACAGGCCGGGCAGATTCGCTTCGGCCTGCACGAACAGGACGCAGCCATGGTGACCTGTATCGTGCCCTCTGCCATGCGGGATGATCATGTGCATTTCGTCGATGGGGCTTCGGGCGGCTACACCCAAGCCGCCGCTGACCTGCAACGCCGGACCCAGTCCTGAACCGGCTCTGGCCTGAGCTTACCCCCCATGTGAGTCCCGTTCAGACCTGTTGGAATGCTCCAGTTTTGGGATCATAGCATTCCAGACCACCTTCACCGATGTCCGTCCACAGACCATGCAGGCTGAGCGAGCCTTCGGAGACCGCCTCTTCGATGAAGGGAAAGGTCATCAGATTCTCAAGCGATGCGACAACCGCCTGACGCTCGAACTGGCGCGCCTGATTCTCTGCATCGTCGATGTCTTCGACCAAAGTGAACTTCGGCTTCAGGATGTCCATCCAGCGACCGACGAAACTTTCCTTCGCCTCCAACCCGGGCGCGTGGCCCTTACACATATCGATACAGCCTTGCACGCCTCCGCATTGGGAATGACCCAGCACGATCAGATGCGCCACCTTCAGTACCGTAACCGCGTATTCGATCGTGGCACTGGTGCCGTGGTGGTCGCCATCGGGTGCATAGGGCGGCACCAGATTCGCGATATTGCGATGAATAAAGAACTCACCCTGGTCCGCGCCAAAGATCGAGGTGACGTGAACGCGGCTGTCGCAGCAGGAAATCACCATCGCGCGCGGGCGCTGCCCTTCGGAAGCCAGACGCCGGTACCAGCCCTGGTTTTCCTGATAAGCCGTCGCTTTCCAGCCGTGGTAACGCGTCACGAGATAGCTCGGCAGAGGCTTGGCGTATTGCATATGGTGCATTCCCTGATTTGAACCCTGACAGGGGTGATAGCCTGCATTGTCAGCAAATTCGAGAGATTCCAGCATCAGCCTGGAAACCTTTTGACAACTCTTGAGGGTCAAATTGGTCATCGTGCCGTGGGGGCATAGTGAACTGGGGTGAATGTGGTGACCAATATACTCACTGTCATGCATAAGGAAAACGTGCGTCTGGATCCGGGAAAACTTTCCGAGCTGTATTCACAGCTGGGCGAAACCGGAGCCGAGGACGTTGTTTGCCGTGCAATTGAAGAACTGGCGGTCCGCCTTTCGCATTGCGAACGCTTGTGGCGTCAGAATGATATGGAAAATCTGCGCAAGAACGCGCGCTCACTGATCGCGATTTCGGATCAGATCGGCATGACCGCGATGGCGGCCATCGCCGGCGATGTGACCGACGCCGTCGACAGCAAGGATTCGCCGGCCATTGCGGCAACGGTGTTCCGCCTGCTGCGCGTTGGCGAAAGATCCCTGACCGCAGTCTGGGAACAGCAGGACCTCTCTATCTGAATCCGACACGACCAGAACCCAAATCCGAAATCCTACCCACAGGCTGTATTCACGCAGGGCTTGCAGGCAACGCGGTGACGGATACTCTGACGGCTGAATAAGCCCCCATGACCGGAGTATCCCGATGACCCCCGTTTTTGCCGCACCCTGCGATAATGCTATTGTGCTTTATGTTATTGATCAGGCGTCCTGCGAAACCTGGCTGCAAACCCAGCCAGATCAGGTCGCAGGATGGGCGCGGGCACATGGGTTCAAGGGAGCGATCGGTCAGGTGCTTCTGGTTCCGGCCTCCGATGGAACCGGCCCGGCAATGGCGCTGGCCGGATACGGCAACGCAGCACAGCGTGCGTGTCAGCGGTTTACGCTGGCGGCGGGAGCCGAAAAGCTGCCCGAAGGGATCTATACACTTGCAAGCGGGGGCGATGGCGGCAACGCAATTCCCGAGGCAGCTCTGGAACAGGAATGTTTCGGCTGGCTGATGACGCAGTATCGCTTTGATCGCTACAAGGAGGCCAAGGCGCCCGGTGCTGCTCTGGTTGCACCCGAAGGTGTCGATGCGAAAGCCGTCGAATCGCTGGTGGCCGCCGAATGCCTAACCCGCGATCTGATCAATACACCCGCCGCCGATATGGGCCCTGACCAGCTGCAGGCCGCAGCCGAAGATCTGGCCCGCGAATTCGGCGCCACGGCACAGGTGACGCTGGATCAGGACCTTCTGGAACAGAACCTTCCGATGATTCATGCCGTTGGCCGGGCCGCCACAGCGCGCCCCCGCCTCATTGACCTACGCTGGGGCGACAGCGGACCCAGGCTGACCCTGGTGGGTAAAGGCGTCTGTTTCGACACCGGCGGGCTCAACCTCAAACCCGGCAGCAGCATGGGGTTGATGAAGAAGGACATGGGCGGCTCTGCCACCGTGCTGGGGCTGGCGCGGATGATCATGGCCGCAGAGCTGCCAGTGCAGCTGCGCGTGCTGATTCCCGCGGTTGAAAATGCGGTTTCCGGCAATGCCTTCCGGCCCGGCGATGTACTGACCTCCCGCAAGGGGCTGACGGTCGAGATCAACAACACCGACGCCGAGGGCCGTCTGGTGCTGGCCGATGCCCTGACACTGGCAGATGAGGATACGCCTGACCTGCTGATCTCCATGGCGACGCTGACCGGCGCCGCGCGGGTGGCTGTGGGACCGGATCTGGCGCCCTTTTACGCCAGCGCCGATGCGGATGCCGCTGCCATTGCAGGCACGGCGGGGCAGATGGCTGATCCAGTCTGGCGCATGCCTTTCCACGACCCTTATGAGACGATGATCGAACCCGGCATTGCCGATCTCGACAACGCGCCTGCCGGCGGCTTTGCCGGCTCTATCACCGCAGCTCTGTTCCTGCGCCGCTTTGCGGGCAGCAGCCGCTACATGCATTTCGACATCTATGGCTGGACGCCCAGCGCTGCCCCTGCCCGCCCCAAGGGCGGTGTCGGTCAGGGCGCGCGGGCGATCTTTGCCGCGCTGCCGGAGATGTTGAACTTATGAGCGGCCCCGTGATGGACACCGCTGCGCAGGAGCGCGCGCGAATCGCCCTTCCGGTTGTCGATGTTCTGCGACGTCCCGATGGCCCGCGCGACCGGCAGTTTCTTTATGGGGCGCCGGTCTTGATTCTCAGCTCACAGGATGGCTGGGCGCAGATCCGGGCCGAGAAGGATGGATATACCGGCTATGTCCCGGTGGCGGCCCTGACCGCTCCGCTGGAAGCAACCCATTGGGTCAGCGCCCCGGCGACCCATGCCTATGCGCAAGGTGATTTCAAATCGGCGGACCAATGCAGCCTCAGCTTTGGCAGCCTGCTGCGGGTCAGCGAGACCTCCGGGCGTTTCGCGGCAACTGAACTGGGGCATGTCCCCGCCACGCATCTGATGCCCATCGGCAGCCTGATGCAGGATCCGGTCACGGTGGCCGAAGGGTTCCTTGGCACGCCCTACCTCTGGGGCGGCGACAGCCGCTTTGGCATCGACTGTTCCGGGCTGGTGCAAGCCGCGCTGATGGCCTGCGGCATTGCGTGCCCCGGCGACAGCGGCCCGCAAGAGCGGGATCTGGGCCGCGCCCTGCCCGAAGGCAGCACCTATATGCGCGGTGATCTGTTGTTCTGGAAAGGCCATGTTGCCCTGGTGCGCGACGGCGAGAGCATCATCCACGCCAATGCCCATGACATGGCCGTGGCGATCGAACCCCTGCAGGCCGCGATCACCCGGATCGCCGAACAGGGCGATGGCCCCGTCACTGCGCACAAACGTTTATCCTGAAAAGGAGCCTCCTGGTTTGGGGGGCCGGTAAAAGGCTCAGTCGACGGCGCGGATCAGCTTGCGCTCCAGCACCCGCAGCACGGTTTTCAGATCGTGCCCGCGCTTCAGGATCTGGCCGTCGATGCCCACCACCGAATACTGCCCTTGACGGTTGCGCAGCTTGGGGCGTTTTTCGATCCGGTAGAGCGGGTGTTCAGCGGTGCGCCGGAACACCGAAAAGACGGCGCATTCCCGCAGCGAGGAAATCCCGTAGTCCCGCCACTCCCCCGCAGCGACCATGCGACCGTAAAGGGAAAGGATCACCGACAGTTCCTTGCGGTCGAATGAAACCTGTTCTGGGATGCCAGCCCCGGGGAATGACGCCGTGTTTTGAAAGCTCATGATATCAGGTTCGCGTCAATCCGGGCGGGAATCAAGCGGTTTCGGCGCGCACGCCCCCATCGCTGCGATGCACATCGGGCACCCAATCCGCATCCGCCCGGTTCCAGAACCGGTTGGGATTGCCTTCGTCCTGTCCGCGGATATGCAGGGTGCGGCTGGCCGCAAGCAGCTGGATCACCGGCTCTTCATAAGGGTGAACGTCATAGATCGCCCGCAGCAGCGGATCGAGATCAGCACCAGTCTGCGGCACAAAGACCTGCACTTCGACGCAAGGCACCTCGACCGCCGCTCCGCTGGCTGGCCCGGTTGACCCCGCCCGGACGCGAGCGGAACTGCTGCACCCCCGTCGCGGTGGTGAACCCCACCTGATCATAATCGCCCCAGCGCAGCGGATCGCAGGAGATAATCGCATCCATCACCTTTGCGGCGTCACCCTTTGGCACCTGCACCAGCAGCCGGGTGCCGGTCTGAACGGTGTAGCGTTGATCCTGCCTGTCAGATCTGGTTTCAGACATGGGGTCCTCCCCCACTCAGTTCCGTCGCGCTTCCGGACAACTCCAGCCCCAGGATCTGCTGCAGCGCCCTGCGGCCCGGCGCGGTGAGGGTCAGCCCCCGTTTGTGGTGGCGGCGCAGCATCCAGCCGCGCTCCAGCGCATGAGACAGCAGTTGCCGCCCCAGCGGTCCCGCCACATGCAGCCGCCGTTCGGTCCAGTCGAGACAGGGCCGGGCAAAGGGCTGGCGCATGCTGCGTTGCGGATCCGGCAGGGTGACCCCAAGCGGCGCCCACAGATCGGATGGGACGGTATCGAACCCGCCATCCCGCTCCACCAGCATCCCCCGGCGCAATAAGGCCTGCGTCATCGCCACCGCCAGCGGCCCGGCCAGATGATCATAGCAGCTGCGCACCTCGGCCAGTCCACCCGCCTTGCGGCGCTGCGCCAGATACAGACTGTCGGCAGGGGCGATTGCGGCCAGCTGTTCCAGCGCCTGGGCAACCTCGACCCCGGACAGCCGGTGATAAACACAGCGGCCCCGTTTCTCCGCCACCACCAGCCCGGCCTCCTGCAACATCCGCAAATGCGCGGTCGCCGTCTGCGGCATGATCCCGGCGGCTGCGGCAAGCTCTTTGTTGGTATAGGCCCGCCCCTCCATCAGCTCACACAGCATCCGGGTGCGGCTGGCATCGCCAATGGCCTGCCCCAGAATGTCAAAGCGCGGGGTCTGCGGGGGCTTATGCGGGTCTGGTTTGTTCATGTCATAACCCTAGGCGCTGCTGCCCCCGGCCCCAAGGACAAAGACTTCGGCGCAGAGCGAAGGATCACCCCTGCAGGCCGGGCGCGTTCAGGCAAAGCTGCCTTGGCAGAACCAGCCCCGCGACAGCGCCGCGCCATGGGCAAAGAACACCCACAACCGGGCCCCGCAGGTGGTCACCACCACCCAGTAATCGCGCACTCCGCTGCGCCAGTTCGGATCCTCCAACCACCATTCCGGGGCGATGCGCTCGGGGCCTTCGGCGGTGGCCAGCTCCCAGTCGCGCCCGCGCCAACGGAACCGTTCGGGCACCTGGGGCACATCCGGGGCCATCACCAGTTCCGGGCGCCACAGCAACAAGGGGCGCGCATGGGGCGCCGCAGGCCAGTCCTGCGCAGGCTCTGACCAGGCGGCAGCCAGCACCTTGGCGGTTTTTTCCGGGATATGCGTCTCGACCGGGTGGCGCCGGGTGATCGCCTCCAGCCCGACCCGCGCGCCGATACGTCCGATCAGATCTTCCAGCGCCACGGTCTGCCCGCCCGCCTGCCGGGTTCTGGCGGCGGCAGTGGCCTCCAGATGACCGGCCTGGGTGCGGGCATGGATGGGTTCGGCCTGCATGGCCTCAAGACGCAGCATCTCGATGCCGAACCCCGCGTCGATCTGCTCCAGCTTCATCGCCAGCAGCGGCCGGATGCGGTCCGGGTCCCGGCTGGGTCGCGCCAGACCGACGGTCACGATCTGGGCTGCCTGATCGACCCGGTGCGCCTCAAGCCGCAGCAGACGCGCGCCCTTGCCGCGTTCCTCAAGCAAGGCGCAAAGCCGGGGCAGCATTCGGTCGATCCCCGCCTGAAGATCCTCCACCAGGCCGATCGGCTCGGGCAGGGTCAGGCGCACCGCAAAACTGTCAGGCACCCCCGCCGGGGAGACCGGTTCCGGGGTACTGCCCATGGCCTGATCAAGCCGCAGCACCAGCCCCCGGCCAAAGCGCCGCGCCAGACTGGCCCGGGGCTGATCCAGAAGATCGCCGATCTGCCGCAAGCCAAGTCGGCCCAGCTGCGCCACGGCTGATGCCTCCAGCCGCAGGGCCGCCACCGGCAGGGGCGCCAGCACCCGGTGCGCCTGCCCCACCGGCGCGATCCGTTCGGGCTGCTGCGACAGCTCGACCGCCTGCGGTGCCGCACCACCCCGGGTCCAGTGCCTGCGCCCCGCCTTGCCCGAAGGCGCCCCTTGCCCCGGCGCCGCCGGGCGTACAGATATGCGGGCTGCGCGGGCGCGGGTGGCGCGGGCCTCCTGATCGATGGCATCGCCGGACCGGTCCACCGGCAGCCCGGCCGCCTGCCCTGCATAGCGCGCCAGCGCCCAGGCCGCGCCCAGTGTATCGGCCAGCCCCATCCGCACCGTGATCCCCATGTCCGCGCAGTCCGCATCGATCTGCGTCAGCAGGGCCGCCTCGCCATCAAAAAGATGTGAACAGCCGGTCATGTCGAGATTGATTTCATCCGGGACCTGCGGCGCAACCCAGGGGCTGAACTTGCCCGCCCAGCGCCCAAGAGCCATCAAAAATGCCGTTTCCGCCGGAATATTGCGCTTACGAGTCAAGAGCGTAGCGCAAATGGCATGGGCATCACGCAGCGGCTGCCCAACAAAAAGCCCCTCGGCCTCGGCCGCCTCATTTAACGCAGAAATAACCTGTGTGTTGGAAAGTTCCTCCACAATGGCCAGAGGCCCGGCAAGACTGCCACGCCCCGCGCGCATCACACGCTCTGCTCCGAGACGCGGAAACCAGAGCGACAATATGCGGCGATGGGACATGACACGATCCGGTTTGATGGTCCAAAATTTTCGAAAACAAGCAGTCGGCACCGCCTATGTTCTACATTTGTTCCAATCATTCGATTCGGTCAATCCACCCCCACACACAGGAGCCGCGCTCATGACGCATCCGCTCATGCCCTCTGTCTCGCCGCGCGGCTTGCGCAGTATTCCTGTCCTTCTGGTGCTGGGTCTGGCCCTGGCAGGTGCGCAACTGGATGCAGCCGCACCGATCGCAGACAAGCACGTCAAGCGGCGGGTCGAGCTGATGGCTACCCAGAAAGCGGCCATTACCACGCTGGCTGACATGATGGCCGGGCGCACCAGCTTTAACGCCTCCAAGGCCAAGGCCGCCCGGCGCACGCTGGTGAAAACAACAGGCGACATCCGCAAACGGTTCAAGAAACCGCGCATGGATCCCAATTCACACGCCAACCCGCTGATCTGGCAACAATGGGATGATTTCGAAACCCGGGCAGAGACCGCCAAGGATGCCGCCAAACAGCTGAACGCATATACCCTGAACGGACTGCTGCGGACGGTGCCGAGCATGGTGCAGGCTTGCCTCAGCTGCCACGAAACCTACCGGAATGCGCCCAACGATTTCATCACCCACTGAGGGAGACGTGACACAGGAGGGCCGCCCAGAGGGCGGGCCTCCATCAACGGCACTGCGCTGCGCCGGAGCAGGCGACACAGACTAAGGACAGGCTCGTCCTGGTCAGCCACCATAACGGGCCAAGAACAGCTCCACCGCCCCTGCGATCACCCGCTCGCGCTCTTCGGCCGAAAACTCGGTATCGATGTTGAAGATCAGACGCGGCACCAGATCGGCCCGGCACAATTCGGCAAACTGATCCGCGGCAAGGTCGAAATCCTCGATCTGCAATTCCCCCCGTGCAGCCGCGCCTTTCAGGTAATCGCGCAGCCGGGCCCTGACCACCATCGGCCCACTTTCATAGAACTGGCGCCCAAGATCCGGGAAGCGATCTGCCTCGGCCACGCAGATCCGGAACATGCGCAGGCCGAATTCCGACAGGCTGACCGACAGGATGTGGCGCCCGGCAGCGCAAAGCACATCACGCGGTGTGCAGCAGGCCCCAGCCAGATCCATCGGCGCATCCGCCTGACGGGCGCATTCGTTGCGGGCAACTTCCATGAACAGCAGGCGCTTGTCGGGGAAATAGCTATAGAGCGTTGCCTTGGACACACCCGCAGCACGGGCGATATCGTCGACGCTGGCGCCTTCAAAGCCATCGGCCATGAACACCTCGCGCGCGCCTTCCAGAACCTGGTCAAACTTGCGTCCGGTCCTGACAATGCTGGCTTGCTCATTCATGACCGGTCCTCGTGGCGCTGGCGGGATGACCGGATCACTTTAGCCTACCCATCCGCTGTTCAACAACTCCCCAGTCATCAACACTCCAGCAGCACCCGGAACACCCGACGTCAAAGCATGAGCAACAACGACAAATGCTGCACTCTGCCGCAGCGCGCCTCTGCCGATGGGTCTTGCGCTTTGTCCTCATGCCCATATGGTTAGAACCATTCTAAAAAGATGAGGCCCAAATGCGCTTTCTTCCACAGCGAAAACGGTTTTCGGACCTGACCGGCCAGGAGATCCTGGCGCTGGCCATTTCATCCGAAGAAGACGACGCCCGGATCTATCGCGGCTATGCCGCGCGGCTGCGGGAGGATTTTCCTGCCACCGCGAAGATGTTCGATGGCATGGCCGCCGAAGAGGATGAGCACCGCACCCGGCTGATCGCCTTGCATGAACAGCGGTTTGGCCCGGCGATCCCGCTGATCCGGCGGGAACACGTGGCCGGTTATTACAACCGTCGCCCAATCTGGCTGATGGAGAACCTCAGCCTTGAGCGGATCCGCGAAGAAGCCAAGGCGATGGAGGCGGAGGCCGAACGCTTCTACCTCGCCGCAGCAGCCCGCACCCAAGATGCCGCCACCCGCAAATTGCTGGGCGATCTGGCGGCCGCCGAAGCGGGTCACCGCGACACCGCCGCCGAGCTGGAAGAGGCGCATCTGACGGGCGATGCGCGATCTGAGGAAGACCGCACCGCGCACCGGCAGTTCGTGCTGACCTGGGTGCAGCCGGGGCTGGCCGGGCTGATGGACGGTTCGGTCTCCACCCTGGCGCCGATCTTTGCTACCGCCTTTGCCACGCAGGACACCTGGACAACCTTCCTGGTCGGCGTTGCTGCCTCTGTGGGGGCGGGCATTTCCATGGGCTTTACCGAGGCAGCCTCGGACGATGGCGAGCTGTCGGGGCGCGGATCGCCGATGAAACGGGGCATTGCCTCGGGGGTGATGACAACGCTCGGCGGGCTTGGCCATGCCCTGCCCTATCTGATCCCCGAGTTCTGGACCGCGACGACCATCGCCTTTGTCATCGTGTTCGTGGAACTCTGGGCAATTGCCTGGATCCAGAACAAATACATGGAGACACCGTTCTGGCGCGCCACGCTGCAGGTGGTTCTGGGGGGAGCACTGGTTCTGGGCGCGGGCGCCCTGATCGGCAGCGGCTGACCGTCCGGAGCTACAGCGGCGGAATGCTCCCGCCCGTCGGCAACAGGCCCAAGGCCTGCCCCCTCCCGTTGGGCATAGCGCCGCGCCGACGCGCGGCGGGTTGCGCACCATCACCACCGGGGCACAGGCCGAAGCAGGAAAAACCATAGCCAAAGCATATCCCTGCCGTGCGCCAGCGCGGCGCGGTCCAACGGGAGCCCTGCATGTTTCATGAAGAGGCGACGGGCGGGAGGGGCGCGCCTTACCCTAATCGCAGTCACTGCTGCGGCGGGCTTGAAAGCCGCGAGGTTTCGCCAGACATATCCTGACAACACCCCGGCGATCCAACGTACCGCTACTTGTTTCCCAATGTCAGACAGGCAGTTCGATTTTGCAGAAATCAAAAAAACATATAGTTTTAAAGTAGTTTCAATTCACTACACGACGTACAGCACGTCGCCTGTTGTGCGTCTACTGCCTCAGTACCCCCAAGGGACGAAAGCCCGTTTTCCACAGGCTATCCACGAATTAGCCCACAGGGATTTCCAGATGGCTTTGTGATCCGGGAACACGGTATTTTCTGTCACGGGCCGACGCAGGAAGCATCTGACAGAAACCAGCGTTTGGCCCCTTGAGAACTGTCAACAATAGGATGACTAATGAACAAATCTTCCTGCAAACAACAGAAATCCAACCTCCTAGGCATCAAAAGTAAGACGCGTATTGGAGAGGTGAGCATTCTAATGCGCACCAGCAGCCCTGCATTGATCGGCTTCACCGTCGCAGCCGGTTTGGCGTTCTGGTGGATGATCCTCGGCTAAAACATATTGGTCAGGCGCCTTTGAGGGGGGCCTCTATCTCCTCCCTCACCGCCTGTTTGATGGTCCCGAATGCCGTTACGGCCAGTACATCCACCAGCCTACTGCAAACCCGGGCCGAAAATGCCAGCCGACGCAATCAGGCTTTTCGTTTTGGTAAAATCAGGTTACCAGTTCAGCGATGGCTGACATATTCTTCAGAACCCTGCCCTTCTTTGCGATCATCGGCCTTGGCTACTGGGCCGGGCGCACGCGGTTCTTCACCGAAGAGGCCACGGCCTATCTGACGAAATTTGTCTTCTTCTTCCCACTTTCGGCGATGATTTTCCGCTTTGCCGCCAACCTGTCCTTTGCCGAGGTCTTCGATCCCAACCTGATCCTCGGCTATCTGGCAGGCACCGTCGCGGTCTACCTTATCGCCACGGCGGTGGCGGCCCTCAGGGGTCTGGATGTGCCCACCGCAGCGGTCGAGGCGCAATGCGCCGCCATCGGCAACGTCGGCTTCCTCGGGTTGCCGATGATGGCGATCCTGTTCGGCGAAGCCTCCATCGGGCCGATGATGGTGGTGCTGAGCGTCGATCTGGTGGTGTTCTCCTCGCTCATCGTCATCCTGATCAATGCCGGGCGCGGATCAGGTCTGGGGCCGCGCACCCTGAAACTGGTCGCAATGGGACTAGTGCGAAATCCGATGATCGTGGCCATCGTCGCCGGGCTGGCCTGGTCCGCCTCGGCGCAGCCGATCCCGGCGCCGGTCAATGATTTCCTGTCGATCCTCGGCGGCGCCGCCACCCCCGGCGCGCTTTTTGCCATCGGCGCCTCGCTGGCCTCGAAATCGGCCGAGCGCATGCAGGTTGCCGTCTGGCTCAGCTTTGCCAAGCTGGTGCTGCATCCGCTCTGCGTTGCCATTGGCGTGTTGTGGCTGGTGCCCGTCGCCAGCTTTCCGGCCTCGGTGGCCATCGCGGCAGCCTCGCTGCCGGTGGCGGGCAATGTCTACATGCTGGCGCAGCATTACAACGTCGCGCCGCACCGGGTTTCAGCGGCGATTCTGATTTCGACCGCGCTGTCGATCCTGACCGTACCGCTGGCTATCGCCTGGGCGTCTGGACTTTAATCTCCACCAACCGGCCAGCATTCAGTCTTTTGCAAAGCTTCTGACGCAAAAAGGCTGCGACAGGGCGCCGCGACACTGGACCCGGCCCCCGTCGGCGGGTAGCTGATAGGCACTCATTTGCAAGGAGCCTCACCATGGAAACCGTATCGGAAAACAAATGCTTTGGCGGCGTGCAGGGCGTCTACCGGCACAAGAGCACGGTCACCAACTGCGATATGACCTTTGGCCTGTTCCTGCCGGAAGAGGCAAAGGATGGTCCGGTGCCGCTCCTGTGGTTCCTGTCCGGGCTGACCTGCACCCATGAAAACGCCATGACCAAGGCGGGCGCGCAGGCCTGGTGCGCCGAGCAGGGCATCGCCATTGTTTTCCCCGACACCTCGCCGCGCGGCGATGATGTGGCTGACGATGAAAACTACGACCTGGGCAAGGGCGCGGGGTTCTACGTGAATGCAACCCAGGATCCCTGGGCGCCGCATTACCAGATGTGGGACTATATCGCCGAAGAACTGCCCGCCTTTCTGGGCGCAAACTTCTCGGTCGATCTGGAGCGGCAAGCGATCTCCGGCCACTCCATGGGCGGCCATGGCGCGCTGACGCTGGCGATGAACCTGCCGGGCCGGTTCCGCTCGGTCTCGGCCTTTGCGCCGATCTGCAACCCGACCGCCAGCGACTGGGGCCGCAAGCAGCTGACCGCCTATCTGGGCGCGGATGAGGCGGCATGGGCGAAACATGACGCCAGCCTGATGATGCGCGACACCGGTTTTGACGGACCGGTTCTTGTCGACACTGGCACCGCCGACCAGTTCTATGAGCTGCTGCGCCCCGAAGCCCTGTCACAGGCTGTCGCCGAACGCCGCCAGCAGGCCACGCTGCGGCTGCAACCGGGCTATGACCACAGCTATTTCTTCATCTCCACCTTCATGGAAGAGCATGTCTCGTTTCACGCCGAGGCGCTGTACCGGGACTGATCCGCAAAAGGACCGAACCACATGAGCCAGTACGACTACGATCTTGTCATCATCGGCTCTGGCCCCTCGGGCCGGACTGCCGCCATTCAGGCCGGGAAACTCAAACGGCGGGTGCTGGTCATCGACCGCAAGGACCGGCTGGGGGGCGTTTCGGTGCACACCGGCACGGTGCCGTCGAAAACCCTGCGGGAAACGGTGCTGAACCTCACCGGCTGGCGCGAGCGCAGTTTCTACGGCCGCGCCTACCGGGTGAAGGATCAGATCGACGCCGAGGACCTGAAGGCGCGCCTCCACATGACGCTGGACCACGAGGTAGACGTGCTGGAGCACCAGTTCAACCGCAACCACGTGGACTGGCTGGCAGGGCTTGCGCGCTTTACCGGTCCAAACGAGATTGAAGTGGCGACAGAGGCCGGCGACACCACTCGGATCACCGGCGAGAAATTCCTGATCGCCACCGGCACCCGCACCTATCGCCCCGATGACGTGCCCTTTAACGGCAAGACCGTGGTCGATGGCGACGAGTTCCTGGAAATGGAGGAAATCCCGCGCTCGCTGATCGTGGTCGGTGCCGGGGTCATCGGCGTGGAATATGCCACCATGTTCTCGGCGCTTGATGTGCGAGTGACCCTGATCGAGCCGCGCGAGACCTTCCTGGATTTCATCGACCGCACCATCATCGAGGATTTCACCCATCAGATCCGCGAAAACGGTGTCGACCTACGGCTTGGCTCGGCCATCGAGAAGATCGAGGACGAAGGCAGCCATATCGAGGTCAGCATGGCCAATGGCCGCCATGTGCGCGGTGAAATGCTGCTGTTCGCGGCCGGACGCATGGGCAATACCGACAATCTTAACCTCAAGGCCGTGGGGCTGGAGACCGACCACCGAGGCCGCATCAGCGTCGAGCGCAAGACCTACCAGACCTCGGTGCCGCATGTGTATGCCACCGGCGATGTGATCGGGCACCCCTCGCTCGCCTCCACATCCCTGCAGCAGGGCCGCGTCGCCGCCTGTCACGCGCTGGAGACGCCCACCGTACCCGAAAGCCCCTGGTTCCCCTATGGCATCTACTCGGTGCCGGAAATCTCCACCTGCGGCATGTCCGAGGAAGAGCTACAGGAGCGCGGTGTGCCCTATGAGGTCGGAATCGCGCGGTTCCGCGAAACCTCCCGCGGGCATATCATGGGGCTGGAACACGGCATGCTGAAGATGCTGTTCTCCCTCAAAACCCGCCGGGTGCTGGGCGTGCAGATCGTCGGCGAAGGCGCGACCGAGCTTATTCACATTGCCCAGGCGGTGCTGAACCTTCAGGGCACGGTGGAATACTTCGTCCAGAACACCTTCAACTACCCGACCCTGGCCGAAGCCTACAAGATCGCGGGTCTGGATGCCTTCAACCGGATGCCCATCCCGGATGAGTTCAAGGTGAAGCAGCCGACCAAAGCGCCCGAGAAATCAGAGCCTAAAAAGGCGAAAGAGTGAGCGCGCTTTTCATCGATGCCGACGCCTGCCCGGTCAAGGCAGAGGCCGAGCGGGTCGCCACCCGTCACGGGCTGAAGATGTTCGTGGTCTCCAACGGCGGCTTGCGCCCCTCGGCCAATCCGCTGGTGGAAACCGTGATCGTCTCCGAAGGCGCCGATGTGGCCGATATGTGGATCGCCGAACGCTGCGGACCGGGCGATGTGGTGGTGACCGGCGATATCCCTCTCGCCGCCAAATGCATCGAGACCGGCGCCCGGGTACTGCGCCACAATGGCGAACGCTTCACCGAGGCCAACATTGGCCAGCAGCTGGCGATGCGCGACCTGATGGCCGATCTGCGCGCCGCCAACCCGCTTGGCGCGGGGGGCAGCGGCAAGGGCTTCACCAAAGCGGACCGCTCGCGGTTTCTGGACAGTCTGGAGCGCGAGATCCGGGCCGCCAAAAAGTCCTGAACGAAAACAATTTTCCGGCAACAAAGTCTCACCCAGAGCCTTGCGGCGGAGAGGCAACTCCGTCACTGATCAGGCAAGCGTGCAGGGGGGGCCCATGAGTCAGGAAATCAAAGTCAGCGTTCTGGGGCTTCTGGCCGCCGCCGGATCGGCCATCAGTTTCTCCGTCATCGACGTGATCTTCAAATTCCTGTCCGGGGACTACCCCCTTTATCAGGTGGTCATGGTCCGCTCTGTGGTGGCGCTTCTGGTGCTGGCGGCGGTGATTATTCCCCTCGAAGGGGGATTTAACATCCTGCGCACCCGGCAGCCGAAACTGCACCTGATGCGCTGCTGCGCGGTGCTGTTTGCCAACATCTGCTTCTTCACCGGGCTGGCCATCATGCCCATCGCCGAGGCCGTCGCCATCGCCTTTGCCACGCCGCTGATCGTGACTGCCCTGTCGGTCGTTGTGCTGAAGGAACGCGTCGGTCCCTGGCGCTGGGGTGCAGTGGCTGTGGGGTTCCTTGGCATTCTGATCATCATGCGGCCCGGCCCCGGCAGTTTCCAGGCCGCCGCGATCCTGCCATTCCTGGGCGCCTGCGGCTATGCCACGCTGCACGTGCTGACCCGCCGGGCGGGCGGCGCCGACAAGGCGGCGACCCTGTCGTTCTACCCCACCTTCGGCTTTCTTGTGGTCAGCGCGCTGGTCGGCCTTTTCACCGGTGACGGGCGGTTTGCCACCGGCGACAACGCCGCAGTGGATTACATCCTGCGCGCCTGGGTCTGGCCCGCGCCCCAGGACTGGTGGCTGTTCATCGGGGTCGGACTGGCCGGATCCGTTGGAGGCTATCTGGTCAGCCAGGCCTACCGGCTGAACGAAGCAGGACTGGCCGCGCCGTTTGAGTATATCGCCATGCCGATGGCCGTGCTCTGGGGCGTTCTGGTGTTCGATGAATGGCCCGATCTGCCGGTCTGGGCCGGTTCGGCCTTGATCATCGGCGCCGGCCTTGTTTCAGTCTGGCGGGAAACCCGGCGCAGCCGCCCGGTGGCCCGCCCGCGCCCACGCTCGGCCGGGTAATGTAACGGAACAGGAAGCAGCAGATGCCCATCGACGCCGTCGTTTTCGACATTGGCCGCGTGCTGATCGAATGGAACCCCGAGGCCTTCTTTGACGCCCGCCTCGGCCCAGAGCGCCGCAAGAGGCTGTTTGCCGAGGTCGATCTGCACGGGATGAATCTGGGCGTGGACCGCGGCGATGATTTCCGCGCCTCGGTCTACGGGCTGGCCGAGCGTCACCCGGAGTGGTCCGAGGAAATCCGCCACTGGCACGACAGCTGGATCGAAATGGCTTCTCCCGAGATCCCGCACTCGGTGCGACTGATGCGAGCGCTACAGGCCCGCGACATCCCAGTGTTTGCCCTGACCAATTTCGGCGTCGGCACCTTTGCCGTGGCGCGCCAGACCTATCCGTTTTTCGATGAATTCGATCGGGCCTTCGTGTCGGGCGATCTGCGCACCATCAAGCCCGAGCCCGAGATCTACGCGCATCTGGAACGCGACACAGGCATTGCGCCGGAGCGCCTGCTGTTCACCGATGACCGCCCCGAAAACATTGACGCCGCCGCGCAACGCGGCTGGCATACCCATCTATTCACCACACCCGACACCTGGGCCGCGCGCCTGGTGGCAGAGGGGCTGTTGACCCCAGAGGAGGCAAAATGAGCATTCCATCCATCGGTTTCAAAGAGGGCGAGGCCCTGCTGGACTGGGTCGGCTTCACCGAGGCGCTGGCCAAGGGGCATGATCTGCCCAAGGCGGAAATCGGCGATACTTTTCTGTACCGCGATCCCGACACGCTGCTCAGCCGCTCCGCCTGGATCGATGGCATGGGGCTGGCCGTAAAGACGGCGACGATCTTTCCCGGCAACCCCAAGGCGGGCAAGCCGATGGTCAATGGCGCGGTCTGTCTTTACTCCGATCAGGACGGTACCCTGGACGCGCTGGTGGATTTCCACCTGGTGACCAAGTGGAAGACCGCGGGCGACAGCCTGCTTGGCGCCATGCGTCTGGCCAACCCCGACAGCCGCGACATCCTGATCGTCGGAGCGGGTACCGTCGCCGGATCGCTGGTCGAGGCCTTTGGTGCCGCCTACCCCCGCGCCCAGATCCGGGTCTGGAACCGCACCCAGTCCAAGGCCGAAGAGATGAAGGCCAGCTATCCGCAGATCGAGGTCGCCGCCGATCTTGAAGCCGCCGTGCGCTCGGCCGATATCATCGTCACCTCCACCATGTCATCGACCCCGGTGGTTCAGGGCGCATGGCTGAAACCCGGCCAGCACCTGAACCTGATCGGTGCCTATCGCCCCGACATGCGCGAGACCGATGACGAGGCGCTTTGCCGCGCGCGCATCTATTGCGACAGCTTCGACACCACGCTGGATCACATCGGTGAGTTCAAGATCCCGCTGGCCGAAGGCGTCATCCAGCGCGGCGATGTGCTGGCGGATTTCTATTCCCTCGACAGTTTCCCTGCCTATGATCCGGAGGCGATCACCCTGTTCAAGAACGGCGGCGGCGCCCATCTGGACCTGATGACGAGCCGCCACATTCTGGAGAAATGGCGCGCGAAGGGCTGACGTGCGGCCAATAATCAAAGCCTATGAAATATTGAAGGGACAAGGAGTAAGCCTGATCAATTCTCGATCTCGCCAGAGGAGCTGCGGTTTTCTGACGTCCTGTCGATGCAAGTGACCTTTGAGCCCGAAGATCGAACAGCATCAGGGTTGGAGGCCAAGGCGCGCGACATCACGCACGCGCGTCTCGCAGGTACTCCAACCCAATCTCACCAGATTTTTCAAGGAAGCTCAGGACACTAAGAGTGAAACGGTTCTCCTTGCTTGGATCGAGGACGGGTTCACCATCGACCACCGTGATGCCATCAAACATCCGAGTGAATTGGCTTTGCCTTGCCTCTGACATGGTCCAGTCAGCATCAAAGGCAACGCCGTTTTCCGGCTGAACGACCAGCCCTTCTCCAGCAGTATCCAGTGTCGCATAGCCTTTATCATAGTTGGCGGCATGTACGCTGGAGAAGACGTCAACCTGGAGTCTCAACTCGCCACGCTGGAATTCGTCCCGCCGTTTGGCCAGAAGATCGGCGCGTATTGCCGCCAAATCATCCTCTTGTAGCGGCTCGCCAAGCTCCGTCCGTTCCGTGGCATCCCCCGCGAATTGCCCGAACTCATCACTGCGCGCCATCTCAAACGTGGTTTTGATTGCATTCATTTGCATATCGACCATCGCGTTGATCTGATGATCGATGAGCTCTTCTTCGGTCATGCCTACGTACTGCTCACCAAACAAGATCGACCGGGCATTACTGAGCATCTCTGCGCCCTGCGACGCAAGGGATGACTGCAGGCTGAATTTCATCTGCAACAGACCGGCTGCTTTTGTCTCATCGGACAGCTTCTGAGATTGCTCAAGCTCCAAATCGGACAGTATCGTGTCCTCCGGCAGGCCTTCTCCTGGTTCAAGTTCAAGATCCTGATTTGCCAGCCCGCGGAAAACCGCGCCAATAGTCTCCAACTCATTCCTGACGAGAGATTGGATCTTTTCGAGAACATCCTGCGTCTTTCGCGACAGCGAGGCCGAGCCAACCGACGTAACCCTTGGATCAGAATAGACGCCAGTCATGTCTGTGCTGACACCACGGCTAAAAACACTGGCCGGGCCGGGCGATGCAGCAGGTTGTCCAGCCGGATCAGCCGCCTTGGGCTCTTGAAATAGCGAAGTCGTGTAAGTGCTAAAAGTATTATTGATTTGCATGGTTTACCTCACGATACGGCGGCCGAGCCTCGAATTGACCCATCCACTGTATCACAGTGATACCCATAAAAACGGGTAAACGATGCAGGATACAATCGTTAAAGTTGTCTTGGGCGACATGCCAGCACGGCTGCTTCCGTCACACGACGTGATGCTCAAGGCTAGCACCCAGGTTCAAAAATCATCGCGGAGCTAAGAAGCATTCTTGGACGTTACGCCGCGAAGCCGACACTGCTGCGGCATTCGGCACCGGCTGAATTCACCTCACGCCGCCACGCTCCCCAGCGGGCGTTCCCGCACCGGCAAATGCACGATGGCGCTGAAGGCCCCGACGGCGACACCGATCCACCACACGAAGGTGTAATCGCCATAGGCATCATACATCCGCCCCCCCAGCCAGACGCCCAGGAAGCTGCCCAGTTGGTGGCTGAAGAAGACGATCCCGTAAAGCGTCCCCATATAGCGCAGCCCGTAAATATGCGCGACAAGGCCCGACGTCAGCGGCACCGTCGCCAGCCACAGGGAGCCCATGACGATGGAAAAGACAATCACCGACGTCGGCGTAATCGGCACCAGGATGAAGGCCGCCGCCGCGATGGTCCGCCCGGTATAGATCGCCGCCAGCAGGTATTTCTTGGAGTAGCGGTTGCCCAGATATCCCGCCAGCAGGGTGCCCCCCACATTGGCCGCCCCGATCAGCGAGATCGCAACCGCCCCCAGCGCCGAGGTCGAAGTGATCCCGAGGCTGTAGAGCGCGCCGCCCGGCATGATCGGCCCGCACATCTCGGTCACGAAGGCCGGGAAATGCGCGGTCACGAACGCCAGCTGATAGCCACAGCTAAAGAATCCGAGGAAGATCAGCGTATAGGACGGATCCTTGAAGGCCTTGATCAGGATGGTGCCCATGCTCTCTTCAAGCTCAGATTTGCTCGCCATCTGCGGCGCGCGCATAAGCGGCAGCGTCAGGATCAGCGCCAGCACCACGCCTGCAAAGATCAGGAACACGGTCTGCCACGTCAGGAAGGACAGCATCCATTCCGCCCAGGGCGCGCCAAAGATTTGCCCGGCAGAGCCTGCCGCCGTGACAATCGCCAGCGACATCGAGCGGTTTTCATCCGAGCTGGCCCGCCCCACGACCGCCAGAACCACGCCAAAGCCGGTGCCCGCAATGCCAAAGCCCACCAGCCATTCATAGGCCTGCATCTGGAACGGCGTCACCGCGCCTGCGCTCAGCACCAGCCCCGCCGCATAAGTAAGCGCGCCAAGGATGATGGCCTTTCTGTCACCGATCTTCTCGGCCACCGCGCCAAAGATCGGCTGCCCGATCCCCCAGGCCAGGTTCTGGATCGCGATCGCCAGCGAGAACTCCGCGCGCAGCCAGCCGAACTCTTCGGCGATGGGGATCTGGAACACCCCGAACGAGGCGCGCACCGCAAAGCTGACCATGATGATCACGCAGCCCACGATCAAAACGGGGGTAAACAAGGGTGTTTTCTGTGCCGCTGCGCTGCTCATTCCGGGTCCTCCAAGTCAGAGCTGCGACGGTAGGCATTGCGGCCCCGGGGTCAATTCAAGAAATCTGCGCACTCACATAAGGAAAATTGATGTGAGGGTTTGGATGTTGCGTCAACCTTGCCCCAGCAGAGCCTTGGCTCCAGCCCAAGCCTCCTTAGCCCTCATCATGATTGGAGTGACCCATGCTTCGAACCCCGTACCATAATGCGCGGCGAGAGTCAGAATGGTGTCGGAGTTGGCCAAGAACCATCCCACTAGGGCAGATCCAGCTTCCCCCAGTGGCGCCGTAGCCATCTGGCTGAGAACAAACCCACCGACAACGATTATGGCATTCCGGTTCTGATCCCTCTGCCCCGACTGCAACCGCTCCAAATGACGCGCGTGGTCGTGGAACAGCTGCGACAGCTCGCGAATACCTTCGCCAAAGGCCTCGGGCGTTCCTGCAATCGCACCGGACAGCGCATCCTGCGCAGGCTGAATCTCAGGCTGCGGCGCGGCTGCATATCGGGCAGCGCGTGCCTCTGCCGCCTCCACATCCGGGTTATCCAGAAACAGCGATGGACCAAGTTGCAGGACTCGCTCCAAGGCGTCCACCAGATCGGGGCCAAAGGCCTCTTCCCCTTCCCGCTCGCCCCGACGATCACAAACACCCCGCAGGGCTTCATGTTCAAAGTAGAGATCCAGCATATCCAGTTCATCAAAGTCCCGATCCGCGTGGACGCGATATTGGCGGACCTGTTCGGCAAGGCGATAATGCTGGTTTCCCGCCAGTTGCCAAAGCGTCGTCAGGGCTGTGATCAGCCGATCATGCGCTTTGCGTTTGACCCGATCCTGCCGCTCCGCCTCGGTCGGGAAAGAAGCGACAAGATCGGCCCGGCCATCCTCGGCGATTTCAACGGCCATGCTGTCGGACTGATCGGGGTGTTCCGTCGGTAGCGGCGGCCAATTGTCCGCAACCTCGTTCAGGTAGTCGAGGGTTTTCTGTGTTCGCTCCTGATCATCTTCGAGCACTGAAAGTTCTGCCAGCCTTGGGTCAAGATGAGTGGCAGGAGTATCAAAATACGCGAGCCCTGTCGCAAGCTCACTATCCTGTATCAGCGACGATAAATGCCGAATTGGTCGCAAGTCCCGAATAGATGAATAAGTTACACTCAGCCACTCAAGCCTTGTGCAGTCCGACAGTGGGCTAATATCCTCAACCGGTGTTTCATCCAGTGTTATTGACCTAAGGTTCGATAGGCCCTTGAGGACCCGAACATCCTTCACAGCTGTCTGGTCAAGAAACACGACACGCAGTCTATGTAAGTCGGTTAATGGATCAATATCAGATACTTGAGTATTAACAAACGAAATTAATTCTAACGCGGTGAGATCGCGCAATGGCGCTAGATCCGACACTTCCGTTTCATCAATTTCAAGAATAGTGAGATGTCTCAACTTGCTAACAATACCAAGGTCAGACACTCTCGTATTCGAAAGCTTCAGCGTCTTGATACTTGTCAGCCGCCCCAGTTCGACAGGCAGTTCTTCAAGATCCTCTAAATCTGAAAGGTCGAGATCTCTCTGACCGGCCTCCTCTGCCGCGATGATCATGCGACGGGCCTCTTCGAAATGCTCTTCTGCGCTCATGGGCTGTACTGAAATCTTTTCACTTTCCTATGACGGGTCCACCTTTACACAGCGACACAGGCCCTGTCATGCTGCAAACCGCACCAGCGCGCCTTTTCAACCGCACGTCCCCGCGTTATGGCTGACCCCATGACCCAGGTAAGCGCGCTTTATCAGTCCCGCAGCGAGGCAGGCCAGATCCGCCCGGATCCGGCGCAGCAGGCTGTTCTGCCGGAATTTGACCGTATTGCCCAAGGCCTCATGGCGCCGCCGGTGAAACGCGGCCTCTTCCGCAAGGCTACTCGGGAAGAGGTCAAGGGCCTCTACCTCTGGGGCGGCGTCGGGCGCGGTAAATCCATGTTGATGGATCTCTTTGTCGATAGTCTGGACGGGATCCCGGCGCGGCGGGTGCACTTCCATGCTTTCATGCAGGAGATCCACGCCAAGATGCACGAGGCGCGCCAGAGCGGCGTGCAGGATACCCTCGCGCCGGTGGCAAAGGAGGTCGCCGAGTCGGTGCGCCTTCTGGCCTTTGATGAGATGCAGATTACCGACATCACCGATGCGATGATCGTCGGGCGGCTGTTTGAATCCCTGTTTGAGGCAGGCGTCACCGTGGTCACCACCTCGAACCGGGTGCCGGATGATCTTTACAAAAACGGCCTCAACCGCCAGCTCTTCCTGCCCTTCATCGATCTGATCAAGGAGAAGATGCAGGTCTGGGAAATGGTCAGCCCGGTCGATTACCGGCAGGACCGGCTCAAGGGCTCACCGGTCTATTTCTCGCCTGTGAATGCCGACTCCCGCGCCCAGCTCCGCGCCATCTGGGAGGATCTGTCGGGCGGTGATGCCCAGCCCCTGACGCTTGAGGTGAAGGGCCGCGAGGTCGTGCTGCCCGGTTTCAGGAATGGCGTGGCAAGGGCAAGTTTTTATGACCTTTGCGGCAAAATGCTGGGGCCGGGCGATTATCTGGCCATCGCCGAAGAAGTGAAGGTGCTGGTGCTCGAGGATATCCCGCGCCTGTCCCGCAGCAACTTCAACGAGGCAAAGCGTTTCGTCACCCTGATCGATGCGCTCTACGAGGCGCAGGTGCGGCTGATCTGCACCGCCGCGGCCGAGCCGGAATATCTATACGTCGAAGGCGACGGTGCCTTCGAGTTCGAGCGCACCGCCTCGCGCCTGCGGGAAATGCAAGACAAGGATTGGGGACAGGACGGCTGAGCCTGCCCCGCGCCGCGCAAGCGGCGCCACGCCCAACGGGATGAGATCGCAAGATCGAAGACGGGCGGGAGCGCCCCTGCCCGCCTTTGCCTAATCCCTCAGCCGTTTTCGCGCAGGATATGGCCCGCCAGATAGAGCGATCCGCAGATCAGAACCCGCGCGGAGGGATCTTTGGCGATGATTGCCTGCAGCGCCGACAAGGCATCTTCGGCCCGGGTCGCGGTGATGCCGACGGATTGCGCCGCCGCCTCGGTTTCCTCAGCGCTCAGCGTCGCCGCCTCGCCGGGGATGGAGATGGCCGTTAGGCTCTCCACATGGGGCGCGAGCGGTGCCATGTAGCCAGTCACATCCTTGGTGTTCAGCATGCCGCAGATCAGATGCGTTGGCCGTTTCGGCAGCCCCGCCAGCACATCCGCCAGCGCATGACCAGCCGCCGCGTTATGCCCGCCGTCCAGCCAGAGTTCGGCGCCCGCGGCAGCCTCTACCAGAGGACCGGTCTTCAGCCGCTGCATCCGGGCAGGCCATTCAGCCCGCGCCATCGCCGCCTCACAAGCCACCTCATCCGCGCCGAGGTGGCGCAGGGCGGCCAGAGCCATTCCCGCGTTCTGCACCTGATGCGCGCCGATCAGCGCGGGCATCGGCAGGTCCAGCAGCCCGGTTTCATCCTGAAAGATCAGCCGCCCGCGTTCCTCATAGACATGCCAGTGCTGTCCATGGGCGATCAGCGGCGCGCCAAGGCGAGCGGCGACATCCTCGATCACCTCCATCGCCTCATCCTCCTGCGGACCGACGACCACCGGTACGCCGCGCTTGATGATGCCTGCCTTTTCGCCCGCGATCTTGGCCAGGGTATTGCCAAGGAACTGTTCGTGATCGATCGACACAGGCGTGATCACCGACAGGGCGGGTTTTTCAATCACGTTGGTGGCATCCAGCCGCCCGCCAAGTCCGACTTCGAGCAGCGTGTAATCCGCAGGAGTGCGGGCAAAGGCCAGCAGCGCAGCGCAGGTGGTGATCTCGAAATAGGTGATATTCTCACCGCCATTCTTGGCATAGCACTCGTCGAGCACCTCAGTCAGATGCGCCTCCGAGATCAGTTCTCCGGCCAGACGGATCCGTTCGTGAAACCGCGCCAGATGCGGCGAGGTATAGGCATGCACCGATTTTCCGGCCCCTTCGAGGCCCGCACGGATCATCGCCTGGGTCGAACCCTTCCCATTGGTGCCTGCGATATGGATCACCGGCGGCAGCCTGTCCTGCGGGTTATCCAGCGCCGCCAGCAGCCGCCAGACCCGGTCCAGCGTCAGGTCGATGATCTTGGGGTGCAGCGCCATCATGCGATCGAGGATGGCGTCGGAACTCGCTTTGGTCATGGGTGGCTCCCGAACCGGATCTGATGAAAAAGCCCGCCCGCCGGATCAGGCAGACGGGCGCGGCAAAGCACCCAGCGCGGGCGCTTCTTTCTATGACAGGGCTATTTGCTATCGGCCTCTGCGGCTGCGGCAGATCCCGCGTCGTTTTCGACCTCTGGCGCAGGCAACTCTTCGGCAACCGGTTCCGGCGCAGGCAGATCGCCGTGCACCTGCGGTGGCATGCTCATCAACATGCGGACGATGGTGATCAGTTCCTCACGCAGTTCGGTGCGCGGGGTCACCCGGTCCAGCATGCCGTGATCAAGCAGGTATTCCGCGCGCTGGAACCCTTCGGGCAGTTTTTCGCGGATGGTCTGCTCGATCACCCGGGGGCCTGCAAAACAAATCAGCGCATTGGGTTCGGAGATCTGCACATCGCCCAGCATCGCATAGGAGGCCGTCACACCGCCGGTGGTGGGATGGGTCAGAACGACGATATAGGGCAGGCCTGCCTCTTTCAGCATCTGCACCGCCACGGTGGTGCGCGGCATCTGCATCAGCGACAGGATGCCTTCCTGCATGCGGGCACCGCCTGCGGCAGAGAACAGGATAAGCGGCCGGTGCAGCTTTACCGCTTCTTCGGCGGCGGCAATGATCGCATTGCCCACATACATGCCCATGGAGCCGCCCATGAAGGAAAAGTCCTGCGCCACCGCCACGATGGGCGTACGGCCCATTTCACCAGCAGCGACCAGCATGGCTTCTTTTTCGCCGGTTTTCTTCTGCGCCGCCTTCATGCGGTCTGGGTATTTCTTCTGGTCGCGGAACTTTAGCGGGTCTGCCAGCGGCTCGGGCACCTCGACCTCGCTGAACACACCACCGTCGAACAGGGCCGTGAACCGGTCCCGCGGGGTGATGTGCATGTGATGGCCGCAGTTGGTGCAGACGTTCAGATTGTCCTTCAACTCGCGGTGAAACAGCATGGTGCCGCACTCATCGCACTTGGTCCACAGGTTCTCTGGGACTTCGCGGCGCGAGAAGATCGAGTTGATCCGCGGCCGGACGTAGTTGGTGATCCAGTTCATATCGTGCCTCTGTAGGGGCTGTTTGGCCCCTCAGATAAGACTCATTGCGCACAAATGCAATCAGCGGCGTATCGCAAGCCGCGCCGTGAGCCATGTCACCAGCATCATGGCAAAGTCGACCGCCAGCCAGGGGCGCAGCGCAGCGCCATCGGACATTTCATAGGGCATCAGGTAGAGCGACAGTCCATACAGACTGGTGGGAGAGGCAAAGACCAGAAGCGCGGTGACGTTGTTGAAGAAATGCACCGCGATGGCAGGTCCCAATGTGCCCGCCCGCGCGGTCAGATCCGCCATCATGCAGCCGAACACCCCGGCCCAGAGGGTGATCAAAAGCGCATTCTCTCCGGCCTCGGCCGGCAGGTAATGGCCCAGCGCGAACAGGGCCGACGGGCCAAGGATCCAGACCGCCGGGCTTTTGAAGCGCGCCGCAAGCCCCTGCTGGATATAGCCACGAAAGACGATTTCCTCGGCACTGGTCTGGATCAGCACCACCAGCAGCGACACCGGCAACAGCGACAGCCACAACCCCGGTTCCAGATTGGGCTGCAGCGGTTCCCCCATATCATAGGGCGGCAGCAGCGACAGGGCGATGCCCAGCGCCAGAAGGTACAGGCTAACCCGGATGAACTGCCGGACCAGCGGTCTCGGATGACCGACGACCGACAGGAAGGACCGATCCTGCAGCAGCCGCGCGCACAGCGCCACGCCCACGGTGATGAACAGGAACCCGCCCAGAAGCACCAGCATCGCCCCCGGCGTGCTGCCATCGCGCAGCCCCTGCAGCCAGACGCCGGGGAACAGCGCCGCCAGCAGCGGCAGCACTATCGAGGACAGGGCAAAGCTGATGAGGTAGATCAGAACCAGCCCAAGCCCCAGCCGCCACAGCTGCGGTTTCCTGCGGGCGCTGCGCACCAGCGCCTCATGGGCGGAATAATTCTGTCTATTCAGCATTCGGATCCGCATCCTTCAGAGGTCTGTCTTCACTGATCGTACCGCCCGTTTGGTGGGCAATGGACACCATTTTGTCCCGGGCAGTCGCCAGATTACCCGCCACCGTCTCTAACAAGCGCAGCGCGACGTTGATATCGCTTTCGATCACCGCGCGGTATTCCGCAGCACCGATGCGCAGGAAACGGCAATTCTCGGTAGCGCGCAGGTTCATGGTCCGCGGCTGATCCAGAATCACCGCTAGGTCCCCGATCAGCCGCCCCGGTTCGATCACCGTCACCGGCGGCGCCCCGGCGTGCGCATCGGGGAAGGTCAGATCGGCTCGGCCCGACAGGCACAGGTACACTGCATCACCGCTGTCGCCGTGGGAAAAAACCATCTCCCCGGCCGGAACCTCGTGCCAGCCAGCCGAAAATGCCAGAAGACGCTGGTTGCGCGCATCTAACTGCGAGAACAGCTCGGTTGCGGCAATGATATCGAACTTGGCAGAGAAATCGGCCGCGGCGGCGCCTTCCGGGCTGCCCAGTGGGCGCCGCTCGACCCCGTCGATCCGGCCATCGCGGATTTCGACATAAAGATCGTAGCGCTCCGGATGCTGGATGGTGTCTTCCATGAAGATCATCGTGGTCTGGGGCATCAGATCGCGCAGCTTTTCGCGTGTACGCAGCCGGTTTTCCGCCGTGTGGCTGGCCAGCACCTTGTCCAGGATCAGAATGTCCGGCCGTTTGATCGCGGCCCGGGTAAAGGCGGCCCGTTCCTGAAACACCGGCTCCAGCAGCGATCCGCCCAGTCCGGTCGGCAGATCGTAAAGGATCAACGCCAGCCGTTTGCGCAGCCCGTGGGTATCCAGCA
This sequence comes from Phaeobacter gallaeciensis, assembly GCF_001678945.1. NCBI lineage: Bacteria > Pseudomonadati > Pseudomonadota > Alphaproteobacteria > Rhodobacterales > Roseobacteraceae > Phaeobacter > Phaeobacter gallaeciensis. Next base: position 1,796,710 of record NZ_CP015124.1, read on the forward strand.
CCTCGGCCACCAGCGATTCAACCTGCGCTGCCCGCGCCCCAGCCCGCAGCGAGATCTTGCCGAAGAGAGCATTTTCAAGAACCGTCAGCCGCGGAAAGTAGGATTTCGGATCCAGAGGTCGGAACAAGCCGCCGGTCTGGGCGATCAACTGCGCCGCATGACTCTGGCGGATTTTCAGGATACGCTCCTTGAACCCGGCCGGTAGCCCGCTGCCGATCTGCTCTTCGGTCAAAAGGAACGGCACCGTCATCAGCAGCGCCTGCTCTGCCTCGGGCAGATCATCAGCCCCCTGCGCGGCATAGCGTTCGGCAGCGCTGCAAATCCGGCGATAAAGATCTTCTTCAAGGCCAAGCCGCTGGAACAGCGGGTGATCGATATCTTCGCGTCCAAAGGTCTTGATCAGGGTTTCCACCACGCCAAGACCGATCCCCATGGTTTCCCCGGTCAACCCTTGCTCACGCACCAGTCGCAGCAACAGCCCGTCCGGTGCCAGCAATTCTTCGACCGGGATGTCGCGCGACGGCGCCGCAAACAAAAGGTTGCCCGCCAGTGGCATGGCAGGGTTGAACCGCTCGGGATCGAAATGGTGGACGGCATCATCCAGACCTTCGGCCTCCAACCGTTCACGGATCAGCGGGCGCAGGCGGATGATATGCTGCACCAGCGCTGGGTGGGTGCCATCCTGGAACCGCGCGTGCAGGGTGCGCTGGAACAACTGCTCGTCGATGCCCATTGCCTCGATCAGTTGGAACCACCAATCGCGCACATCGCCTTCGGATCCCAGCCCTGCCAATTCGGGATTGACCCAATCCGCCTCCAGAAGATCGCCACTGTTGCCTGCGCGCTTGGATTCGACCTGTTTGCGAAGGGTGGCCTGATCCCGGCTGCTCTTGCCCGGGCGGCTGCGCAGCGGCATCAGCACGTTGTCGCCAAGTGATCCGGAAAACAGATAGGGATGCGAATAGGCATAGCCGATCCGGGCCGCGATCACCCCCTGATGCAGGCTGTCGAGCCGGTGCCCCGCGACCTGAATGCTGCCCTGCGACGGCAAGGTTTCACGGACCAGCAACTGGCCGAACGCCGCGCGCTCTGCGTCACTGGTGCTTTTGACCGCAACGCGGGCGCCCGCCGGAATGGTCAGCGAAATATCCTGCAGGACCACCGTCCCGTCGGCATCGCGCACCGAGACATTGCGCAACTCGATATCGCCGCGCAGATGCGGGATCTCGCTCGGCTCGCCTTCGATCAGCTCGGCATCGATCATGCCGCGCGGCGCGAACCGCTCCAGCATGATTTTCCAGCGCAGACTCATGTCCTGCACCTGATTGTAATAGGTCAGCAGTTCCTTCCACGGGGCCGACAGATCCTTGTAAGCGGCCAGCGCCGCCACCAGCGCGCCCACCGTGATATCGCCCCGGATCGCCAGCACCCCGCCGGCCGAATAAAACACGAAGGGTGTCATATGGCCGATCAGGTTGTTGAGGAACTTCATGAAGTATTTTTTGGTGTAGATCCGGCGGCGGATCTCGAACAGACGCCCCAGCCGGTCCGACACTTGCGCCATCCGGTAACGCCAGCCGCCATTGGCGCGCAGATCGCTCATCCCGGCGGCGGTTTCTCCGATTTCCGAGGCCAGCATCCGCACCTCCTGGATGCGGTCCTTGTTCAACAGGTTGATCTGCCGCTGCAACATCGGGATCAGCCAGGCCTGCAGCGGGATCAGCGCGATCGAGACCAGCCCGAACCAAACACTTTGCATGAACAGAAAGGCCACGATGGTCAGCATCTGCCCCAGCTGGAACACCGGCTGCGCCACCGCATCCCCCATCAACCCGCCCATGGGTTCGCTTTCGGAAGTGATCATCGACACCAGCTCACCCTGGCTGGTGGTGCGGAAATAGGGTTTCGGGAACCGCAGCATCCGGTTGATCAGCGTGTAGCGCAGCCGCCGCAGCAGGCGTTCGGCCACGATCCCCTTCAGCGTGTTGAGCCGCATCTTCATCATGCCGCCGATCACCACCGCTGCAAGGAAGCCAAAGCACAGGATCAGCAGGTATTCCACCTGCGCGATATCTTGGCCCCAGACCATGATGACAGGCGTTTCGGCCCCGATAGCGTCGTTGATGATCCGCTTGGGCAGCTCTAGCGAGGCGTAGAGAAACGGAAAGGTCAGGACCGTCAGCGCCAGCAAGACCAGCTGCTGACGGCGCGAATACGCCCAAATAAAAGAAAAGAGAGTCGCGGGCAGATCCTGCGGGCGCTTAAGCGGCCCGCTGCCCGCCCTCATGGGCGTCGGACGTTTCATCGTGATACCTGTGCCACGGCCGGGCCTGTGCCGGTCTGAAAGAATCCTGCGTAACTATGCATCTGGCTGCGCCTTGGCAAGGTACCCCTCGGGCGGGTGTTCACTCTTGTCGTAAGTGTTTCAGGCCTTTATCCCTTTTGTAAACGCAGGATAACGATAATCTGATGCCGGGGGGAGCAGGGGATCTGCGCGACAAAGCAATCATGACGGCTGTCACGGGCACGATCAGGACAATGTGCTCTGCGCGGCGGGACAGCATGCCCTGCGCGCAGCAGCGCCTACAACCCCGTCTGGGCATTGCTGCGCTTGGTCTCTGCGCCCTGCTCAGCGCCTGCGGCCAGGTGCCCGGCGGCGGATTTTCTTTTGCGGCGCCCGGTGGCACAGGTACGCCTTCCAGGCTGACAGAGGTTCGCATGCAGGGCGCCGAGGTGGTGCTTGCGGCGCCACGAGGTTATTGCTTTGACCCCAAGATGCTGCGGCGCGACGCGGCAGACGGGTTTGCCCTGCTGCCGCGCTGTGACCTGCTGGGCGGGCCCGGTTTCTTTGGCAGTCGCAACGCGGGCGTTATCACCGCCACTTTTGGAGAACTTCCGGCCAAGGGCAGAGTGCCATCGGTCTCCGATCTGGCAGCCAGCACGCCCGGCGCCCATATCGTCGCCCGCCGCGAGAATGGCCCGTTGCCACTGGTTAAATTGGATATGCCGGGACACAGCGCCGCCGGAGCCAGCCCCGAACATTGGCGCGGCGCCATGGTGCTGGAGGGTCACGTGATCGTGCTGGCGCTTTATGCCCCGGCAAAAAGCCCCTTGCTGACCGAGCGCGGCGCCGCGCTGCTGGAGCAGATGGCGGAGCTGACACGGGAAGCATCGCGACCAGAACCCGCCCCCGAGGAAGTCGCACAACGCGCCCCGGCAGATCGCAGCCCCCGCCGCACCGCCTCAGGCGCATTGCGTCCCCTCGCCCGCCCTGATGCCCGGACCGGTCATGCAGGCGCGCCCGAAGGTGACAGTGGCGGAAAACTCTCTCTAAGAAAGCGGATTGCCGGTTTATTTGACTGATGTTGCAGGGCTAGATTGGCGCAGGCACCAACCGCAACACCACCACGGCAACGATAAAGGCAGGGCAACCGAAGTCATGAGCAGGATCCTGGACAAACTGCTGCACCGCCGCGCCTTGCGCCGTTGGCGCCGGATCGTTGCAGGAGCTGGCAGCATTCCCCTGACCGAATTGCGCCGCCAACGCACAGAGGCGCGGCAACTCAAGACCGAGCTGGACCAGCTGATCCATGTTGCGGACGGACGTCTCGCCCTGCCCCAGATCGGCTCCTCCTCCTTTGCGCGCCCGCATGGCACCGATTGGTCCTGGCGCCCCGAACCCTGGCGCGGGCCGCTGCCGGTCGCTGGTCTGTCTTCGGTCCCGTCCAAGGCCAAGCTGGGCGAGGATGTGCAGATGTTCCACGATTGCAGCTATTCCGAGCTGACCCTGCGCCAGCTGCGTAACACCCGTGAAGAGGACCTCGCGCCCTTTGGCCTGCGTATGGATGTGTTCAGTTTCGATGGTTCCTTCCTGTCACTGGTGATCGCCCTGCCCAAGGACGCGGGCAGCGGGCTGACCCGGCAGCATCTGATCCGGGTCGACAGCATCATCGAAACCGAGAAGCCGCTGGAGATCTTTGCCCGGCTCAACATCAGCCATGGCCCCAATACCGAACAGATCGTGCGGGAACTGCCGCTGGGCGACCGCAAGGTGACGGTCGAGTACGATCTTGCCTATTCCAACCTCAACGAAAAGCGCATCGAGAATATCTGGCTGGACCTGATTTTCGAAGCACCGGACATGAACCAGGTGGTCTTGCGCGACCTGACTTTTGCGCGCCACCGCCGCGCCAACCTGTGAGGACCCGTGACATGAGCGACCTGACCGTCACCAAGATCCGCTTTCGCAATGGCAAATGGGAAGGCCGGATCAGCAACGCCCCCGTCACGGGAACACCGCCGGACATCCGGGTTCTGTATCTGGATCAGCCGGTTGAACAGGTCGCACTTAGCGAAGGCAGCCGCGACAGCGAATGGGAGCTGATCATCACCGTACCTACCGAAGCCATCGCCGATGGGGTGCACAGCTTCGTCATCACCGACGCGGCGGCGGACCAGACGCTGGCGCATTTCACCCTGATCGGCGGTGATGTGGCAGCCGAGGATATGCGCTGCGAAGTGGAGCTGCTCCGGGCCGAGCTTGATATGCTGAAACGCGCCTTTCGGCGTCACTGCGTGGAAACCGCCTGAGGCCGTGCACGCTTTGCAAGGTCGGCTTCGATTTCAATGAGCCGCTGTTTGCGCCACAATCCGCCGCCATAGCCAGTCAAGTTGCCATCCGCCGAAAGCACCCGGTGACAGGGCACCACCAGCGCCAGCTGGTTGCTGCCATTGGCCCGCGCCACCGCGCGGCTGGACGAAGGGCGGCCAAGCTCCTGCGCAATCTGGGAATAGCTGCGGGTCTCTCCTGCCGGAATGGCCCTTAGGTAATCCCAGACCTCGCGATGAAAGGCGCTTCCATGCAACGCAATCGGCGTTTCAAACCGGGCGCTATCACCGCTGAAATAGCGCTGCAGTTCTTCAGCGACCTGCTGGGTGGGCGCAGGCCGTCCAAAGCCGATGCCGCCGGGTTGCGAGGATTGCAAGCGTGCCATTTCCCGCGGCAGCGCCTTGCGGTCGGCAAATTCCAGCAGATGCAACCGGTGCGGACAGCTGACCGCGATCATCGCGCCCAGCGGCGTGTCGATCCAATCCGCCAGCAGCAGCGCGTCCTGCCGGAAGCTGCCCGGCGCCAGCCCGGTCAGCCGGGCAAAGGCCGCGCGAAAGGCTGAAGGGGACTCGAACCCCGCTTCGATCTGGGCGGCAATCACCGGCTCTCCGGCCTTGAGCGTGGTAAACCCTTCGCGCAGGCGTCGCTGGCGGGCCATTTCCAGGAAGGTCATCCCGAAATGGCGCCGGAAACTGCGCCGCACGGTAGAGGGATCAAACCCCATGCGCGCCACATCCGCTTCGCGCCAACGATAGGCGGGGCGCTTCTCCAGCGCCGCCAGAAGCTGCTGCACCATCGGATCCTCCCCGGCGGCCGCCGCCAGCGGCGTGCAGCGTTTGCAGGGACGGAACCCGGCCTCAATACAGGCGCCGGGTGTGGCGTGGAACTGGCAGTTCTCACGCTTTGGTTTACGCGCCGGGCAGCTGAGGCGGCAGAAGATCCCCGTCGAGGTCACGCCCACATAGGCGCGCCCTTCATAGGTTTCATCACGCGCCAGCAGCGCCGCATAAAGCGTTTCGGAATCAGGCAGGTCGAACATCATACCCTACCCTAACGCAGACCGGTCCCGGCTGCCGCCGGTTTCCGGGCATCTCTTCTCATCAAGTGCAAGGAAACGGAGGATACCAGCCTCTCTCCTGAATCGCGCACCTCTGGCCTGAGCACACGGAGAATCGGCCCGTGATATTGAATAACAGTTGAGCGCACACTTATTTTATAAGGAGTACGGGAATACCGACTGGATCCCCGGCAAAGCCTGTGCCTGGCCAGACGGTGAACGGCTGATGGTCATAAGATGCAGAGGCAAGACCATGCTGCCTGCATAAGGAGGAAAGTGACATGAAACTTTTGGCGACAGCAGCGACAGCTGTTCTGATGGCATCTCAGGCATTTGCCGGTTCATACGAAACAAGATGCGAAACCCAGATGGTGCCGTATCAGGAGACCGTCAAAGGCGGCAGTCCCGAAAAGGTCATTGGCGGGGCGATTGTTGGCGGCGTGATCGGCAAGGTGGTGACCGACAAGAATGCCGGCGCTGCCGTCGGCGCAATTGTTGGCGGCGCCATCGCCAATGAAACCAGCAAGAACACCGTCACCAGATACAGAGAAGTCGAGACCTGCACCAACGTATTCATTCCGGACCGCATCACCGATGACGCGCAGCTTCAGAAGGTCTTGCTGGATCTGAACGACGGCAAACCCGTGAGCAAGGAAATGACCATGGACGCGCAATACACGATTGGCGTGGCCTACGATGGCAAATGGGGGCCGAAGTCTCAGCTGGCGGCAGAGAAATATCTGGCAAACCTTGCGCCCGACGCGCCGCTCTATTCGCTGGTAGTCAATGACGTGGTCATCGTCAGTTCAGCCGACATCAATGCAATCGACGAGATCAGGGCAGCCCTGCTTGAGGCTGGTGTTGCTTCGCAGATCTTCACCGATTTGAAGTGACGCCCTGACAGCGGACGGGTTCAGCCCCCGATACCATACATCCGGTCTCAGGGGCCTACGCCTGCATAACAAAACCATTGAAAAAGGCCGCCCCGGATGGAGCGGCCTTTGGACAATCAGGTGGATTTTGGGATCAGTCGTTCGGACCCAGCGCCGACAGACCTTTTAGGATGTCAATGGCATAGGCCAGCTGATAATCCTGTTCGCGCAGCTCGGCGGCCTTTTCGGCCTTGGCGCGGTCTTCTTCGATCTGACGGATTTCATCCTCGGTCAGGCTGTCGTTGTTGAGACGCCCGCGCAGGTCCGCTTCGGAGCGGGAGCGGTTTGCAACCGAGCTTTCCTCTTCTTCCTCGCCAACACGACGGCGAGGCTGCTCGACCACGATGTCGGGGCTGACGCCCAACGCCTGGATCGACCGGCCCGACGGCGTGTAATAGCGTGCAGTGGTCAGGCGCATGGCGCCATCGCCCCGCAGCGGCATCACGGTCTGAACCGAGCCTTTACCGAAGGATTTGGTACCCACCACAATGGCGCGGCGGTGATCCTGCAAGGCACCTGCAACGATTTCCGAGGCAGAGGCAGAGCCGCCGTTGATCAGTACCACGATCGGCTTGCCACCCGACAGATCGCCGGGCGTCGCGTTGAAGCGTTCGCCATCTTCCGGGTTGCGGCCACGGGTCGACACGATCTCTCCGGTTTCAAGGAAGCTGTCGGCCACCTGGATCGCCTCGGTCAGAAGGCCGCCCGGGTTGTTGCGCAGATCCAGAACGATGCCGTTCACATTGTCGATGCCACCGGCGGCTTCGATCTGCTCTTTCAGACCGGATTCCAAGTTCGGCGTGGTCTGACGGTTGAAGGTGGTGATCCGCATCACGACAGTGTCGCCTTCGGTGCGGGCACGCACGGCGGTCAGTTTGATGGTGTCGCGGATGATCGACACGTCAAAGGGTTCCGCCTCACCTTCGCGCACCACTGTGATGATGATCTCGGAGCCGACCGGGCCGCGCATCATTTCCACCGCTTCGTCCAGCGACAGGCCGAGGACGCTTTCGCCATCCACGTGGGTGATGAAATCGCCCGCTTCGATCCCAGCCTCATCGGCGGGGGTGCCATCGATGGGCGAGACAACCTTGACGAAGCCCTCTTCCTGGGTGACCTCGATGCCGAGACCGCCGAATTCACCGCGCGTCTGCACCTGCATATTGGCGGCGTCGTCGGGCGACAGGTAGCTGGAGTGCGGATCCAGCGAGGAGAGCATGCCGCCAATGGCAGCTTCGATCAGCTCTTTCTCGTCGACCTCTTCGACATATTGGGAGCGGATCCGTTCAAAGATGTCACCGAACAGGTCCAGCTGTTCATAGACCGTTGTCTCGCGGGCGCTTTCCTGCGCCAGCAGCGGGCCTGCGACATAGGTTGTTGCAACGATCCCTGCCAGCGTGCCGCCAAATGCGGCCATCGCAAATTTTTTCATGAAACCTTCATCCACCTTTTCCGGTGCGGAACCACGTTTCCGGGTCCACCGGACTGTTGTCCATTCTGACTTCTATATAGAGCGTTTCTGTGCGGTCAGTTCCACCCCCTTCACCGCTTAGTGACAAAATCGCACCAGCCTGCGGGGTCTGACCGCCCATCAAACCCACCGGGGTGCCTTCGGGAATGACCTGACCGGCAGTGCCATAGACCTCTGCCAGCCCTGACAGGATAAACAGCGTGTCCGGCTGCGGTTCCAGAATCACCACGTTACCCAGATCCAGCAGTGGCCCGCGATAGCGGATCGTCGCCGCCGTGGGGCTGGTCACCAATGCCCTTGGTCGGGCCGCAACCAGAAGGCCCGGACGGGCAATCCCGGCGGCATCGCGGTCGCCATAGCCGCGCAGCACCAGCCCTTCGACCGGCAACGGCAGATCGCCGCGCAGATCGCTGATGTCGGCGCGGCTTTCGATCACCGCACCATCGGCAATTTCCGACAGCCCGCTGGCAAAGCCGGACAGTGTCTCGGTCGAGGAGATCAGCACCGCCGTGCGCATCGGATCCTCGGTAAACCGCCGTGGCAGATCGGTGCGGTCGGCAATCGCGGTCGAAAGCGCGGTGCGCGCCTCCTGGATGCCGCTCAGCCCCTCTTCCAGCTTGCCCGCCGCTGCCTGCTGCAACAGGCGCAGGGTCTGCACCTCTTCCAGATCCGCGCGCAGCGTCTCGGCCCGCGCGTTGAGCCCCGGTGCAACCTCGGCCAGCATCATCGCCGAGCGCGCCGCCCCCAAAGGCCCCGACGGATGCAGCATCAGTACCGGCGGTGAGGAGGTTTCAATGGTCTGGATGACCCCCAACAGCTCGGCAATTTCGCCTTCGCGCGACTGCAATTGCGCGGTGAGCTGGGTTTCCCGCCGTGCCACGCCGCGCAGCCCGTCCCGCATAGCAGCCAGACCGGCTTCATAGGCGTGGATCGTCTCGCTCAGCGCCTTGACCCGGTCGCGGGCGCCATCGGCCTGTTCCATCCGCAGCGTTGCTGCCTCCAGCTGGGCGGCGGCCTCCCGCGCGGCGCGGGCAGCTGCCGTCTCGGCGCGCAAAGGTGCGGCCATCAGCAGGCACAGGGCCAGCCCCGGGATCAGGCGAAAGGCACGGTCAATCATGCAAGCAGGCTCTCTCCGGTCATCTCATCCGGTTTCGGCAGGCCCATCAGCTCCAGCAGCGTCGGCGCCAGATCCGCCAGCCGCCCATTGCGCAGCTTGGCGCCTTCGGGGCCGCCAACCAGCGCCAGCGGCACCAGATTGGTGGTATGAGCAGTGTGGGCGCCGCCGGTTTCCGGGTCAATCATCACTTCGCAATTGCCGTGGTCCGCAGTCACCAGCATGGCGCCGCCCGCCTTTTCCAGCGCTGCGACGACCTTGGCCAGCCCCTGATCCACCGCCTCGCAGGCCTTGATCGCCGCCGGAATATCGCCAGTGTGGCCGACCATATCCGGGTTGGCGTAATTGGTGACGATCAGGTCATAGCCCTTCTCGATCGCCTCAACGAATTTCTCGGTCACCTCAGGCGCCGACATTTCGGGTTGAAGGTCATAGGTCGCGACCTTGGGCGATTTCGGCATGTAACGGTCCTCGCCCACCTCCGGCTCTTCCTTGCCGCCATTGAGGAAGAAGGTCACATGCGGGTATTTCTCGGTCTCGGCCAAGCGGAACTGGGTGAGTCCCTGTTTCGCAACCCATTCCCCCAGCGTATTGACGATGGGCGCCTTGGGATAGCAGGTGGTCATATAGGCGTTATGTCCTTCGGAGTATTCCACCATTCCCAGCAGCCCGGCCCACTGCGGACGCGGGCCGGTGTCGAAATCGGCAAAGCCCGGCTCGCCGATAGCGCGCAGGATCTCACGCGCGCGGTCGGCGCGGAAGTTGAGACAGAAGAAGCCATCCCCATCCTGTGCGCCCGTGTAGCCCGACACCACGCTGGCGCTAATGAATTCATCAGTTTCCGACTGGTTATAGCCGTGATCCACCGCGTCGTGGGCATCGCGCACCGCACGGCCCTCGCCATTGATCATCGCATCATAGGCTTCCTTGACGCGTTCCCAGCGGTTGTCGCGGTCCATGGCATAATAGCGCCCCGTGACCGTGGCCACGCGGGCACCTTCGGGCATCTTTTCCTTCAGTTCCTCGAAATAACCAAAGGCCGATTTCGGGGCCACGTCACGGCCGTCGGTCACAGCGTGCAGCCAGACCGGAACCCCTGCGTCGCGGATCGCTTTGATCGCCGCCAGGATATGGGTGATATGCCCGTGCACACCCCCGTCCGAGACCAGCCCCATCAGATGCGCGGCGCCGCCGGTTTTCTTCAGCTTGGCGATAAACTCCTGCAAGGCAGCATTGTCAAAGAAAGAACCATCCTCGATGGCAAGGTCGATCTGGCCAAGATCCATTGCCACCACCCGGCCGGCGCCGATATTGGTGTGGCCGACCTCGGAGTTGCCCATCTGCCCCGAAGGCAAGCCCACATCCGGCCCATGGGTGATCAGCCGCGCGGTGGGGCCTTTTTCCATGATCGCATCAAAAGTCGGCGTCTTGGCCAGATAGGGCGCGTTCGCCACCCCCGGCTCCCCGGCGCCCCAGCCATCAAGAATACAGAGTACGACAGGTTTGGGGACAACGGGTTTCGGTCTGCTCATCGGTTCATCTCCGCCATGGTCGGGCTGTGTCAGCGTTGAGAGGCCTTCTACAGGCTTGGCGCGAAATGCGAAACCGCCGTTAGCGCCAGATGTGGCAATGGGCGCAGGTAGACATAAGGGCCGCGCCCGACCCTGGGTGGGTGCAAAGCGCCCTCCCACGGGGGAGGGTCGGGCGCGGCCCGGCGGTGCCGGACCAAGCTGTCCTTACCCCTCTGGCGTCAGCAGATGCCGCAGCAGCGCGACGGGATGGGCACGCAAAGACAGGCGCAGGGCGACGTAATCCTCCACCACCTCTTCGCCCAGGGTCATCTGCGGCAGGTGGGCGGTGGGTTCATCAATGGCCTCGCCTTCCAACTCGCGCTCGAACAGCGGCAGGGGTTTCTTTGCGGTGATCGCCTTGGCCTGCCACAACGCCTCACGGCGCGACAACCCCAGCACGGCAAAGGCATCGGCCTCGGCCAGTCGTTCGATCACCGGCGGCGGCAGGCCCGCCTTACGCCAGACGTCCTGCACCTCGGTATAGCCATTGCCGCGCGCCGCCGTGAGCCAGCTGACGTCCTCATCGCTCAGCCCCTTGATCTGCCGGAAGCCAAGGCGCAGCGCCAGCCCGCCCTGTCCGTCCGGCTCCATCACGTTGTCCCAGTAGCTGGCGTTGATGCAGATGGGGCGCACCTCCACCCCATGGGCGCGGGCGTCCCGCACGATCTGCGCAGGCGCATAAAACCCCATCGGCTGCGAATTGAGCAGAGCGCAGGCAAAGATCCCCGGATGGTGGCATTTGATCCAGGCCGAGGCATAGACCAAGAGCGCGAAACTGGCAGCGTGGCTTTCGGGAAAACCATAGGCACCAAAGCCCTCGATCTGGGAAAAGCAGCGTTCGGAAAACTCCGCATCATAGCCATTGCGCGCCATGCCGCGCAGGAACAGGCTGCGGAACTCGGACACATTGCCATGCTTGTTGAAGGTCGCCAGCGAACGGCGCAACCGGTCGGCTTGTTCAGGGGTGAAGCCCGCCCCCACCATGGCGATCTGCATCGCCTGCTCCTGAAACAGCGGCACGCCCATGGTCTTGCCCAGCACCTCACCCAACGCATCGGAAGGGAACTCCACCGGCTCCTCGCCATTGCGGCGACGGATATAGGGATGCACCATATCGCCCTGAATGGGGCCGGGGCGGATGATCGCCACCTCGATCACCAGATCGTAGAAATTGCGCGGCCGCATGCGGGGCAGGAAATTCATCTGTGCCCGGCTTTCGACCTGAAAAACGCCGATACTGTCAGCCCGGCACAGCATGTCGTAGACCGCCGGATCCTCGGGCGGCAGCGTCGCCAGCGCGTAGTCCAACCGGTGATGCTGCCGCATCAGGTCAAAGGCCTTGCGGATGCAGGTCAGCATGCCAAGGCTCAGCACATCGACCTTGAGAATGCCCAGCGCGTCAATATCGTCCTTGTCCCAGCAAATGACCGTGCGCCCCTCCATGGTAGCGTTCTCGATCGGCACCAGTTCATCCAGTCGGCCCGCGGTGATGATGAATCCGCCGACATGTTGGCTAAGGTGCCGCGGAAAGCCGATGATCTGCCCCACCAGATCTAGCGTCTGGCGCAGGCGGGGCGCGTCGGGATCCAGTCCGATCTCGCGCAGGCGGGCATCGCCGCCGCCGCTGCGGTCAAAACTGCCCCACAGCTGCGAGGACATGGCAGCAATGGTATCTTCGCTCAGCCCCATGGCGCGGCCCACCTCGCGGATGGCGCGCTTGCCCCGGTAATGGATCACCGTCGCGCAGAGCCCCGCCCGGTGGCGACCATAGCGGTCATAGATCCACTGGATCACCTCCTCGCGGCGCTCATGCTCAAAATCCACATCGATATCCGGCGGCTCATCGCGGGCCTCGGAGACAAAGCGCTCAAACACCATGGTGCCGGTTTCCGGGCTGACCGAGGTGACGCCCAGGCAATAACACACCACCGAATTCGCCGCCGAGCCACGCCCCTGACACAGGATCCCGCGGGAGCGCGCGAAATCGACGATGTCGCGCACAGTCAGGAAATAAGGCTCGTATTTCAAACGGGCGATCAGGGTCAGCTCATGCTCCAGCATGTCGCGCACCTTTGGCGGCGCGCCTGCGGGATAGCGCCAGATCAGCCCCTCTTCTGCCAGACGGCGCAGACGCGCGGACGGGGTTTCACCCTCCAGCCCCTCATCCGGGTAGTCATAGCGCAGCTCATCCAGCGAGAACGTGAGCCGCGCTGCGAGATCCTGCGCCCGGGTCAGCGCCCCCTCATGCCCGCGAAAGATCCGCTGCATCTCATGCGGTGCGCGCAGGCGCTGTTCGCCATTGGCAAGAGCAGCGCGGCCCAGATCCTCGACCCGGCAGCGCAGGCGAATGGCGCTAAGGACATCCGCAAGACGGCGGCGCGCGCCGTGGTGCATACGTGGGGCGGCGCTGGCAATCGTGGGTAGGTTCAGCGCATTTGCCTGCTCCTCCAGCCTGGCAAAGCGACGCCCGTCCCGCCCATCATAAGCAGGCGCCATCATCAGATGCACCCGCCCGGCAAAGCGGCGCGTCAGCGCCTCCATATGCGGCGCCCATCCGCCCGCGCCGCCCGGCAGGTGTTCCGCCGGTGGCAGAAGCAGCAGGTGCAACCGCTCGCCCTGCTCCAGAAGATCAGCCAGTTCCAGATGACAGGCACCTTTCTCGGCCCGCAACCGCCCAGCCGAGATCAGCCGACACAGGCTCCCCCAGCCCATGCGATCCTCTGGCAAGGCGATCAGCGGCGGCGCATTGGCGAACACCAGCCGCGCGGCCGGGATCAGCCGAGGCACTGCATAGATCGGAAAAGACGGCGCTGGCGGCACATCCGCAGGCCGGGGCGGTCCGATCAGCGCATTGTCCCGGTCCCAGGCCTGCCGCTCTGCCACACGCCGGGCAATATCGCGGCAGTGACTGTGCGCGCGCACGATCCCGGCCACCGAGTTCTCGTCCGCAATGGCCAGCGCCTCAATCCCCAACGCCACCGCACGCTCCACGTACTCCTCCGGGTGCGACGCCCCGGTGAGAAAGGTGAAGTTGGACAGAATCGCGAATTCAGCAGACATGCCTCCAGTATATATTCACGTTTTGTTCTTATTTCGAGTCACCCATTCCGCCACAAGGTGCCGCCCCGCGGATCCCGCCCGAAGGGGGATCCGCGCCACGCCCAACCGGGAAAATCCGGCCCTGCCGGTTTTAAAACGGGCGGGGGCCTCTGCCTGCTTTCCCCATCAGCCGGATGCGCAGGATCCGGGTCGCCACCGCCCTGACACTGCGGGCAATGTCGCGTCAGAACAGGAGACAGACATGCTGACAATCACCGCCCTTACAACCGACACCGCCCGCGCCCTGCAGGCCGGAGGCCTTGATGCAAACGGCCAGACACCGGAACGCAGCACATCAGGCGGAGCCGGAAATCCCTGCCGCCACTGCCTGCGTTACATCCCCGAAGGCGCCGATATGCTGATCCTCGCCCACCGCCCCTTTCCAGACCCGCAGCCCTATGCCGAGGTCGGGCCGATCTTTCTTTGCGCAGAGGAATGCGCACGCCACGAAGGGGACGCGATGCCCGAGGTGCTGCAAGGCTCCCCCGATTATCTGATCAAGGGCTACGGACAGGATGATCGCATCGTCTATGGCACCGGCGCGGTGGTGGAGGCGGAGCGCATGATGGGACAGGCCGAGGAGATCTTCGCCGATCCCCGCATCGCCTATATCCACATCCGATCGGCCCGCAACAACTGCTATCAGGCGCGAATTGATCGAGAGTGAATGCAAGTAGGCCAGCGCCCGACCCAGGGTGGGTGCAACGCGCCCTCCCTGGGCGAGGGTTGGGCGCTGCCCGGCCTGGCGGCCGGACCAACAGGTTGGCGCCTACAGCGCTTTCCCCATGGCATAGTTATGCATGGCCACGCCCCGGCGCAGGAAATCGCGGCGCCCCTCATCGGTGAATCCTTGCCGCAGGAAGAACCGGCGGGCGGCCTCGCTGGCCTCGACGTAAAGTCCGGACAGGCCCTGTGCAAAGGCCTCCTCCTCAAGCCGAGCATAGAGCAACGCGCCTAGGCCTGTGCCCGCATGATCCGGCGCGATGTAGAAACAGTCGATATGGCCATCCGGCTCCAGCTCGATGAACCCCTGCGCCACGTCATCCTGATCCGCTGCGACCCAGATCTGTCGCCCATCAGTTGCGCGCTGCTCGATCACATCGGCGGGCGCTTCCTCCGGGCTCCAGGCCACGCATTGCGCCGGGGTGTAGTCCCGCGCGCCGATCCCGTGCACGGCGGCATGAAAGATGCGGCCCCAATCCGCCGCATCACGCTCCTCGAATGGACGAATGCGCATCGGGGTGCCCCTCAGGCAGATTTCGTAAGCGCGAGGAAGACATCCTCCAGATCCGCCTCTTCGGTCTTCACATCGCGAATCGAGATCCCGGCGGCGCGCACGGCGGCCAGCACATCCTCGGCGCTGGTTTTCTGGCTGTGATAGCGCAACACCACGGCGCCATCACCGCGCAGCTCGGACTCGATGCCTTCGCCTTTTGGCAGATCGCTCACCGGAGCGGCCGGATGCACCACCATGGCGCGGGCATCGAGACGGCCCAGCAGATTGGCGGTGCTGTCGCGCGCCACCACCTCGCCCTGGTTGATAATGGCGATCTCGTCGCACATCTCCTCGGCCTCTTCCAGATAATGGGTGGTGAGGATGATGGTCATGCCCTGCTGGTTCAGCTTGCGCACGTTTTCCCACAGCATCTGACGCAGCTCGATATCCACCCCGGCGGTGGGTTCATCGAGCACAAGGATATTGGGGCGGTGCACCAGCGCCTTGCCTAGCAAAAGCCGCCGCCGCATGCCGCCCGACAGGGTCCGGGCATAGGCTTCGGCCTTGTCCTCCAGCCCGATCATGCGCAGGATCTCATCGCTGTAGCGTTCGGATTTCGGCACGCCATAAAGACCCGCCTGCACCTCCAGCGCTCCACGCGGGGTGAAGAAGGGGTCAAGATTCAGCTCCTGCGGCATCACCCCGATCGAGGCGCGGCTCTGGCGCGGATTTTCGTCCTGATCAAAGCCCCAGATCGTCACCTTGCCGCTGGTTTTTACCACCAGCCCCGCAAGGATGTTGATCAGGGTGGACTTACCGGCCCCGTTCGGCCCGAGCAAGCCAAAGACCGATCCGCGCGGCACCGTCAGATCGATGCCCTTCAGCGCGTGTTTCTCGGGCTGGCCCTTGCCGCCCTTGTAGGTTTTGCGCAAGCTTTCGATCCGGATTGCATCATCAGTCATCGCGGCTCTTGCTCCCTCGGCTGTCCTGTCACATAAAGCCCCTACCCCATCAGCAAGAGGATCGCCAGCCGATGACCATCGAAGCGCCTGAAACCAAGATCGTTGACAGCTACCGTGTCGCCTGCGACGGCGGCGAAGGCGCGCTGGGACATCCGCGGGTTTACCTGCAGATCCCCGAGGATACCGGCTGGGTCGAATGCCCCTATTGCGATTGCAAGTACATCCACAAGGATTTCGAAGGTAAAGCCAACTGATCCCACCTTTTCCGGCAGATCAGCATGCCTGAGACGACGAAAGGCGCCCACGGGAGACCGGAGGCGCCTTTTCTATATTCTATCGTCATTTGGGCCAGTCAGCTCGGAATTATCCGCTATCTGGCCCGTGGGCTCAGACCATGTCGAGTTCGTCCTCGTCCATAGCCGCCTCTTCGCCCGCACCCGCGTCACTCTCTGCATCCGGCTCAAGGCTCAGCGCCGCCATGAGGTCTTGACCGGACTCATCACCAGAGGCCGAGAAGCCCTCAAGCGCGTCATCATAGGCCATCAGCACCTCATCAGCATCCTGAAAGCCGCCTTCGGGTGCATCGATTCGGAACAGTTCCTCGGGTTCCCCATCCGCGCCATCGCCATAGAAGATGATGGATTCGATTGAGGTTACTTCGCCATAGACCTCGTCCGTATCGAAGTAGGACAGGTAGTTTTCAAAGGTCGGCTCGGTGCCCTCGGGCAGTGCGATATTGTTATAGGGGTTCGGATCGGGTTCTTCGTCCAGAATATAAGTACCGCCCAGGGGCGCGCCCGTGTCAGAGAACTCCTCACCAAAGAAGATCTTGCTGTAGGTGGGGTCTTCCGGCTCCTCGGGCACCTCCGGCTCTTCGGGGTCCGTGGAAACGCCCTTGATCGATCCCGCATCAGTGGTTGTCGAGGTGGCCCGAATACCGAAAATATCAATATCTTCAAGGCTGTCGACATCCAGAGACACCGTCAGCGTATCGCCATCCGACAGATAGGTTTCCTTGTCTTCCCCCTCCGGACCAAGACCTGGATCGCTCAGCGCTGCAGCATCGTCCCACTGGATCTTATCGCCTTCAAGCCGGGTCCCGTTCATGTTGAGCGGACCATCCAGCGAGGCGCTGTCACCCGAAAAGTCGTCGTCGCCAAAATAGACGGCATTCACATCCATCGCCCCTTCGACGACCGAAATATCGGCAAAGAATTCGCCATTTTCCTCATAAAGGGAGACCGTGTAGGACAGCCCTTCTGCTTCATAATTGAAGACCTTTGCATAATCCGGCATCCGGTTCTCCTTCACTCAAACGCAAGGTTGGTGGAACAGATTTTTCCAAATTCAGCATCCCCCCAGGCTCCCACCTCGGGCACGCGCGATTGACGCTTGATACACCAGAAACTTAAAATGCCGGAGAAAAACCGCCGACACGGGGTGGAAACAGACTGTTTACCGCTAGCCCGATGCCCGATTTTCGTGCCGCCAGTCTTGGCACCTCGTCAGGCCGATAGGCCGGACAGCCCCCGCCCCTCCCCGGCAAAAGGGAAGCGGGCCGTCCTTACCAATGCCCCGCAATCCTGCTGATTGCCCGGCTTTGCGGAAACTCCAATTGCCCTTGGCCATCGGATCACCGATAACCCGGAAACAGAACACGAACGGTTTCCCGGGAAGGAGCGCGACAGTCATGAGCGGTACGCAATTCGGCAAAGGCTGCCATCTTCACCTGATCGACGGCTCGGCCTTCATCTTTCGGGCCTACCACGCGCTGCCGCCGCTGACGCGCAAGTCCGACGGGCTGCCAATCGGCGCCGTCGCGGGTTTTTGCAACATGTTGGTGAAATATATCGAGACCAATACCGGCCCCGATGCGCCCACACATGTGGCAGTCATCTTCGATCACTCGGGCAAGACCTTCCGCAACGATCTTTATGATCTTTACAAGGCCAACCGCCCGCCTGCGCCCGAAGACCTGCGTCCGCAGTTCCCGCTGACCCGCGACGCCACCCGCGCCTTCAACATCGCTTGCAAGGAGATCGAAGGCTTCGAAGCCGACGACATCATCGCCACCCTGGCCCATCAGGCACGCGATGCGGGCGGGCGCTGCACCATCATTTCCTCGGACAAGGACCTGATGCAGCTGGTCGGCGGCGGCGTCGAAATGCTGGACGCGATGAAGAACAAACGCATCGACAGCGACGGCGTGATGGAAAAATTCGGCGTCGGCCCCGACCGGGTGGTCGATGTGCAGGCACTGGCAGGTGACAGCGTCGATAACGTCCCCGGCGCGCCGGGCATCGGGATCAAGACCGCCGCGCTGCTAATCAATGAGTTCGGCAGCCTTGATGAGCTGCTGGACCGCGCCGAAGAAATCAAACAGCCCAAGCGCCGCCAGACCCTGATCGAGAAACGTGACCAGATCGAACTGTCGAAAAAGCTGGTGCAGCTGGACTGCGACATGGTGCTCGACTTTTCGCTTGATGATCTGGAACTGCGCGAACCCGATCCGGATACGGTACTGAATTTCCTGACCGAGATGGAATTCCGCACCCTCAGCGCCCGGATGGCCAAGCAGATGGGCCGCGAAGCGCCGGTGATCCCCGAGCCCACTGCTACCCCCGCTGCGGCAGCAGAGGACGATCCGGCAGAGGCCGTGCCTTTCGACGCCGAAAAATACGAATGCGTGCGCGATGCCGAGGCGCTGCAGGTCTGGATCGACCGGATCCGGGGCCGCGGCTGGGTTGCCTTTGACACCGAGACCACCGGCCTCAATGAAATGACCGCCGATCTGGTAGGTGTATCCCTTTGCGTTGAGCCGGGCGAAGCCTGCTATATCCCCCTCACCCACAAGGCCGAGGCAGGCAGCGACGATCTTTTTGGATCGGATGCCTTGGCCGAGGGCCAGATGGATTTCGACACGGCACTTTCGATGCTGAAACCGGTGCTTGAGGATCCCGCGATTCTCAAGATCGGCCAGAATATGAAATACGATGCCAAGATCATGGCCCGCCAACGCGGAGCGGGCTTTGCGGATGGCATCACCGTCGCGCCCTATGACGATACCATGCTGCTGTCATACTCCCTCCACGGGGGGGAGCACGGTCACGGCATGGACACGCTTTCGGAACGGTACCTTGATCACACGCCGATCCCGATCAAGCCTCTCCTGGGCACCGGCAAATCCGCGATCACATTCGACCGGGTGCCGATTGCCGATGCCGTGCCTTACGCAGCCGAGGACGCCGATATCACCCTGCGCCTGTGGAAGACGTTCAAGCCGCAGCTGCACCGCGAAAAGGTCACCACCGTCTATGAAACGCTGGAACGGCCCCTGTCGCCGGTGCTGGCCCGGATGGAGCGCCACGGCATCAAGGTGGATCGCGACACGCTGAGCCGCATGTCCAACGCCTTTGCCCAGAAGATGGCGGCGCTGGAGGATGAGATCCACACCCTCGCCGGTGAAAGCTTCAACGTCGGCAGCCCGAAACAGCTGGGCGAGATCCTGTTCGACAAGATGGGCATCGAAGGCGGCAAGAAAGGCAAGACCGGCGCCTATGCCACCGGCGCCGATATCCTGGAAGAACTCGCCACCGAACATGAACTGCCCGCGCGGGTGCTGGACTGGCGGCAATTGTCGAAACTGAAATCGACCTACACCGATGCGCTGCAGGATCACATCAACCCGGAAACCGGCCGCGTGCATACATCCTACGTGCAGACCGGCGCCAACACCGGACGCCTCGCCTCGGCCGATCCGAACCTGCAGAACATCCCCGTCCGCTCCGAGGAAGGCCGCCGCATCCGCGAGGCATTCGTGGCGGAGACCGGCAACAAGCTGCTGTCGCTCGACTACAGCCAGATCGAGTTGCGCATTCTCGCCCATGTGGCCGATATCGGCACGCTGAAACAGGCCTTTGCCGACGGGCTGGACATTCACGCCATGACCGCCTCCGAGGTCTTTGACGTGCCGCTGGATGAAATGACGCCCGACATCCGCCGCAAGGCCAAGGCGATCAACTTTGGCGTCATCTACGGCATCTCGGGATTTGGCCTGGCGCGCAATCTGCGCATCCCGCGGGCCGAGGCGCAGGGCTTCATCGACCGCTATTTCGAACGTTTCCCCGGTATCCGCAAATACATGGACAGCACCGTGGAGTTCGCCAAGGAGCACGGCCACGTGCAGACCCTGTTCGGGCGCAAGATCCACACGCCCGAGATCAACGCCAAGGGACCGCGCGCCGGTTTTGCCAAACGGGCCGCGATCAACGCGCCCATTCAGGGCACCGCCGCCGACGTGATCCGCCGCGCCATGGTCCGGATGCCGGATGCCATCGCCCACCTGCCCGCCAAGATGCTGTTGCAGGTGCACGACGAACTGATCTTCGAGGTGCCCGAAGCGGCGGTGGAGGAAACCACCGAGACCGCTCGCCGGGTGATGGAAAGCGCCGCAGATCCGGCGGTGCATCTGGATGTGAAACTGACCGTCGATGCCGGGACCGGCGACAACTGGGCCGAAGCCCACTAAGCGCGCCCGCCCTGATCCAACCTGTTCCCAGACCTAGAAGTATCCCCCGGCTGCCAAGCAGCCGGGGGTATATCTTTCAGTTACTGGCTTTTTACCTGCAGGCTGGGTTGGCCGCGCGCCTACTCACCCCGGCCGAACAGCGCGTCCATCTTGCGCGCCAGCTTGGCATCCTGCGCGCTGAGCCCGCCCACATCATGGGTGGTCAGAACCACCCAGACCCGATTGTAGATATTGCGCCACTCCGGGTGATGGTTCCATTTCTCGGCCCAGATCGCCGCGCGGGTCATCCAGCCAAAGGCCTCATCAAAACCTGCGAACAGATAGACCTTGGTGATGGCATCGCGCCCTTCCACCATGCTCCAGCCCGCAGCGAACAGCGGATCCAGCAGCGGGCCACGGGTGGCCTCGGAGAGTTTCTCGGTCATTCCTGTTCCTCCACTTGTGCCTTTCGGAACGGACCATAATCGGTAAGGATCTCGATCTCTTCCTCGACCGCGGCCCGCTCGGCCTCCAGATAGCGTTGTACCGCATCTGCGAACCCGGGATCACCAATCCAATGCAGGCTGTGCGTCTGCGTCGGCAAATAACCGCGCGCCAGCTTGTGCTCACCCTGCGCGCCGGCCTCGACCCGCTTCAGCCCCATCGCGATGGCCTGTTCAATCGCCTGATAATAGCACAGTTCGAAATGCAGGAACGGGTGATGCTCGATGCAGCCCCAGTAGCGGCCATAGAGCGTCTCACGACCGATGAAGTTCAGCGCCCCTGCAACTGGGTGCCCGTCCCGTTCGGCCAGCACCAGCAGCATGTCATCCGCCATGACCTCATGCGCGATATCGAAGAAGGCGCGGCTGAGGTAGGGAGAGCCCCATTTACGGCTGCCGGTGTCCTGATAGAACTCCCAGAAGGCGTCCCAGTGTTCCGGGCGCAGATCAGCGCCAGTGTAACAGGTGATCTCACCGCCAAACGCCTGCGCCTGCCGCCGTTCCTTGCGCAGGGTCTTTCGCTTGCGCGACGACAGGGCAGCAAGGAAATCGTCGAAATCGGCATAATCGTCGTTCAGCCAGTGATATTGCTGGGTGGCGCGGCTCATCAATCCGATTTCGGAACCGATCTGCGCTTCCTCCTCGGTGCAGAAGGTCACATGCAGCGAAGAGACGTGATTGTCCGCCGCCAGTTGCACCGCGCCCTGCACCAGCGCCGAATGGCCGATGCCCTCGGCCCCCGGGCGCACCAGCAGGCGGCGACCGGTTGCTGGGGTAAAGGGCACCGCGATCTGCAGCTTGGGATAATAACGCCCGCCCGCCTGCTCATAGGCATGGGCCCAGTTGTGATCGAAGATATATTCGCCCTGGCTGTGCGATTTGGCATAAAGCGGCGCGCAGGCGATCAACTGCCCGTCCTGATAGGCGGTCAGATATTGCGGCTGCCAGCCGGTGCCGCGCCCAACTGATCCGCTTTGCTCCAGCGCCAGCAGGAACCGATGGGTGGTAAAGGGATCAAGCGGGCGCCCGCCCTCTGCTGCCTCGGGGCAGGCGCAGGCGTCCCAGTCCTTGGCCGCGATCTGCGACAGGGATTCCAGAACCTGAATTTCGATCCGTGCCTGATCCATACGACCTCCTTTGCCCATCAGTATCTGGCCCCTGACCGGGGCGGATCAAGACGGCAGCGGGGAAAGATAATTCTCAAAGGTCACATTGTCGGCAAAGCTGCGCGCCTCCGCCTCTTCGGCAGGCGAGGTTATGGTCCAGCACAGCACCGGAACCCCGGCATCGCGCAGCGCCTGCACCCGGGGACGGGCCAGATCGCTGGCTTCGTGGCTGATGAAACAGGCCTCTGCCCGGTCAAAATCCGGGATATTGCGCAGATCGTTGCAGACCGCGCGGGGCAGTTCAGGCCATTCTTCGGGCACATAGGCGCTGGTGACGATGCCGCGTGCGATATGAGGCGCCAGACGCGCCAGTTCCGCCACCGAATGCGGGTTGAAGGACATCAGCGCCACCGGCCCGTCATAGCCCTGCAAGGCCGCCACGGCGGCCTGTTCCAACGCCCCCACGTTCGCGCCCATCTGACCGTCCTGATCCTTGATCTCGATCAGCAGCGGCGCCTGCCCCGCCACCAGCTGCAGCACTTCGGCGAAATCCGGTATGCATTCGCCATCGCCGCCGCTCAGCGGGATCTGGCACAGCGCCTCTGCCGTGCGGGCCCGGACCGGGCCGGTCTCTTCGGTCAGGCGCTCCAGCGTATCGTCGTGAAACACCATCGGCTGGTCGTCGGCAGAGAGTTGCAGATCGATCTCGATCGCATAGCCCGCCGCGATGGCCGCGCGGATCGCCGCGCGGCTGTTTTCAGGTCGCCCCGCCGCCAGATTGTGCAGCGCGCGATGCGCCACCGGCAGCTTCAGGAACGGGGCCGGTAGTGCGGGCCTCATTTGATCTGGAACACCGCGTCGATTTCAACAGCAACGCCCAGCGGCAGAGAGGGGCTGCTGACGGCGGAGCGCGCGTGCCGACCGGCATCGCCAAGCGCCGCCACCAGGAAATCGGAGGCACCGTTCACCACCTGCGGCTGCTGGGTGAAATCGGCGGTGGAATTGACAAAGGCGCCCAGTTTCACGACCCGCACCAGACGCTCCAGATCACCGCCGCAAGCCGCCTTCAACTGTGCCAGAAGCGCGATGGCGCAGCGTTTTGCCGCCGCCTGACCGGCCTCGACCTCCATGTCATCGCCAAGGGTGCCGGTAATCAGCCCGCCTTCATCCGCCGAAATCTGACCGGAGACATAAACCATGTCCCCTGCCACGACGTAGGGCACGTAGTTTGCCGCCGGTGCCGGGGCTTCGGGCAGGGTAACGCCCAGTTCTGCAAGTTTGGCTTCGATGCTCATGACGGCTGTCCTCCAGATCACTGTTTGGAGGCGACGCTAGCGCCGAAGCAGGCCGCCGAAAAGAGCAAAACGCTCTGTCGGCGGCCCGCGTGATCAGGTTTCGCGGAAGGCCTTGACGAAATAATCGCTCAGCGGTTTCAGCAGATAGGCCATGGGCGAATGATCCTTGGTGCGGATATAGCTTTCCACCGGCATGCCCGGGATAAGGGCGGTATCCGCAGGCAGTCTTTCCAGCTCGCCTTCGTTCAACTCGATCTCGGCGCGGTAGTAAGAGACCCGCGTACCTTCGTCCTCAAAAGCGTCAGCAGAGACCTGCGTCACCTTGCCAAAGAGTTCCGGAGTCTGGCGCTGATCCAGCGCCGAGAAGCGCAGCGTCACCGACTGACCGACAAAGATCTGATCGATATCCGTCGGCACGACCTGCACCGCGATCACCAGCGGCCGGTCTTGCGGCACCAGATACAGCACCGGTTCTGCCGGGCGGATCACCGAACGCGGCGTGTGGACCTGCATACCATAGACAACGCCCGAGACCGGCGCGGTGATATCCAGCCGGTTCAGCCGCTCCAGAACCGAGCGGCGGGTTTCGGCCAGCTCCAGCTCCTGATAGCGAAGATCGCGCAGACGGGTGATCGCCTCTTCGCGCTGGCGCGAGCCAAGCGTCAGGATCTGGATATCGATTTCGGTGATGCGGCCTTCGGCCTGGGCCTGATTGGCCAGGAGCTCCCCCAGAGAGCCGCTGAGGTTCGCCTCGGTGCGGCGCAGGTTCAGAACCGTGCCAGCCTGCGCCAGCCCGCGCTCCAGCAGGGTCTGCTGGTTCTTCAGCTCTTCGCCGATCAGCTCCAGCTGCACCCGCATGGAATCCTGCTGCGCCTTGATGCCGACGATCTGATCGTTGATCTGGGCGCGACGTTTCTCCAGTTGCTCGATCTCGCGGGCAGTGGAATCACGGCGGGCCAGGAACAGACGCTGCTGCCCTTCCATCAGGTCGCGCACCTCGGGCCGCTCCGGCGCCAGCGCTACAAGTTCGGGATCAAAGGTGATTTTCTCCGCCTCGTCACGCTCGGCCTCAAGCCGACCACGACGGGCCATCATCTCGAACAGCTGGCCTTCGGTGATCACCAGCCGCGAGTGCAGTTCGGCCGCATCAAGACGCAGCAGCGTTTCACCGGCGGCAACGGTATCGCCTTCGTCAACCAGGATTTCCGAAACGATGCCTCCATCCAGATGCTGAACCACCTGCCGGTTGCGATCCACCTCAATCCGGCCGGTCGCCACAACTGCGCCCGCGATCGAGGACATCACCGCCCAGGTTCCAAACCCACCGACCAGAATCAGTAGTCCAAGAAGCCCGATGGCCAGCGGACGCCGGGCGGACCAGTCTTTTTCGACGCTCATTGTACACCTCCGGGGGCCCGTGCCTTGCGGATCGTCTGATGGTTCGCGACCATTTCCTGCAGTACCTTGTCCTTGGGACCAAAGGCGGTCTGTACACCCTGGTCGATCACCAGCAGCAGATCGCATTCCTGAATGGCCGCTGGACGGTGGGCCATGATCATCACCGATTTTCCTTCGGCCTTGAGCTGTTTGATCGCCTGATTGAGCGCCACCGATCCGTCATTGTCGAGGTTCGAATTGGGCTCGTCCAGAATGACGAAAACCGGATCATCATAAAGTGCACGAGCCAGGGCAACCCGCTGCATCTGACCGCCGGACAAACGCCCCCCACCGGAAGAAACCGCGGTGTCATAGCCGTCAGGCAGCTTGACGATCATATCATGCGCGGCAGCCTTCTTGGCCGCAGCGACAACCTTTCCGGCATCAGGCTCCTGAGACAGCCGGGCAATGTTCTGGGCGATGGTGCCGTCAAACAGCTGCACCCGCTGCGGCAGATAACCGATGTGGCGGCCCAGAACGTCCGGCGCATATTGATCGATGGAGGCCCCGTCCAGCCGCACCGTGCCCGCTGCCGGGCGCCAGGCGCCGGTCAGCGCCTTGGCCAGGGTGGATTTACCCGATCCCGACGGGCCGATCACGCCGATGGCCTGTCCCGGTTGCACCCGGAACGACACGTTGCGCAGCTGCGCTTTGTTGTCGCCGGGCGGCACCACCGCCAGCCCCTGCACCTCGAGCAGCGCCTTGGGCTGCGGCAGCGCGGTGCGTTCCTGTTCCGGCGGTACCTTGGCCAGAAGTTCGCCGAGGTTGCTCCAGCCTTTCATGGCGCGCTGCACCATGGGCCACTGACCGAGACCCAGCTCGATCGGGGCCAGCGCCCGGCCCATCAGGATCGACCCGGCGATCATCGCCCCGGGGGTCATCTCGCCCTGCAGCACCAGATAGGCGCCCAGCCCCAGCATCGCCGATTGCAGAAACAATCGCAGCGTCTTGGTGAGGGTGGTGAAGCCGCCGCCAGTGTCATTGGCCGCGATATTGTCCTTCAGCGCCGACGTGCGCGCCTTCTGCCAGCGCTGGAAGGCGGCGCCGCGCATCCCCATGGACTGGATCATCTCCGCCTCGGTGCGGATTTCCTCGGACATCAGGTTGGCCTTGTGGCCGGACATATTGGCTTTTTGCAGCGGCGTACGGCTCAGCAACTGGTTGAGAAGGGCAATCCCGATCAGCACCGCCCCGCCACCCAGCGCCAGCAGGCCGAGCCAGGGGTGGAACAGAGCGATCCCCGCCAGGAACACCGGTGTCCACGGCAGATCGAAAGCAGCGCCCAGCACCGGCGATGAGATCAGCCGCTGGATCGATTCCAGATCGCTGAGGCCGGTCTGGGCGACCGGATCCCGCGCCACCGCCGAGCGGCGGATCATGGCATCGAACACCCGCTGGTCCAGCGCCGCCTGGAACCGGGCCCCGGCCCGGGCCAGGATCCGGCCACGGGCGTAATCCAGAAGACCCATCATGCCGTAAAGGAACACCACCAGGAGCGACAGGGCGACCAGCGTGGCCTCGGAGCGGCTGCCCAGGACCCGGTCATAGACCTGCATCATATAAAGCGGGCCGGTCAGCATCAGCATGTTCACGAAAAAGCTGAAAACTCCGGTAGACCAGAAAAGCCCACGGTTGCGGCGACGCACATACCGAAGCTCATCAAATCCCGGTTTTATATTTTTTTCCTTCATCGCTGGTTCCAATACCTGTTCAAGCGCGCCTGTTCATACTAAAGCAGGGCAGCGAGCTGCCCGCAGAAAACCTGTTCCAATTCTGCCACAGTTTCACAATCAAGGCCTTCAAAGGGTGGGAAGCAGAAGGATTCCCAATAAGTGCGCACGGTGTGCTCCAAATTTGGACCAAGGGAAACCCAGACCCGATGACTTTTTTTACGCGATCATTTGCAACGCTCTCTGCCCTGCTTGTATCAGCTCTGCTTTTGGCTGGCTGCGCGACACAGGATCCGGCGGCAAAAGCTGCGGGCGAAATCTTCGATCCCTATGAAAATACGAACCGGGCAGTGCATCGGTTCAACCTTGGCCTTGACCGAGTGGCCTTCCGTCCGGCCTCCAAAGGCTATGTCGCGATCGTCCCCGACCCCATGGTCACGAGCTTTTCACATTTTGCTGAGAACCTCTCGATGCCGGGTCAGGCCGTGAATGCGCTACTTCAGGGCAACCTCAAGGAATCCGGGATCGCGCTGGCGCGGTTTGCCATCAACACCATCGTCGGCGTCGGCGGCCTCGGCGATCCGGCCAGTGCCTTTGACATTCCGCCGGTCGATACCAATTTCGGTGAAACGCTGCACGTCTGGGGCGTTGGCGAAGGCGCCTATGTGGAACTGCCGGTTTACGGTCCTTCAACAACCCGTGACGCAGTGGGCATCGCCGTTGATTTTTTCACCAATCCCATTTCCTTTGCTGAGCATAATCCAGCCGACAACATCGGTGTCTACGCAGAGATCGTGCGTCGGCTTGGAGACCGTGGAAGATATTCTGATACCGTGGATTCGATTCTCTACGAAAGCGCCGACAGCTATGCGCAGGCCCGTCTGATCTACCTTCAGAACCGCCGTTTTGAGCTGGGTGAAAGCAGTGAGATCACAGAGATCGATCCGTTTGAACTGGATACCGAAGGGTTTTGAACGATGAACCGCCGTATGTTTCTTGCCGCAGCTGGTGCTGCAACCATCACCGCGCCCAGTGCGCTCTGGGCTTTGAACGAAAACTCGGCCAGCCGGTTGATCGACAATCTTGTCACTGACATCAATCGCGTCATTGCCTCGGGCAAGTCCGAAAATGCCATGTACCGCGATTTCGAGCGGATCTTTGGCCAGTACAGCGACACCTCTTATATTGCTGCCTATGCGATGGGCGTCGATGCTCGCCGCGCCTCGGCAGCGCAGAAACGGGCCTTCTCTGACGCCTTTCAGGGCTACATCTCGCGCAAGTATGGGCAGCGGTTCCGTGAATTCATCGGCGGTCGCCTCGAGGTGACCGGTGTGAAGCGCGTCAAGAAATGGTTCGAGGTCAGCACCACCGCCTATCTCAAGGGGCAGGCGCCGTTCGAAGTGACCTTCCTGGTTTCCAACCGCTCCGGCAAGGATCTGTTCTTCAATATGTATATTGAGGGCGTAAACCTTCTGCTGACCGAACGGACCGAGATCGGCGCCATTCTCGACCGCAACCGCGGCGACATCGACAAGATGATCTCAGAGCTGAAACGCCTCAGCTGATCCCTGCCACTTTTCGCTATGATCCACTGGTTTGCCTTGCCTGTGGTCGCGGCATCGCGACTACACGGGTCGCCGCGACCTCTCCCCGCCAGCCTGCCGGGGGCGCCAGCTCAGTTGCCGAAGATATCCCTCAGGATGCCATCCACCGCGCGGCCCAGCTCCTGACCAATCCGGGGGCCGCGACGCTGATCCCTGTCTGAGGGCTGCGGCGTGGGCAGTGGATCCGGCGCCTGCATCGGCAGCGGTTTCGGCTCCAGGCCCTCGTGCACCCGCACCATCGCCTCTTGCCAGATCTCGGCCGGTAGCCCGCCTCCGGTCACACCGGTCAGCGGCGTGTTGTCGTCATAGCCCATCCAGACCCCGGCGACGTAATCCGCCGTGAAGCCGATGAACCAGGCATCCCGCGCCGCCTGGGTGGTGCCGGACTTACCCGCCGCCTGCCAGCCGGGGATCTGCGCCCGCCGTCCGGTGCCTTCGGCGATCACCTTTTCCATCATCCAGACCAGTTGCTGCGCCGCCTTGGTGCGGATCACCCGCTCTCCCATACCGCCGCTGGAGCCCATCAGCGGTTCACTGTCTTCCACAAGGCTCAGCGAGGTCACCCCATAGGGGGTTACCGAAGAGCCGCCGTTGAGGATCCCGGCATAGGCGCCGGTCATGTCCAGAAGCGTGCTTTCCGAGGCGCCCAGCGCCAGCGCCGGACCTTCAGCCATCTCGTTGTCGATGCCAAAATCGCCAGCCACCCGGCGCACCAGATCGCGGCCCACCGCTTCGGAAATTTTCACCGCAGGAATATTCAGCGAATCCCGCAGCGCCTGTGTCAGGGTGATTTCGCCATAGTATTTGCGGGTATAATTCTGCGGGCACCATTCGCCCGATCCCGGAATATCCATGCAATAAGGCGCATCCAGCACCCGGTCGAGCGGCGAGTATCCCAGCTCCAGCGCCGTGGCATAGACAAAGGGTTTGAAAGCGGAGCCCGTCTGCCGTTTCGCCTGGGTGGCGCGGTTGAAGACGCCGGACACCCGCGTCTTGCGCCCGCCCACCATGGCGCGCACGGCGCCATCGGCGCTCATCACCACAATGGCGGCCTGAGCCTTTGACCCTTCGCGCACCTTGTTCTCAAAAACATGATCCACCGCGCCTTCCACGGCTTTCTGAAGGCGCTGGTCCAATGTGGTGCGGATCACCACGTCCTCGGTGGTCTGATCGCCGAAATAGCTGGGGATCGTATCCATTACCCAATCGGCGAAATATCCCCCGGCCCGCGCCTCGGCAGCTTCACTCAGCTCGGCGGGGTGGCTTTGCGCGTATTGGGTTTCCTTGGCTGTCAGATAGCCCTGTTCGTTCATCAGGCGCAGCACGGTGGCGGCGCGGTCCTGCGAGCGTTTGAGATTATTGGTCGGCGCCAGCGAAGACGGCGCGGTCAGAAGACCGGCGATCATCGCACCCTCGGCCGCGTTCAGCTGGTTCGCGGATTTTCCGAAATAGCGCTGCGCCGCCGCCTCGGCCCCATAGGCGCCGCCGCCCATATAGGCCCGGTTCATATAGATCGAAAGGATCTCGTCCTTGGTGTATTTGGCCTCCATCGCCATGGCGTAGACCGCCTCGGTCGCCTTGCGCCAAAGGGAGCCCTGACGGCAATCGGCCTCATAGGCGCGTTCGCTTTCCCAGACCTCGGGGTCATAGACCTCGCCAAGGCATAGCAGCTTCGCCGTCTGCTGGGTGATGGTCGAGCCGCCATGTCCGGACAGTGGACCGCGCCCTTCGCTCAGGTTGATGCGCACCGCGCTGGCAATCCCGCGCGGCGAGACGCCGAAATGACGGTAGAACCGCTTGTCCTCGGTGGCGACCACCGCGTTCTTCAGGTGTTTCGACACGGTCTGTGTGGTGACGACGCCGCCAAACTGATCCCCGCGCCAGGCAAAGACCTCTCCCTTGGCATCCAGCAGGGTGACCGAGCCACGCGCCCGCCCATCCAGCAGCTGCGTCACCTCGGGCAGCTTCATGTATTGATAGCCGACCGCCAGGGCGACGATGCCAGTGCAGATCAGCCCAACGCGCCAGGTAAAGCCCCAGACCAGACGCAGCAGCCATCGAAACGGTGCCAGCAGGGTCCCGATCAGCCCGCGTTTGCGTTTGGGGGTTGGTTTGCGCGTCGCTGCTGCCTTTTTCCGCGGCGCAGCCTTCTTGGGCGCTGCGGCAGGTTTTCGGCGCCCGAAGAGAAACCCAAAGATCCCACCACCAGAGCTGCCTTTTCGTGCGCCCCGGCGCGCGGGCTTTGCCCCTTTGCCGGATCTGCTTTTGGGATAGCGTTTATCCGCCACCAGCGGCTTGCGCCCTGATCCTTGTGCCATGTCAGTATCCTGCCAGTGTCCTGCCCGGTTTGCCCGTTTTGGCGACAATAAACCGATCCCACTGCTTTGTAGAGGGGCAGTTTTGCCGGAAACTCCCTCCTCAAAACGCTCAAAATGCAGGCATTGACCACTTTTTAAGCAAAATAATTAGGCCCGAGGCCGCCATTCCGCCCTGCAAACAGGCTCTTCCGGTTCCCCCGACTCGGGGTGGCCGCTTTGCTGCAGGTGCGAATGGAGCGGCCTAAGTGGTCCAGAAATAGGGTGTCGAGATGAAAATGATCATAGCAGCCATCAAACCCTTCAAACTCGAGGAGGTCCGCGAAGCGCTGACCGGAATCGGCGTTTCAGGTCTGATGGTGACGGAAATCAAAGGCTTTGGAGCCCAGGCGGGCCACACGGAAATCTACCGTGGTGCGGAATACGAAGTGAACTTCGTCCCCAAGGTCAAACTGGAAATCGTGGTGCCAGGGGAGCTGGCGGATCAGGTGGTCGACACCATTTCGTCCACCGCCCGCACCGGCAAGATCGGCGATGGGAAGATCTTTGTCCTGGATGTGGCACAGGCCGTGCGGGTGCGCACCGGCGAAACCAACCTCGAGGCGCTTTAAGCGTCCATTTCGGAGGAAAATACAGATGCGTAAACTGAAACTCTCTCTTGCCGCCACGGCCTTTGCCGCCCTTCCGGGCCTGGCACTGGCGCAGGACGCGGCAGCAGAAACCCCCGACATCAACCCCTATATCTTTACCACCCTGCTGTTCCTGATCGGCGGCTTCCTGGTGTTCTGGATGGCTGCAGGCTTTGCCATGCTCGAAGCAGGTCTGGTGCGTTCCAAGAACGTGACCATGCAGCTGACCAAGAACATCGCGCTGTTCTCGATCGCGGCCATCATGTACTGGCTGATCGGTTTCAACCTGATGTACCCCGGCGACTGGGTGATCTCGGGCGTGATGGGCCCCTGGTTCTCCATCACCTCGCTTGAACCGGTTGGTCTGGCGGCAGCGGATGCATCGCTCGACTATGCTTCGGTTGGCTCCGACTTCTTCTTCCAGCTGATGTTCTGCGCCACCACTGCCTCGATCGTCTCCGGCACCCTGGCCGAGCGTATCAAGCTGTGGCCCTTCCTGATCTTCGTCGCGATCCTGACCGGCGTTATCTACCCGATCGAAGCCTCTTGGCAGTGGGGCGGCGGCTTCCTGTCCGAAATGGGCTTCTCCGACTTCGCCGGCTCGACCCTGGTGCACGCAGCAGGTGGTTTCGCAGCCCTCGCAGGCGCGCTGATCCTCGGCCCGCGTATCGGCAAGTACAAAGACGGCAAAACCATCCCGATGCCCGGCTCCAACCTGGCTCTGGCGACCCTGGGTACCTTCATCCTGTGGCTCGGCTGGTTCGGTTTCAACGGCGGCTCGCAGCTGGCGATGGGCACCGTGGGTGATGTGACCGACGTGTCGCGCATCTTCGCCAACACCAACATGGCTGCCGCCGCTGGTGCTGTCGCTGCCCTGCTGCTGACCCAGGTCATGTTCAAGAAGCCCGACCTTACCATGACCCTGAACGGCGCTCTTGCCGGTCTGGTGTCGATCACCGCCGGTCCGCTTGACCCGTCGCTGTTCGGCGCGCTCTGGATCGGTGCCGTCGGTGGTGTGATCGTGGTCTTCGTTGTGCCGATGCTGGACAAGCTGAAGATCGACGACGTCGTCGGCGCCATCCCGGTGCACCTGGTCGCAGGCTTCTGGGGCACCTTCGCGGTTCCCTTCTACACCGAAGGTACCTCCTTCGTGACCCAGATCACCGGCTTCGTTGCCATCGGCGCCTTCACCTTCATCGTCTCCGGCATTGTCTGGCTGATCCTGAAGGCAACCATGGGTATCCGCGTCACCGAAGAAGACGAGATCAACGGTCTCGACATGGCGGAACTGGGCATGGAAGCCTATCCGGAGTTCAAGGCAGGCTAAACCCAGCCTCCTGACACAGATCTAGGAACGCGGCCTCTCGGGGCCGCGTTTTTCTTTGTCCGCGCCCCTTTCGCCCAGCATCGGGTGAACCCTCCCGCCCGCTCCGGCACAGTCATAGACTGTCCCTTTGCGGTTGGGCCCGGCGCCGCGATAGCGGCGCCTGCTGCTCTCCTCTGTCGCCAAGGCCCCGCCCATCAAAGCGTACAGCGGGTCAAGGGCCGCACCAGCGGCCTCGCGCAAGGCGCGAGGTTCCCTTGAGGCGCGGTGCGCTGCAATTCACAATGGTCAAGGCGCGTTTGAGGGCAGACCTGCTCTTAAACCGCTTCTCAGCGAAATCCCTTGCGCCGCGTCAGCGGCGCCGGGCCCAAGCCCGCCAAGGGGTCTTGCCAGAGGCAAGGCACCTGCGGGCGCGGGAGCCCCTGCCCCATGACCGTCACACAAAAACGCGCCCCACTCGGGAGCGCGTTTCACTCTTCACGTCTTTGTTTATCGCGGCGTTCAGACGCCCGCGTCGATGATCGCCTTGGCCAGCAGCGGCACGGTGGTCTTGTTGAGGCCCGCGATGTTCATGCGGCTGTCGCCCACCATGTAGATGCCATTGTCCACGCGCATCTTCTCGACCAGCTCGGGCGTGGTGCCCAGAAGCGAGAACATGCCGCGGTGCTGCGCGATAAAGCCGAAGCGGTCCGAGCCGCTCAGGCGCTGCAGCTCATCCGCCAGCTGCTGACGCAGGCCCAGCATGCCCAGACGCACCTCTTCCAGCTCGGATGCCCAATCGGCGCGCAGGGCTTCGTCGTTCAGGATCATCGTCACCAGGCGCGCGCCGTGATCCGGCGGGAAAGAGAAGTTCTGCCGGTTGAGGAAGGCCAGCGTGCCCTGGTTCAGCGCCTGTGCGCTGCCGTCCTGGCTAACCGCCATCAGAAGGCCGGTGCGTTCGCGGTAGATGCCGAAGTTCTTGGAGCAGCTTGCCGCGATCAGGCATTCGGGCGTCTGGGCAGCCACCATGCGCACACCCGCTGCGTCTTCTTCCAGACCGTCGCCAAAGCCCTGGTAGGCAATGTCGATCATCGGGATCAGACCGCGCGCGTTCAGAAGGTCGATCACCTCCTGCCACTGGGTGGTGTTCAGGTTGGCCCCGGTGGGATTGTGGCAGCAGCCGTGCAGCAGCACCACGTCGCCCTTCTCGGCCCCCTTCAGATCCTCGATCATCCCGTCAAAGTTCACGCCGCGGGTTTCGCGGTCAAAATAGCGGTAGGTGACGGTCTCGATGCCAACGTATTTCAGGATCGAGATGTGGTTCGGCCAGGTCGGGTCCGACACAAAAACGCGTGCCTTGGGGTTGGCCATCTTGATCAGCTCGAACGCCTGGCGCACGGCACCGGTGCCGCCGGGGGTGGCGGCGGCGGCAATGTTTCCACGCGCCACGCTATCACCCAGGATCAGTTTGATCATCACATCGGCATAGCCGGGATCACCCGCGAGGCCAGTATAGGCCTTGGTGGTTTCTTCTTCCCACAGCTTGTGCTCGGCGGCCTTGATCGCGCGCATCACCGGGGTGACGCCCTCGGCGTTCTTGTAGACACCGACACCAAGGTCGATCTTATCCGCGCGCGGGTCCTCGCGGTACATCTGCATCAGCGCCAGGATCTTGTCCGCTGGCTGGGGTTTCAGGGTCTCGAACATCAGTTCTCTCCGGTTGCAACGGGTAGGGTCGGGAAGGCGCCCCATTCTGCCCAGGATCCATCATAAAGCGCGTGATCGGTCTTGCCGATGCGCTCCAGTGCCAGGCTGAGAACGGCGGCGGTCACACCCGAGCCGCAGGTGGTGATGGCAGGTTTCGCAAGGTCGACACCGGCCCCTTCAAAGGTGGCGCGAATGCCGTTTGCGTCTTTCAGGGTGCCATCGGGGTTCAATAGGGTCACATAAGGCACGTTCTTCGAGCCGGGGATATGGCCCGAGCGCAGCCCTTCGCGCGGTTCCGGGACCTCGCCGCGGAACCGTTCGGCAGCGCGGGCGTCGATGATTTCATGATCGCCCAGCTTGGCGGCCGCAGAGACCTGCGTCACATCGCGAACCAGCTGGTTCTGCACCCGCACGGTCATGTGGCGGTCGCGGATCATCGGCGGCAGGTCTTCGACCGGATGCCCCTCAGCCTGCCATTTCGGCAGACCGCCATCCAGCACCGCGACATTCATCTGCCCCATCAACCGGAACAGCCACCAGACACGGGCCGCCGATTTCAGGCCGGCGCCGTCATAGACCACCACCTGATGACCGTCGCCTACGCCCATCGCGCGCAGGCGCGACATGAACTTCTCGACCGGTGGCACCATATGGGGCAGTTCCGACCGGTGGTCCGAAATATCATCGATGTCAAAGAAGCGCGCGCCGGGGATATGGGCCGCGTCATATTCCGCCTTGGGATCGCGGTTCTCATTGGGCAGATACCATGACCCGTCCAGAATCCTGAGATCGGGATCCTTCAGATGGGCTGCCAGCCAGTCGGTTGACACAAGAGTTTTCGGATCATCCATCAAAAACGCCTCCCCTCAGGTTCGCTGGCGCATGGGTACAGCCCACCGCGCGGAGTCGCAAGAGAAGCGGCTGTTCCGGTACAATATTTCCCTGATACATGCACCAAACGTGGTGCCGTGGCGACAAACGGCACGCCGGGCCTGCCTCGTCCCTGTCCCGAAGGATGGTTCCGGCAGCTCAGGCTATTGGCGTCAGCGCGCGTCCTTCAGCAGCCGCTGTTTCTGGCGCGACCAGTCGCGTTTGGCCTGGGACTCGCGCTTATCGTGGTTCTTCTTACCCTTGGCGATGCCGATCTTCATCTTGGCCATACCCCGGTGGTTGAAGTAGAGCACCAGCGGAACCAGGGTCATGCCCTTGCGCTGCGTCGCATTCCACAGGCGTGCCAGCTCCTTGCGCGAGACCAGCAGCTTACGGCGGCGGCGCTCCTCGTGCTTGAACACCTTGGCCTGCGCATAGGGCGCGATATAGGAGTTCACCAGCCACAGCTCCCCGTCGTCGACGGTCGCATAGGATTCAGCGATATTGGCGCCCCCGGCGCGCAGGGATTTCACCTCCGACCCCTCAAGAACGATCCCGCATTCGAGATCTTCCTCGATCGCGTAATCGAACCGCGCCCGGCGGTTCTCGGCAATCACTTTGTAGTTCGGGTCTGATTTCTGCTTGGCCATGGCAGGCAGATGTAAGCGCGCCCGGGACCGGACGCAAGATGACTCAGGCTTTGCGGCTGCGGATCAGGGTAAAGACACCACTGGCCACGATCACCGCGCTGCCAATCAGCGTCAGCGTATCGGGCCGCTCGCCAAAGACCAGAATGCCCAGCACCATGGCAAAGACCAGCCGCGTATAGCGGAAGGGCGCCACGACCGAGATTTCGCCCAGCCGCATGGCGCCGGTCAGCGCCCCATAGGCGATCACGCCGATCACCGTGGCGCAGGCCACATCCAGCCAGACGCCCGGATCGGTCAGCCCCCCGTCACCCAGCCCATCAAGCCCGGTCCAGCCCAGCGCGATAATGCCCGCTACTGCCAGCATGGCAAAACCCAGCATACCGAGCTGGCTGTTGTGCATCGACACATGCGCCGCCCGCGTTGCCAGATCGCGCCCGGCAAAGCCCAGCGTTCCGGCCACCGCGAACAGCGAGGCCGGTTCAAAGCCGCTGACCCCGGGGCGCAGGATGATCAGCACCCCGGCGAAACCGACCAGAATCGCCAGCCAACGCCGCCAGCCCACCGTTTCGCCAAAGAACACCACCGCGCCCGCCGCGACCACCAGCGGCGTCGCCTGCAGGATGGCCGAAGCCGAGGACAGCGGCGTCAGCGCAAGGGCCAGGGTAAAACACAGACGACCAACGACCTCTGACAGAGAACGCAGCAGCATCACGCGCGTGCAAAAGGCCGGGTGCCACAAGGCCTGTCCCTGCGCACGCGCCACCAGTGCAAACAGCACCATACCGCCAAGACCGAAGAAAACCAGAATCAGCCCGACCGGCAGCGCCTGCGCTGCCGATTTGATGAACATGTCCTCCAGCGCAAAGGCCCCCATGGCCAGCACCATCAACAGGCTGCCGCGCAGCGTTTCCATCGGTGCCTCCCCCAATCGGCTTTTACGTCCCTGCCAAAGCCCTAGTCACAAGGTGAGACTTCGGCAAGCACTGCCGTGTCCCCTCTTACGGAATTGTGACCTTTGCGGGCGCAGGACCTGATCAGCCAGTCGGATCCGGTCTGCGATAATGGTGCATGTTGAGAAAGGCCGCCCCGTCCGGCCCGGCACGGTACCCATGGGGCTGATCGGCCGCAAAGCGCAGCCCCTCCCCAACGTCGAGCCGCACCCACGCGCCATCGCTCAGCACCTCCACAGGCCCTTCGAGCACAAAGACCTCTTCGGTCACGCCCGCGTCATGCGCCTGAGATTGGTGGCACTGATCCGGACGCAGGCGCACGTGAAAGGTCTCGGCCCCGAGGTTGGGATCAAAGGGAAAGACGATCTTGACCGCGATACTGCCGGGAAACTGCACCGTGCGGAACACGCTCTCGCCCAGAACCTTGGGCTGACTGCTATCCTCGATCAAGGCGGTCAGCGGCAGGTGAAACCCCTTGGCGATCTTCCAGAGCGTGGCGATGGTCGGGCTGGATTCGCCTCGTTCGATCTGCCCCAGCATCGCCTTGGAGACTCCCGTCACCTCGGCCGCCCGCGACAGGCTGAAACCGGCCTCGGCCCGGATCTGCTTCAGATTCTGCGAAATCTTGTCTTCACTTACCGGCGGGGACGCGGGCTGCGTTGGCATCGGTCTGTCGATCTCTTCAAAAAAGGGCTTGTGCGTTATAACGCACAGAAGATAATGTGCGCTATAACGCACAAACTGACCCTACAAGAGCCCGACGCCCGGGAAAACCCCATTCAGGATCCCCATGATGCCGCAGCTGAAACTCTCTCATATCACGGCAGGCGCCGTCGCCGTTCTGGTCGGGTACACCAGTTCGGTGGCGATCATCTTTCAGGCCATCGCGGCGTTGGAGGCAAACCAGGCGCAGGCCAACAGCTGGCTTCTGGCCCTCGGGCTGGGCATGGGGATCACGAGCCTGATCCTGTCGCTGTGGTTCCGCCTGCCGGTTCTGACCGCCTGGTCCACGCCCGGTGCCGCTCTTCTGGCGGTGGGCGGTGGCGCGACCACCCTGCCCGAGGCCACGGGCGCCTTTCTGTTCTGCGCCGCCTTGCTGACGCTCACCGGCCTCACTGGCTGGTTCGAGCGGCTGGCGCGGCTGATCCCGGATACGCTGGCCAATGCGCTTTTGGCTGGTATCCTGTTCCGCTTTGGGCTGGAGGCGTTCACTTCGCTTGAAGAAGACGTCTGGCTGGTCGCGGTGATGGGCGCGGTCTTTCTGATCGGCAAGGTCTATGCCCCGCGCTACACGATCCCGCTGGTTCTGCTGGCGGGTGTCATCTGGGCCGCCGCAGCCGGCAGCTTCGGAGACCTGCAGCAGCTGAACCTGACTCTCGCCACCCCCGAGGCGGTCATGCCCGAGTTCACCCTCTCGGCGCTGATCGGCCTTGGCCTGCCACTCTATATCGTCACCATGTGTTCCCAGAACATGCCCGGCGTGGTGACCCTGCGCAGCGCAGGTTACGTTCCGCCGGTTTCGGCTGCGCTGACGGTGACCGGGATCGCTTCGCTGATCCTCGCCCCCTTTGGCGGCTATGCCTTCAACCTGGCCGCCATCACCGCTGCCATCTGCGCCGGACCCGAAGGGGATGAGGATCCGGACACCCGCTACCTCGCCGTGGTGGCCGCCGGGGTGATCTATTGC
This sequence comes from Phaeobacter gallaeciensis, assembly GCF_001678945.1. Taxonomy (NCBI): domain Bacteria; kingdom Pseudomonadati; phylum Pseudomonadota; class Alphaproteobacteria; order Rhodobacterales; family Roseobacteraceae; genus Phaeobacter; species Phaeobacter gallaeciensis. Next base: position 1,834,974 of record NZ_CP015124.1, read on the forward strand.
GCCGTGGGGCTGGGCGGCGCTGCCGTGATTTCCCTGTTCCTGATCGCACCGCACGCGCTGGTCGCCACCATTGCAGGCCTAGCGCTCTTGTCGACCATTGGCAACGGGCTGTCCCATGCGCTGGCCCCGACCGAAGGACGCGAGGCGGCACTCCTGTGTTTCATGGGCACGGTTTCGGGCATCAGCTTTCTTGGGATCGGAGCCCCCTTCTGGGCCCTGCTGATCGGCCTGGTCTGTCACCTCACGCTGAGCCGCCCGTCGGTGACATTCAGAAAACCCGCATAACCCATTCCGCAACCGCCCCGGAAATCGGAGCAAAATAACCAAAATCGCCCCTCAGTTATTGCGTTTGTTTCGCGAATCATGTCCCTGAGGGTAAAAAGGGGAAATAGCCACATGCCAATGTACCGATCCAGAACCTCCACCCATGGACGCAACATGGCCGGCGCGCGTGGCCTTTGGCGCGCAACCGGTATGAAAGACCATGATTTCGGCAAGCCGATCATCGCCATCGTCAACTCCTTCACCCAGTTCGTGCCCGGTCACGTCCACCTCAAGGATCTCGGCCAGATGGTCGCCCGCGAGGTCGAGGCCGCAGGCGGTGTTGCCAAGGAATTCAACACCATCGCGGTGGATGACGGCATCGCCATGGGCCATGATGGCATGCTCTACTCCCTGCCCTCGCGCGAAGTGATCGCGGATAGCGTGGAATATATGGTCAACGCCCATTGCGCCGATGCCATGGTCTGCATCTCCAACTGCGACAAGATCACGCCGGGCATGCTGATGGCCGCCATGCGTCTCAATATCCCGGTGATCTTCGTCTCCGGCGGCCCGATGGAAGCGGGCAAGATCGACATCGCCGATCTGGATGCCAAGAAGATCGACCTCGTCGATGCCATGGTTGCCGCCGCCAGCGACACGCTGAGCGACGAACAGGTCCAGCATATCGAGGAAAACGCCTGCCCCACCTGCGGCTCCTGCTCGGGCATGTTCACCGCGAACTCGATGAACTGCCTGGCCGAGGCACTGGGTCTCGCCCTGCCCGGCAACGGCTCGACCCTCGCGACCCACGCCGACCGCAAGAACCTGTTCCTTGAGGCGGGCCGCAAGATCGTCGACATCACCAAACGCCACTACGTGGGCGAGGAAAAAGGCCTGCTGCCGCGCGAAATTGCCACCTTCGAGGCCTTTGAAAACGCCATGAGCCTCGACATCGCCATGGGCGGTTCCACCAACACCGTGCTGCACCTCCTGGCCATTGCCAATGAAGGCAAGGTGGATTTCGACATGTCCGACATGGACCGGCTCAGCCGCAAGGTGCCGTGTCTCTGCAAGGTGGCCCCCAACATCGAAAACGTCCACATGGAAGACGTGCACCGCGCTGGCGGCATCTTCTCGATCCTCGGCGAACTCAGCCGCGCCGGTCTGTTGCACGATGACTGTTCCACCGTACACTCCAGCACCATGGGCGAAGCCATCGCCAAATGGGACGTCAAGGTCGCCAACAACCCCGAGGCCGAAGAGCTGTTCAAGGCGGCGCCGGGCGGCGTGCGTACGACCGAGGCCTTTTCGCAATCCAACCGCTACAAGGAGCTCGACACCGACCGGAAGGGCGGCGTCATCCGCTCGGTCGAAAACGCGTTTTCCAAGGATGGCGGCCTTGCTGTTTTGTTCGGCAATATCGCGCTCGATGGCTGCATCGTGAAAACCGCGGGCGTCGATGAAAGCATCCTGAAATTCACCGGCTCGGCCTATGTCTGCGAAAGCCAGGATCAGGCCGTCAGCGACATCCTGACCGGCAAGGTCAAGGAGGGCGATGTGGTGGTGATCCGCTATGAGGGCCCGCGCGGCGGTCCGGGCATGCAGGAAATGCTCTACCCGACCTCCTACCTTAAATCCAAGGGTCTCGGCAAAGCCTGCGCCCTCCTGACCGACGGGCGTTTCTCCGGTGGCACCTCGGGTCTCTCCATCGGTCACGTCTCCCCCGAAGCGGCCGAAGGCGGCGCCATCGGCCTGGTGCAGATGGGCGACACCATCGAGATCGACATCCCCAACCGCTCGATCCACCTGGCCGTCTCGGACGAGGAACTCGCCAGCCGCCGCGCCGCGCAAGAGGCCGCTGGCTGGAAACCGGCGAAACCGCGCAAGCGCAAGGTCTCGACCGCGCTCAAGGCCTACGCGATGCTGACCACCAGCGCCGCCAAGGGCGCCGTGCGCGCGCTGCCAGACGACGAGTGACCGCCTCTGAATGAATGACGAAGGCCCCTCGCCAACCCGGCTGAGGGGCCTTTTTCTTATCCGGCCTTCGACCGCGGCATCTGCGACCCGGGTCAAGGGCGGCTCCGCCGCCGCGCGGCCCGCGCGGTTCACCCTTGACGCGCCCATCCCAAAGAAAATCGATAGGGTGCGTTGAGGGCAGACCTGCCCCTCAACCGCTTCTCAGCCCCCTGCGCGCCGCGCCAGCGGCGCCACGCCCAACCAGCGGATGGGCATTTTCAATGCCCGACGATGGGCGGGAGTACCCCTGTTTCTGCCAAAGACACGATCAGTCGCCCAGCTTGGCGTGCACCTCGTCCAGATCGATCTCTCCGATGGGCATCTTGTTGGCCGGGTTTTCAAAATCGTATTTGAACAGATCGAAGTCGCGCTTGTAGATCTCATAGATCAGATGCATCGACAGATCGTCGAAGTAATCCTCGACCGGATGCGCGCGTTTGGGACCGTGGCCTTCGCTTTCGTTGAAGCGCGGGATTGCCGCCAGATCCACGGGATGCGGCGTCTCGATGGCGTCCAGAACGCCCTGCATCCCATCGTTAAAGGCCTCGGTCCAGATGATCTTGTTGTAGCGTCCGCCATTCACGATAAAGGTCGACACATGCCCCGAGGCCGCCGACCAGTGGATATCCGGCTCCATCGGACGCCGGAACCGGATGGTGTCGCGCACGAATAAAAGGAACCGCCGGAAGCTCTTGATCTGGTCGAACTCCTGCTGGCCATCCTCGCCGCCGACCTCGATCCCGTAATCATAGACCAGCCGTGGCACCAGATTGCCACGATAGCGCTTGCCGTTGCGCTGGATGCCGCAGATCTTGTCAAAGAAGGAGCTGAGCACCCGGGTATAGGGGTTGCGCACGCAGGTGAAGGCATAGGTGCGCTGGCCCAGCACATTGCGGCTGATCGGCTCCTGACTGACCTCCTGCGCCCATTTATGCAGGCCTTCCTTTGAATCGTGAATATCGCCCTCAAAGAACCTGCCGTGATCGGAATAATAGAGTATCTGACCGATGGTCGAACAGGCGCATTTCGGCACCACCCGGTAAATCACGCTTTCACTCTCGGTCATCCAGGTTCCTGGGAATCCCATCCGCAACCAACTCCGTTCCTGTCCACTCGACGCAACAATGACCACATCGCGACCAAAAGACAAATAATCTTGTTTCTTCAAACAGCTCCGAGCTTTATCAAGAAGACAATCCAGCAAAACAGGGGCGTACCGTCGTCAGAATGGCAAAAATTGCATACATACTGCTCTGCCATAAGGACCCCGAGGCGATCATCCAGCAGGCCGAACGGCTGACGGCGGTCGGCGATTACATGGTGATCCATTTCGACGGCCGCGCCAGCGATCAAGACTATGCCAAGATCCGCGCGGCCCTCGACGACAATCCCAATGTCTGCTTTCCGCGGCGGCGCATCAAATGCGGCTGGGGAGAATGGTCGCTGGTCCGCGCCACCCTAGCAGCAATGCGCACCGCCGCCGACAACTTCCCCAGGGCCACCCATTTCTACATGCTGTCGGGCGATTGCATGGCGATCAAGACCGCCCAGTACGCGCATGACTATCTGGATCAGAACGATTTCGACTTCATCGAAAGCTTTGATTTCTTCGAAAGCGACTGGATTAAGACCGGCATGAAGGAAGACCGGTTGATCTACCGGCATGTCTTCAACGAACGCAAGAACAAGGCTCTGTTCGAATGGAGTCATAACCTTCAGAAGAAACTCCGCCTGCACCGCGCGGTGCCTTCGGACATTCAGGTTCAGATTGGCAGCCAGTGGTGGTGCCTGCGCCGCCGCACTGTTGAGGCGATCCTGCAATTCGTGCGGGAGCGGCGCGATGTGGTCCGCTTCTTCCGCACCACATGGATCCCGGATGAGACCTTTTTCCAGACGCTGGTCCGCCACCTGATCCCGGGCGATGAGATCCAGTGCCGCACGCTCACCTTTCTGATGTTCACCGATTACGGAATGCCGGTGAATTTCTACAACGATCACTACGATCTGCTGCTGAGCCAGGATTTCCTCTTTGCCCGCAAAATCAGCCCGGATGCCAAGGATCTGAAACGCCGTCTCGGGCGGCTCTACGCGGCCGAGGGCGTGGAGTTCCAGATCTCGAACGAGGGGCGCAGCCTGTTCCAGTTCCTTACCCAGCGCGGTCGCAACGGACGCCGCTTTGCACCGCGGTTCTGGGAAACCGAAAGCAGCCTGGGGCGAGAACGCGAATTGACCATGGTCGTGTGCAAGAAATGGCACGTGGCCAAGAGGCTGATCCGGCAAGTCAACGAGCGCACTGAGGTTCCGGCCATCGCCTATCTCTTCCACGAGGAAGACACGCCCTTACCCGATCTTGGCGGGATCGAAGCCTCGCTGTGGAAACGCACTCGCCACCGCCGCGCCCTGATGCGCATGCTGTTTGAATATTACGACAGCAACCGGCTGATCGTCTGCATAGATCCCTCGGGGCTGGAGCTGATGAATGACTTCGCCTCTGACCGCTCAGTGACGCAGGTGCTTCACCTCGATTGTGATTTCACCGATGAATATCTGATCGCCCATGCCCAGCGATCTGGCCTTGTCGGAGTGCAGACACCGAAACAGACCCTCGACCGGATCCTGCCGACCATCCGCAATGATATCCTGCATGAAACCGACCGGATCCGGGATGCCGGGTTTGATCCCTTCGTTACCCTGCACGAGGCGGACACTGCAGAAGACAAGGTCGCCAAACTGGCCAGGGTGTTTGGCATTACGGCGGAGCAGGCCAAAGACATCAGCCAGAACCCAGATCTGTTCAGCGATTAATCGACCTCAACCGTAAGGGCCACCCCGCACCCCCGGCGCGGCGAACAGGATCACTTGTTGCCGCCACCAAGCCAGCGGCGCAGCCTGCTGCGGCGCTCTGATATGGCGTCGCCAGCGGCATAAAGGCTGTCTTCCACATCATCGATCATCGGGTCGAGCCGGTTGCGGCGGAAGCGGCGCCAGCGCACGTAGATGGCCCAGAACAGCGCCGCAATCAGCACTAGGATCAGAATGCTGACCCAGTTCAGAGGTTTGTCATCCGGCCCGGCAACGGGTTTGATCCCAACCGCATTGGGAAAGGCCGACAGGAATTCGTTGCGCCAACCATAGTGCAGCACCGCCACCCATTCCGGCGCGGCCTTGTTCGAGATCGCGTCATTGGCCTCGGTATACAGATTGGCGGTGTCGAATTTGAAATAGGGCGGCCAGTTCCAACCGGTGTCCTCGTTCCGGTAAACGATCGCGCTGCCATCGGGACGCACCGCCTGAATGAACTGCACATCCCGGTTGCTCTGCTCGGTCGACTGGGTGTCGGGCGTCGACCAGAACATCCGCGTCCAGTCATTCAGTTCCTGACGCTCCTCGTAGGTGTTGACGATCCGCACCACGTCATACTGCGGCAACGTATAGTGCAGGAAGGCCCCGAACAGCAGCCAGACGGTGATCAGAAATCCCCATTTGATGTAGCCCATAAAGGCCTCCTATCTGAAATTTACCATATAGATCAGCGTCGCAATCAACCCCAGCGGCACCACATAGACAAGCAGGATCAGCCGACGCCGGAACGAATGGTCATACCGCCGCAACCCCCGCTGGATGAAGGCCGCGCGATCTCCGGTCAAGCCCTTCTCAGCCCAGCGGCGTTTCAACTTGGCCCGGCGCATTTCCCGCGAATAAAGCGACACGGCGCCGTAAACCACCGTGAGCCCAATCATCAGAAAGAAAAACAGCCGAAAAAAGCCTAACATCACCGCCCCCAGCCCCAACGCGGCCCAAGCCTGCGGCGCTGCCCTGCGGCAGAGCCCGGCCAAGGCGCTGGCTTACCCCTTCGAACATAAGCGTTTTTGCCGCGATGCCAATCCCGCCGACCGCACAAGGGTGCGGGGGCGCCCGCCGCCCATCCGAAGCGGGCAGTTCGGGCACGGGCTTAGTTTTGGCGGGCTTTCTTCAGCACCAGAAAGGTCATCATCCCAAAGGGGGGCAGACTTTCCTGCTCCTTGAGGCTGAGCGTCTCTTCGCCAAGGATGGTCCCGATCTCGAAATCGGAATGCCAGCCCAGCACATTGGCAAAGGGGGCCGATATCTTCTCAAGCGAGGCCAGAACGCCCTGGGTGCTTTTGAAATGGTTGCTGATCACCACCTCGCCGCCGGGTTTCAGCACCCGGGCGATTTCCGCCATCACCTTTTGCGGCTCGGGCACCACCGACAGCACATGCATTGCCGCCACCGTGTCAAAGGAGGCATCGGGAAAATCCAGATCACGCGCATCCATCTGCCGCAGCCCCGCGACATTGGCCAGATCCATCTCGGCCACGCGGGTTTCTGCCTTGGCCAGCATTTCGGTGCTGAAATCGATACCGGTGACGCGCAGATCCGCGCCGTAATGTGGCAGCGACAGCCCGGTGCCAACGCCAACCTCCAGCACGCTGCCGCCACGCCGGGTGATATAGTTCACGACCCGGCGCCGCCCGGCATTGGTAACCGCCCCGAATGTCCTGTCATAAATTGGCGCCCAGCGCGCGTAGGATGATTGAACCGCCTTCAGTTCCAATCCCGTGCCTCCCCGTTTTCTTGTTACCCGCTCAATCCGGTACCTTTCGGATCAGCCCCCAGACCACCAAAACCACGTAAACAAGGCACAACACAACCAGCGTCGTCCAAGCATAGGTCAGAACCGCCGCCCCGGCAAAGGCACAGCCCACCAGGAAGTATTTCACATTCTCCCGGCTGATCTTCACCGCCTTGGGCGACCAGGTCGGGATGCGACTGATCATAAGGAAACCTATGACAACCATGTGAAAGCAGATCAGCAGATCCGGAACGACCAGCCCGCCGGAGAAGGAGAAGGAGACGAACATCGGCAGCATCGCCAGTAGTGCCCCGGCAGGCGAAGGGATGCCGGTGAAGTAGCCAAGGCGTTCGCCCACGACCGGCTCATCCGATTTCGCTGCCACGTTGAACCGCGCCAGCCGCACCACGCAACAGACCGAGAACACCAGCACCGAAATCCACCCGGCGCTGCGCATGTCCTGCAAGGCCCAGAAATAGATCACCAGCGGCGCCGCGACGCCGAAGTTCAGGAAATCCGCGAGCGAATCCAGCTCGGCTCCCATCTTGCTGTCGCTGCCCAGGGCCCGCGCCAACCGCCCGTCAAGACCATCCAGCAGCGCCGCCAGCAGGATCAGCTGCACCGCCAGCACGTAATTGCCCTGCACCCCGAACCGGATCGCCGACAACCCCGCACAGATCGCCCCCACCGTCATGATGTTGGGGAGAAGCTGGATCAGAGCGAATTCATTCTTGGTCTTCTTGGGCAGATCGTCCATGGGGCGGAGGTCAGTCTATAAGGCTCGGTTAGGGATCCTTGGGGCGGCACAGGACTGCATAGCCCCCTGCCCGCCCCAGCCTGCACAATACAGGAGGGTTCCCCCTCCTATGCCCGATTGCGAGGGAGCGTGCAATGGGAGGGGTCGGAGAGCCGTTTCCACCATAGCCCGCCAAGGCAGGATGGCGGATGATCACTTTTTAAATATTACAATGATACTCATGTTATCTCTGGGGCGAGCTGAATCACGGTTGTTTTGTTAACCGTTCAACGGGACAAGAGACTGAATCTCATATACGACCCGAGGACTTGGTTCATGTATCGTCTGTTGGACTGTATCACCCAGGAGCATATTTATGGCCTGGTTGCCGTGGCTGCTTTTATTTGCGTCATCGGTTCGGTCCTCTCCACACATATGTCCACCCGTTTGACCCAGTGGACGGGCATGCGCCGCCTGGTTCAGCTGCCCCTTGCCGGTTTGATCACCGGGGCCACGATCTGGTCGACCCACTTTATCGCGATGCTGTCCTATGACCCGGGCTATGCGCATGGGTATGAACCGGTGCTGACTGGCGTATCGCTTCTGGTCGGCGTCATCGGTTCACTGGCTGCAAACACCGGGCTGGCCTATGCCCGCAGCCGGATTGCGGCCTGTGCAGCGGGGGCGGTGTTCGGGCTGACCGTGACGGCGATGCATTACACTGGCATGAACGCCTATTTGCTCCCCGGAACGATTGTCTGGAGCCTTCCGCATCTGGTGGCCTCTGTCCTTCTGGGCGCGGGTTTTGGCGCACTCAGCTATGGTTTGATTGTCCAACGCCTGGGCGGGGTGGCCGGGCGGCTATGGCCAGCGGGGGCCATGGTCCTGGCGATCTGTCTTATGCATTTCACCGGGATGAGCGCCATCGAGATCCGGCTGGATTCCTCAATTGAGGTGCCGACCGAGACAATTTCGGATACCGCCATGGCCATGCTGATCTTCGGAGTGACAGGGATCATTCTGCTGATTGCCATCGCTTCTGCGAGTATTGAGGTCAATCTCGAAGGGGAATCCCGTTCCCAACTCACCCACGCGGCCCTGCATGATCCGCTGACCGGCATGCCCAACCGGATGTGGCTGACCCGCAAACTGGATGCCCTGCAGACGCAGCTGACCGAAAATGAGACAGCAAAGGCGGCGGTGCTGACGATCGACCTCAATCTGTTCAAGGAGGTGAACGATCTGCATGGCCATGCGATAGGAGATGCAGTATTGCGCCGGGTTTCGCAGAGCTTGAATGAGCAAAAGAGTGAAGGCGAATACATCGCGCGGGTTGGCGGTGACGAATTTGTCGCCATCAAACTGGGGTTCCGCCGCATCGAAGAGGTGCAGAGCTTTGCAGAGCGTCTACATGCCGCCATAGTAGAGCCCATCGACCTGGAGGAAGTCTCGTTGCGGGTCGGGGCGTCGATCGGGATTGCATCGACGCTGGAAGACGGGCGTGATCCGAACCAGTTGCTGCATAAATCGGATGTGGCGATGTATCGGGCCAAGTCAGAAGCAGACACGCCGATCTGCCAATTCGACGAGGAAATGGACCGCCGTAGCCGGGACAAGACGCAGCTGGTGCATGACCTGCGTCTGGCGCTGCAGAACAATGAATTCGAACTGGTGTATCAACTCCAGAACACATTGGAAACGCTGGCGCCGGTGGGGTTCGAAGTGCTCTTGCGCTGGAACCATCCGACGCGTGGTCGGGTGTCCCCGGATGAATTCATCCCGGTGGCCGAAGAAACCGGTCTGGTGCGCGATATCGGCGCCTGGGTGCTGCGGGAGGCCTGCCGCGAGGCGGCGCAATGGGATCACCCCTACAGCATTGCCGTCAACGTGGCGCCGCAACAGCTGGTGCAGCCCTCGTTTGTCGAAGACGTGATGGACAACCTGTTCGAGACCGGCCTCGACCCGCAGCGCCTTGAACTGGAAATCACCGAAGCCAGCATCATCGACGATCAGGCGCATACGCTGAAGGTGATGCACAAGCTGAAAGAGCTGAGTATTCGCATCGCCATGGATGATTTCGGCACCGGGTATTCGTCGCTGTCGATGTTGCAGACCTTCCCATTCGACAAGATCAAGATCGACCGCAGTTTCGTTCAGGACGTGCATAAAGACGCACAGCGTGCCGCCATCGTGCGCTCCACGCTGCTGCTCGGGGCTGCCCTCGACATTCCGGTTCTTGCCGAAGGGGTCGAGGTCGAAGACGAACTCAGCTTCCTGCGCGCAGAAAGCTGCACCTCGGTTCAGGGCTTTTACTTCGGTCAGCCAATGACCCGGGACGACATGCGCCGGATTGCCTGCAATGCGGCAGTGGACGGCGAGAAAAACGCCGCATAACCCCTGGACTGCGGCCTGCCTGCCGAACAGAGGCTGCACAGCCTGTGTACGGGGGGTGTCCGGATGTCACCCCCCGACTCTTGAGCCTTTCGGCCCCCGTTACCCGACCACGTTGAACTCCGGCCCGTAGGGGTAGCCGGTGATGTTCTCGTTGCCATCCTCGGTGATCACCAGGATGTCATGTTCGCGGTAGCCGCCCGCGCCGGGGTTGTCTTCCGCGATGGTCAGCATGGGCTCCATCGAAATGACCATTCCCGGCTCCAGCACCGTGTCGATATCCTCGCGCAGCTCCAGCCCGGCCTCGCGCCCGTAGTAGTGGGACAGGACGCCAAAGGAGTGCCCGTAGCCAAAGGTGCGGTATTGCAGGAGATCGCGTTCTTCGAAGAAGGCGTTGATCTTATGGGTGATTTCGGCGCAACTGGCGCCGGATTTCAGCAGCGAGATGCCGTATTCATGGGCGGCGACATTGGCCTCCCAGACTTTCAGGCTGTCGGGATCGACCTCTCCGACGAACAGGGTCCGCTCCAGCGCGGTGTAATAGCCCGAGATCATCGGAAAGGTGTTCAGCGACAGGATATCGCCGCGCTGCAGCTTGCGCGCAGTCACCGGGTTATGGGCGCCATCAGTGTTGATGCCCGACTGGAACCAGACCCAGGTGTCGCGGTATTCGGCATCGGGAAAGCGTTTGGCGATCTCCAGCTCCATCGCATCGCGTCCCGCCATGGCCACGTCGATCTCCCGCACCCCTTCGCGGATCGCATCGCGGATGGCATAGCCGCCCACATCGGCCACTGCGGCACCGGCGCGGATCATCTCGATCTCGGCAGCGGATTTATGCATGCGCTGGCGCATGGTCGGCTCGTAAAGATCCACCATCTCAGCCGGTTGCAGAAAGGCTTCGAGCTTGCCCTTTTGCAGCAGGGTCAGGTGATCGCTCTCGTAGCCCACCGTTGCGCAGGGGCCAGAAACCGACAGGATCGCACGCCAGAAATTGTCGCGCTGCCAGTCGGTATAGGTGATGTTATCGCAGAAAGAGCGGCGCCAGGGCTGGCCCGCGTCGATGCCTGCGCTGATGGTGACGGCGGCATCGGCGGTCACCACAAGACCGTAGGGACGGCCAAAGGCGCAGTAGGTAAACCCCGAATAATACGAGATATTATGCATCGACGTGAAGACGGCGGCGGTGACGCCTGCCTGCTCCATGATCTTGCGCAGGCCCGCAATGCGCGCCTCATACTCGGCCACGGGGAATTGCAACGGCGCCTTTTCGCCATTGTGAAAACGGTACATGTCAGGACGTGCAGTCATGCTGGATCCTTCCTTTGCTTACAAGAAAGGTCCCGGCGTACAGGACAGATTGTGTGTCTAAGTCAGGGTCCCGTGAGAACTCCCTCACGCGGCGACGCCATCGCCCGGCCCTGATCCCAGACATGCTGCGGAATCGCAGCGCTGGCAAGTGTTTTCTGCGCCGCCCTGCCCGGGTCGTGCCTTGGTGCGGCGCAGATCGGCAGGGCTACCTAATTGACGATCAGCGCCACCAAGTCGCTGTCGGGATCCGCCAATGGGTCGATGACATTGAAATGATGCTTGCCAAAGGCGATGACGTGATCCGTCGCCCAGGCATCGGTCAGCCATTGCGCCTGATCCAGAAAGGCCGGGCGTTCCTCGGCGCCGACCCAGACGGTGACCGGTACGTCATAGCGGTCCTGCATCTCCACCGGGCTTTCGGCCTTGGCGGCCTCGGCATCCATCTTGAATTGCTTGTTCATTGAGGTTCGCAACAGCGGCAGCAGATCCGACAGCGGCGAAATTGGGATCACTGTTTTCAGGCGCGCGCCTACATCCTCGGGCAGCAGCGCCCGGTCCAGCATGCGGGCGACCAGATGCCCCCCGGCAGAATGCCCGGCCAGGGCGATGGGGCCGTCCACTTCTTCGGCGATATGTACCACCGCCGAGGCCACCTGCCGGGTGATATCGGCAATGGAGACATCGGGGCACAGGTCGTAGGACGGCATTGCCACGGCCCAGCCATGCGCCAGCGGACCTACCGCCAGATGCGACCAAGTGCTTTTGTCGAACCGCAGCCAGTAGCCGCCGTGCACGAAGATGAAGACACCCTTGGGCGTACCTTCGGGCAGGAAGAGGTCGAACTTGTTTCGATCGCCTGGACCGTATGGAATGTCGAGCTGGGCGCGCTCGTGCAGGCTGTTGCGGAAATCCTCGGCCGAGGCATCCCAGCGCGGCGGATAATCATCGGCCCCCGCGATATAGGCTCCGTTGGCATAGGCGTCGTCCAGTTCCATGGCAGTCTCCCCGGTTTGTTGTTTTTGCCAAAGTGACGGGCTGCGCGGGACAATGTCAAACAGCTAACTGAAGCGGCGGCATCCGGCCCTTCTGCTTTGCCTATGACCAGCGTCCGGCAGATTTATGATCAAATTCTGGACTCATCGAAGGTTCTGGACATATGAATGACCAGCTGATTTGCATGCCTGCAAATAATCCGGGGAGACACCAATGCTGACCAAGAACACCGAGCTGAAGTCCCTTTTGAAGGACCCGACCCTGCTGGAAACCCGCGCCTATGTGGGCGGCCAGTTTGTTGACGGAGACAAGGGCACCTTTGTTGTCACCAACCCCGCGCGTGGCGATGTGGTGGCTGAAGTTGCCGATCTCAGCCGCGCGCAGGTTGCAGGTGCCATCGCCCAGGCCGAAGCCGCACAGAAAGACTGGGCCAAATGGACCGGCAAGGAACGCGCGAATGTCTTGCGCAAGTGGTTTGACCTGATGATGGAAAACCAGGACGACTTGGGCATCATCCTGACCGCGGAAATGGGCAAACCCCTAGCCGAAGCCAAGGGCGAGATTGCCTATGGTGCATCTTTCATCGAGTTCTTTGCTGAAGAGGCCAAGCGGATCTATGGAGAGACCATTCCCGGCCATCAGCGGGACAAGCGGATCACCGTTCTGAAACAACCCATCGGGGTTGCCGCCTCGATCACGCCGTGGAACTTTCCCAACGCGATGATTACCCGCAAGGCCGGTCCGGCGCTGGCCGCAGGCTGTGCCTTTGTCGCCCGCCCGGCCGAGCTGACGCCCCTGTCGGCCACCGCGCTGGCGGTTCTAGCGGAACGCGCAGGCATTCCGGCGGGTGTGTTCAACGTGGTCACCACCTCGGACGCGCCAGAAACCGGGCTGGAATTCTGTGAGAACCCGGCGGTGCGCAAGCTGACCTTCACCGGCTCGACCCCGGTTGGCCGTCTGCTGCTGCGCCAAGCGGCGGATCAGGTGATGAAATGCTCGATGGAACTGGGTGGCAATGCGCCTTTCATCGTCTTTGACGATGCCGATCTCGACGCTGCTGTCGAAGGCGCGATCATGTGCAAGTTCCGCAACAACGGCCAAACCTGCGTCTGCGCCAACCGGATCTACGTGCAGGCCGGTGTCTATGATGCTTTCGCCGCCAAGCTGAAAGAGGCGGTTGCCAAGATGAAAGTCGGCGACGGTCTTGAGGACGGCGTTCAGTTCGGCCCGCTGATCAACGACAAGGCCGTTGAAAAGGTCGAGGCCCATCTGGCCGACGCGCAGGCCAAGGGCGCCGAGATCATTCTGGGCGGCACCCCGTCCGAGCTGGGCGGCTCCTTCTTCCAGCCGACCATCGTGACCGGCGCCACCACGGATATGCAGTTCTCGACCGAGGAAACATTCGGCCCGCTGGCGCCGCTGTTCAAATTCGAGGACGAGGACGAGGTCATCGCCATGGCCAATGACACCATCTTTGGCCTCGCATCCTATTTCTACGCCAAGGATCTGAGCCGGGTCTACAAAGTGGCCGAGGCGCTGGAATACGGCATCGTCGGCGTCAACACCGGGATCATCTCGACCGAGGTCGCGCCCTTTGGCGGCGTCAAGCAGTCGGGCCTCGGGCGCGAAGGCAGCCATCACGGCATCGAAGATTATCTGGAGATGAAGTACATCTGCATGTCGGTCTGATCCGGCACGCAAAGGATCAGAGCATCAGGACTGGGGTCCGTGACCGGCAAGGTCGCGGACCCTTTTTCGTATCTGCGCACGAAAAGCCTCGACCGCCCCTGCCTGCCCCGGAAGGCGAGGCAGAACCGGTTGCGACATGGCGAAATAGCTAATCGCCCCCAGCAGATCGCAAACCGCTGCCAATGCGGCCGCGGGCGGCGCGGCGCGCCAGGCCGGTGCATCCTGCACCATGGCCACCAGTTCCTGCAAAAAGGGCCGCAGGAACCAGCGTTCAGCGGGCTGGTCTTCCTGTCGGTCATCCAGCAGCTCCCGCAGGATCAGGCGGCTGTCGACAGGATTGAGCAGCCCCTCGCTCAGATAGGTTTCGAAAAACGTCTCAAGCCGCTGCTCCGGCGCGGCATCGGGGTTCTGCGCCTCCATCAGCATCAGCATCATGCGATCCGCTACCCCTTCCAGCACCCGCTCATACAGCGCGTCCTTGCTGCCGAAATGGTGCAAGAGAGCCTGTTTGGTCAGCCCCAGCTCATCCGCGATATTGGCGATCGAGGCGCCGTGATAGCCCCGGTTCGCAAAAAGCTGCGTTGCGGCCAGAACGAATTCGTCCGGACGATTTGCGGATCGTGACGCAGGGCGGTCAGCGGGGCGAGAGGCAGGGGGCATGGCGGCTCCTTTCCAGCTTCTGATAGCAGAAAAGGACGGTCCCTACCATCCGGTCAGTTTCGACCGTGAGATGCGCCAAACGCAAAAGCCCCCGCGCCCGGCATCCGGACACGGGGGAAGGAAGGCCGCCACGGGTAGGACGGCGACCTCGGGGAGTTTCAAAGCAGGCAGAACCCTGTGCGGGGAAGGATCAGTTGACCTTCTGCGCTTCCAGTTCGGCGCGCTGCGGTGTGGCAGAGCTGATCTCGATCCGGCGCGGTTTCAGGGCCTCGGGCACTTCGCGCTGCAGGTCGATATGCAGCATGCCATCCGCATGGCTGGCGCCGGTGACGCGCACATGGTCGGCCAGTGTGAAACGGCGCTCGAACGCGCGGGTGGCGATGCCGCGGTGCAGGAAGGTCCGGTCCTCATCCGCTTCGGCCTTGCGGGCCGACACGACCAGGGCGTGCTCCTTCACCTCGACGCTGAGGTCGGCTTCGGAGAAACCGGCGACCGCAATCGAAATGCGATAGCTGTCGGCATCGGTCTTTTCAATATTGTAAGGGGGATAGCTGGGCTGGCTTACATCGTTGCTGAGAACCCGGTCCATCAGGTCCGCGATCTGGTCAAATCCCACGGTCGCACGGTGCAGCGGTGCAAAATCAAAGGTACGCATATGTGTCATCCTCATCATTGAGCGATATGTACATTGCCCTCCCACGTCTGGGGCAGGGCGTTCATTTCCATCGGGCCCCGCTTGGCGGCGACCCGACACAATCGAGATAAGGACTGCATCGTGGGTTTCAAGAGGTTGGCAGGGCGCGGAAATATGCCCCGTCTGAGGCCTACTGACGGATGAATTTGGCGCCGCTGGTACGGCGGCCATCGCCGACCTGAACCCGGCCCACACCGGGCGGCATGCGGCTGCCGATATGGGTGCCGGTCAGCTGCGCCTGCAACAGATCCAGCCCCTCGCCCAGCGCCGCGCCAAGCGACACCCGCTGGCCGTTCACCTCTGCCTTGGCCGAGACCACCGAGACGATGCGTGGTGTTTTCCCGTCAAAGGAAAACACCGGCGCTCCGGAGGAGCCGAAATCCACATCGCAGGACATCACAAGAACCCCCTGCTGCTGTGCGGTGACGGCGCAGACCTCCTGCAGCGAGGGCGCTTCGGAGCGATCATGCGCATAAGACACCACGCCAATCCGGCTCCCCCTGCGCGGGCGCCGGTCGGTTTCGAACGGGATAACGGTGGTGTTGCGGATGGGGCGCTGCAGCTGCAACAGCGCGATATCCTTGCGCACCCGCCCGGTCGATACCTCGCCATCATAGACATAGTCGGGGTGGATCACCGCCCGGCGCACCGAGCGATAGGCCGAGGCGCGGCCATTGCGCCAGCCGGCCAGAAACTCGATCGTCTCTGGGGCGATCCGCTGACCGGTCCGCCCATCAAACAGACAATGTGCTGCTGTCAGGACCAGATCCGGCGCGATGAGCGAGCCTGTGCAGAAGCCTTCACCATTGACATCGAGACGGCCAACCGCCTCCCAGGCGCGGCCCGCATCCGTGGTGTCGAGCCGCTGAAGTCGGCTGTCACCAGCCGCCACAAACGCGGGCAGCAGCGCCGCCAAAATCCCGAAAACCCAATGCCGCACGCATGTCTCCCTGCTCACCCTGCTTTCAGGATAGGTATCTGTTGGGGCGAAAATACGGCAAGGGCCGCGCTGAAACAGCCCGGCCCCGCAAAAAATTTACCACTGTGGGATCAGCGCAGGATCGGCACCTGATCCTCAGCCGTGGCGGCATGCCCGTTCCCATCGGTCATCGCCGGCGGTTTCGGACCACCCGTGGCCCAGTCCAATAACTCAACCGTATGTACGATGGGCAACTTGGTGCCTGACCCAATCTGCATCATGCAGCCGATATTGCCAGCAGCGATCAGGTCGGGGTTCTTTGCCTCCAGCGTTTTCACCTTCCGCTCTTTCAACTGCCCCGAGATCTCGGGCTGCATCAGGTTGTAGGTCCCGGCCGACCCGCAGCACAGATGACTGTCGGCAGGCTCCACAACCTTGAAACCGGCGCGTTTCAGCAGCGTCTTGGGATGCGTCTTGATCTGCTGGCCGTGCTGCAGTGAGCAGGCCGCGTGATAGGCAACGGTCAGCCCCTTGTCGCCACCTTCGGGCAGGTCGAGTTGCATCAGCAGCTCGGAAATATCCATCGCCCGTTCCGATACCCGCGCCGCATCCGCCGCCAGCGCATCATTGCGGAACATATGGCCGTAGTCCTTCACCGTGGTGCCACATCCCGAGGTGTTGATGACGATGGCATCCAGCCCCTGTCCGTCGATCTCGGCACACCAGGCGCGGATGTTCTTGGCCGCGGTGGCGTGGCTTTCGTCCTCACGGCCCATGTGATGGGTCAGCGCCCCGCAGCAGCCCGCACCCTTTGCCACGACCACTTCGCAGCCCAGCCGGGTCAGCAGGCGAATGGTGGCATCGTTGATATCGGTATTGAGCGCCTTTTGCGCGCAGCCGGTCATCAGCGCCACGCGCTTCTTGCGCGGCTCTGCGGGGGTGAAGCTTTGCGGATCATCGTTGCGGCTGACCGGCGGGATGTCCTTTGGCGCCATGTCCAGCATCGCCCGAAGCCGCGCATCGGGCACCAGCCCTTTGAAGGGACGCGCCAGTTTCGCACCGAACAGCGCGAGGCGGAATCGGCCCGGATAGGGCAGAATCTGCGCCAGAACCCAGCGCAGGGCCCGGTCGGTAAAGGGGCGTTTGTAATTCTTGTCGATATAAGCGCGCGCGTGGTCAATCAGGTGCATGTAATGCACGCCCGACGGGCAGGTGGTCATGCAAGCCAGGCAGGAAAGGCAGCGGTCGATATGCTTGACCGTCTTTTCATCCGGCACGCGGTTGTTTTCCAGCATGTCCTTGATCAGGTAGATCCGCCCGCGCGGGCTGTCGAGCTCATCCCCCAGAACCTGATAGGTCGGACAGGTCGCGGTGCAAAATCCGCAATGCACGCAGGAACGCAGGATCTCGTTCGAGCGCTGAATGCCGGGATCCTTCAGTTGGTCTTCGGTAAATTCAGTCTGCATGTCTTATCCCATCAGGCCAGGGTTCAGGATCCCGCGCGGATCGAACTGGTCGCGCAGCCCCTTGGACAGGGCCGCAAGAGGCGCCGGTTGCGGTTCGAACCGGCCAAGACGCGCAGCGATTTCGGCACTGGCGCGAACCAAGGTGGCATGGCCTGGAACTGGCTCCATTCCGGTGCCTGCGCCCGACATCTTTTTGCGCAGGTCGCTACCCTCGGGCATCAGCGCCCAGATCAGCCCGCCGCCCCAGTCGAGTTGCAAAGCCGTCGCGCCAAGGCGCGGCGCCAGCTCCACCGCATCCGAGGGCTTCACGCTGATCCGCCAGACATCGCCATCGTGGCCGTGGAACGCTGCCACATCGCGGATGCTACGCCACAGATCCTCGTCCGCCTCGGCGCGGTGAGCAATGCCGTGCTCAGCCAGCCGCTTCACCAACGCATCACAGCGGTAGTCCACCGATTCCTCGAAGCCTTCGACGCGGATATGGGCGGTCATCGTGTCGGGATCATATGCGGCCCCGGTCACATCAAAGGGCGAGCCAAGCGCCGCGGACATCGCCCGCACCGCGCCCGGCAGATCCAGACCGCCGACCGAAACGGTGGCCATCTGCGCCGCACGCGGCAGCACCTTGAAGGACACCTCGCTCAGCACTCCCAGCGTCCCTTGCGCGCCGGACATCAGCTTCACCAGATCATAGCCGGTGACGTTCTTCATCACCCGGCCGCCATTCTTGACGATCTGGCCGGTGCCATCGACGAAACGCACGCCCAGCAGGAAATCCCGCGCCGCGCCCGACTGAATGCGGCGCGGCCCCGAGATATTGGCAGCAAAGAGCGATCCGATTGTTGGCGTGCCGTCGGTGCCCAGAAGGGCGCGGTAGTCCGCCGGTTCAAAGGCAAGGCGCTGGTTCTCTGCCGCCAACAATTCCTTGATCTCGGCAACCGGGGTTCCGGCCTTGGCCACAAGGGTCAGCGCGCCGGGTTCATAAAGCTCAATCCCGCTGAGGGCAGAAAGGCTCAGGGTCTCCCCTTCCACCGCCATGCCACGGGTACCGCCGCCCTGGATGTTGAGGGGGCCCTTGGCCGCAGCGATCATCCCGGCCAGTTCGGCCTCGCTTTCGGGTCGCATCATGGTCTTTTCCAAACGTTCTGGAGAATCATTGAAGGCGGGGATCATTCCGCCGCCAGCGCCGGAGTGCGGCGGCTTTCGGTTACCGACAGCGGGAAGACCTTGGCCGGGTTCAGCAGCCACTGCGGATCGAAGACATCCTTGACCTTCAGCTGGGCCTCCAGATCATCGCCCGAGTACTGGTGCAGCATCAGATCGCGTTTTTCGATCCCGACGCCATGTTCGCCGGTCAGGCAGCCGCCGACTTCGACGCAGAGTTTCAGTACCTCGGCGCCGAATTCCTCGCAGAGTTCAAGGTCTCCGGGTTTATTGGCGTCGAACAGGATCAGCGGGTGCATGTTGCCATCGCCGGCGTGGAACACATTGGCCACCGCCAGACCGAATTCCTTGCTCATCTCGCCGATGCGACGCAGCACGTAGGGCAAAGAGGACACCGGA
This sequence comes from Phaeobacter gallaeciensis, assembly GCF_001678945.1. NCBI lineage: Bacteria > Pseudomonadati > Pseudomonadota > Alphaproteobacteria > Rhodobacterales > Roseobacteraceae > Phaeobacter > Phaeobacter gallaeciensis. The sequence continues at coordinate 1,854,270 of NZ_CP015124.1, forward strand.
ATAGTCCCATCAAGGCACATGTAGTCGTTGATCTGCCCCATGGCGCCAAAGGCGGATTTGCGGCCCAGCCAGATCCGCGCGGCCTCATCCGCATCAGTGGCTTCGCGCAGCTCGACCGGGTTGTGGGATTGGGCGATGTCTTTGATCACCTTCAGCTGCGCATCAATCTCGGCATCGCTGCCTTCGACCTCGATGATCAGCAGCGCCTCGCACATGGGGTAGCCCGCCTTGGCAAAGGCCTCGCAGGCCTCAATGCAGGGACGGTCCATGAACTCGATAGCAACGGGCAGCACGCCCGCCTTGATAATATCGCTGACGCAGGCGCCTGCCACTTCGTTGCTGTCATAGCCGATCAGCACGGGACGGGCGCCTTCGGGCTTGTGCAGAATCCGCAGGGTCGCCTCGGTCACGACGCCAAGCTGCCCCTCGCTGCCGCAGATGACACCCAGCAGATCCAAGCCGCCCGCATCCAGATGCGCGCCGCCGATTTCGACCACGGTGCCATCCATCATCACCATGGTAACGCCCATCAGGTTGTTGGTTGTAACGCCATACTTCAGGCAATGCGCCCCGCCCGAGTTCATCGCGATATTGCCGGCAATGGCGCAGGCCAGCTGGCTCGACGGGTCGGGCGCGTAGAAGAAATCCTCCTCCTCCACCGCGCCGGATACGGAGAGGTTGGTGCGCCCGGTCTGCACCCGGATGATGCGGTTCTCGTAATCGGTCTCCAGCACGTCATTCATCCGTGCAACGCCCAGGATCACGCAATCCGCGGTTGGCAGGGCGCCCCCGGCCAGCGAGGTGCCCGACCCGCGCGGCACCACGGGCACGCCCTCTTCGTGGCAGATACGCAGGACCTCGGACACTTCAGCCGTGCTGCGCGGCAGCACCGCCAGCAGCGGCGGACATTTGTAAGCCGTCAGCGCATCACATTCGTAGGCTCGGGTCTCAGCCTCCTCCGTGATCAGGGCGTCTGCGGGCAAAACCTTTGCCAGACGCGCGGCCAGGTGGGCTTTGCGCGACAGGACTTTGGGATCCGGGGCTGGCATTTCCATGGCGGGCACTCCTCTTTGGTAAACTTATATTACCAATTCATGCCATCTGGCAAGGGACCAGTTGCTGGGCTAGGGTGGCGGCATGATCTGGATTGACCGTATCGCCCTGTTTTCGACCCTGGATTTTGCCGCGCTAACGCTGATTGTCGCGGGCTGGATCTGGATCGGCTGGCGGATCGAGAACCCGGCGGCTGGCAAGCCTTCGGTGTCCTACCTGATGGCGGATTTCCGGCGCGACTGGATGGTGCAGATGGTGACCCGCCAGCCGCGCATGTTCGACGCGCAGCTGATCAGCGGCCTGCGGCAAGGCACGACGTTCTTTGCCTCGGCCTCGATGATCGCAATGGGCGGCGGGTTGGCGCTGATCGGCAATACCGAACAGCTGGCCGGCGTTGCCGAGGATCTGATTCAGGACAGCGCGCCCGCCTTTGTCTGGGAGGTCAAGATCCTGACGGTTCTGCTGTTTCTGGCCAATGCCTTTTTGAAATATGTCTGGGCGCACCGGTTGTTCGGCTATTGTTCGGTACTGATGGCGGCGGTGCCCAATGATCCCGCTGAGCCACTGGCCCTGCCCCGCGCGGCGCAGGCGGCGGATCTGTCGATCACCGCAGCGCGCAGTTTCAACCGAGGCATGCGCTGCACCTATTTCGCGCTGGCCTCGGCTGCGTGGCTGGCGGGGGCGATCCCGCTGATCCTGGCCACGCTGATTACTTTGGCAGTGCTTTACCGGCGCGAATTCGCATCGCAGTCCCGCAGCGTGCTGTTGCGCATTCCGCCCGAGACGCGGAGACAGGATGCGGACGACACATCTTCGTGATTCCGCACATCACCGCGACCGGACTATGATGCACTTCATGAAACCTGCTCTGATCACCCTGCTTTGCGCGCTGAGCGCGGCCTCTCCCGCCCTCGCCGAGGCGCCCCGAATCGAAGGTGCAACCGCCCACCAGAACGGCAGCAGCTGGACGATCAGCGTGACGCTGTCCCATGCCGATACGGGATGGGAGCACTATGCCGATGGCTGGCGCGTGCTGGATGAGAATGGCCGCGAACTGGGCCTGCGGGTGTTGGCGCATCCGCATGTGAACGAACAGCCCTTCACCCGCAGCCTGAGCGGCATCGCAATCCCGGAGGGCACCCGGCATATCAGCCTTCAGGCGCGCTGCATCGTGGATGGCTGGAGCGACGAAAGCTTTCGCCTGACCCTGCCCTGACCAACCCCATCAGGTTCTGTGGTAAGGACTGCCGGACAGGATGGTTGCGGCGCGGTAGATCTGCTCGGCCAGCATCACCCTGACCAGCATATGCGGCCAGACCATCTTGCCAAATGAGATCGAAAAATCCGCCTCTGCGCGCAGGCTGGAATCGATGCCATCGGCGCCGCCAATGATCAGCGCCAGATCCTGCCGCCCACTGTCGCGCCAGTCTGCCATCTTGCCCGCAAAATCGGGCGAGGACAGCAGCTTGCCCCGTTCATCCAGGGTGCAGATCAGCGCGCCCTTGGGCAAGGCCTTGCGCAGCAGATCCGCCTCGGCGGACATGCCAAGGTTCTTCTTGTCCTCGACCTCAACCACCCGCGCAGGGCCAAGGCCAAGGGCGCGGCCGGTGCGGTCGAACCGTGTCAGATAGTCATCGATCAGGGATTTTTCCGGGCCGGAGCGGAGCCGCCCGACCGCACAGATATGTACACGCATAAGAGGGATCCCGCCCGCCTGTCGATCTCAGCCAAGGAAATCACAGGTAGGTCTTTTGGGGCGCCGCCGACCTTGCAGGTCGCGGGCAGCCGCCCCCGTTTCCGAAATCAGCTGCCGGTCGCGCCCGCGCCGGGCACCCACATCTTTTCCAGCTGATAGAACTCGCGCACTTCGGGGCGAAAGATATGGACGATCACGTCGCCGGTATCGATCAGCACCCAGTCGCCAGCGTCCTTGCCCTCGACCTTGCTGATGATGCCATAGTCCTGCTTCAGCCGGTCGGTCAGCTTTTCGGCCATGGCCGCAACCTGCCGGGTTGAGCGACCGGACGCGATGACCATGAAGTCGCCAATGGCCGTTTTGCCGCGCAGATCGATCTGCACAACATCTTCGGCCTTGTCATCATCCAGAGAGGTCAGGATCCGCTCCAGCAGCACCTCGCTGGTGGGTCGAGTCTTGGCAGGCATAGGGGCTGCCTCATTAACAGCGGCAACTGCCGCTTGGGGTTCGGGTGACAGGACAGTGTCCTCCTTGCTGCGCGCCGAAACACCCCCGGCGCCGGGGCTGCGTTAAATGTAGCAAGACAGGGGCCTTTTTTCAATGAAGCTTCGCTGCATTGCCGCGATGGCATATGCGCACTCTTTTTCAACCCTTTGGCGCCTCTGGCGCGGGCTCTTCTACCGGCTCTGAGATTTCCAGCGGAGTATTCAAAACCCGAACTTCGCGCTGCGGGAAGGGAATCGATATGCCTTCAGCCTGAAAGGCGTCCCAGAGGGCAAGAAACACATTGCCCCGGATATTGGTCAGCCCCGCCGTGGGATCGCTGATCCAGAACCGCAGCACATAATCGACGCTGCTGTCGCCAAAGCCGATGATGTGACAGACCGGCGCCTTGCCGGGGGTGGACAGCACCCGGTTCACCGAACGCGCAGCGGCAATGGCCACCCGGCGCACCTGATGCGGATCATCGCCATAGCCGGTACCGAAATTGATATCGAGCCGCACGTAGCGGTCAGAATGGGACCAGTTCACCACCTGCGAGGTGATCAGATCCTCGTTCGGGATCAGGTATTCGCGCCCGTCCCGCGTCACAACAGAGACATAGCGCGCACCCAGCGCATTGATCCAGCCGAAGGTCTCCCCGAGCGAGATCACATCCCCCGGCTTGATCGAGCGATCCATCAGGATGATGATGCCCGACACAAGATTGGACACCACCTTCTGCAGACCGAAACCGATGCCAACACCAACCGCACCGGACAGGACGGCCAGCCCGGTCAGGTCGAAGCCGATGGCGCGGATGCTGATAATGATTGCCAGCCCATAGAGGGCCAGCTGGATGGCCTTGCCGATCAGCACCTGCATCGAAGGAGAGATATCGCTGTTGCCCTTCAGCCCCTTGCCCGCCGCGTTAGAGCCGAAACGTGCCAGTGTCAGCAGCACCGCCGCAAGCATCAGCGCCTTCAGAACCGCTAGCATCGACAGGTGCATGGCGCCAAATGTGATCGCAACGCTGTCCAGAAACTCTGCCACGTCATCGACAAGGTTCAGCGCCACCAGCGTCGCGTAGATCCACAGGGACCATGTGAACAGCCGCCGCAGCGTGTGATTGCGCACCAGCCGAGCGATGATCCCGATCACCAGCCAGGCCGTGGCCAGGGTCGCTGCGATCCCGATCAGGTAGCTGCGCGACGGCCAGGTCACATTCTGCATCAGCAGGTAAGCCGCCCAGGACAAGACAATGAAGTAAATCAGCGTCAGCCGCCGGATCATGTGAATCAGCGCCCGCAGCCGCCACTTTGGCCAGCCGGTGCGGCGATGCCCCCAATTGTCCCACTGTGTTTTGGTCAAAAGACGCAGCAGATAAGCCAGAATCACCAGCCCGCCAACGATCAGCATCTGATACTGTCGCCAGCCCGGGGTCAGGAACTGCTCCGACAGCATCCAGACTTTGTTCCACAGCGACACCAGAAATTCGATCAATGTCTCGGGCAACTGCTCTTGATTCATGGGGACCTCCACCGCCCAGCATGGCGTCGGCCGCAATGAGGTTGCAAGGAAAACCGCGCAGCCGGGATTGGGCGGCGCCCTTTCGAACCGCACTGCTCGAACCTTGATTGTCAGGCGGGGCGGATGTATCTGACAGGCATGACCTTCGTATTGGCCCAGAAAATCGAACTGCAAGACCGCGCACGCCTGCGCGAACGGTTCTATGGCGCCGCCCGCACGGTCCTGGCGCGCCTATAAGGCTGCAGCCCAGCCCAAAGCCAGCTATTCCAATACAGAACGGGAGAGGACCCATGTCCCCCAAGACACTCTATGACAAAATCTGGGATGCGCATCTCGCGCATGAAGCAGAGGACGGCACCTGCCTGCTTTATATCGACCGCCACCTGGTTCACGAAGTAACCAGCCCGCAGGCCTTTGAGGGGCTGCGCATGGCGGGCCGCACCGTGCATTCCCCGGATAAAACCATCGCCGTGCCGGATCACAACGTGCCCACCACGATGGGCCGCGAAGACCCGGCGCAGATGACCGAGGAAAGCCGCATCCAGGTCGCGGCGCTCGACAAGAACGCCAAGGAATTCGGCGTGCACTATTACCCGGTCAGCGACATTCGTCAGGGTATCGTGCACATCGTCGGTCCCGAGCAAGGCTGGACCCTGCCCGGCATGACCGTGGTCTGCGGTGACAGCCACACAGCGACCCACGGCGCATTCGGCGCGCTGGCGCATGGTATCGGCACCTCCGAGGTCGAACACGTTCTGGCCACCCAGACGCTGATCCAGAAGAAATCCAAGAACATGAAAGTGGAGATCACCGGCAAGCTGAAACCGGGCGTCACCGCCAAGGACATCACCCTTGCCGTGATCGGCGAGACCGGCACCGCCGGCGGCACCGGCTATGTCATCGAATATTGCGGCGAAGCGATCCGCGATCTGTCGATGGAAGGCCGCATGACCGTCTGCAACATGGCCATCGAAGGCGGCGCCCGCGCTGGCCTGATCGCGCCGGATGAAACCACCTTTGAATACGTCAAAGGCCGCCCGCACGCCCCGAAAGGCGCCCAGTGGGAAGCCGCGATGGACTGGTGGAAGACGCTCTACACCGACGAAGGCGCGCATTTCGACAAGGTCGTGACGCTCAAAGGCGAAGACATCCAGCCCGTCGTGACCTGGGGCACCTCGCCCGAGGACGTGCTGCCGATCACCGGCGTCGTGCCCGCCCCCGAAGAGTTCGAAGGCGGCAAGGTCGAAGCGGCGCGCCGCTCGATCGAGTATATGGGGCTCACCCCCGGTCAGAAACTGACCGACATCGAGATCGACACCGTCTTCATCGGCTCCTGCACCAATGGCCGGATCGAGGATCTGCGGGCCGTGGCCGAAGTGGTCAAAGGCAAGAAGATCAAGGACGGCATGCGCGCCATGATCGTGCCCGGCTCGGGTCTGGTCCGCGCTCAGGCCGAAGAAGAAGGCCTGGCAGACATCTTCAAGGAGGCCGGTTTCGAGTGGCGCCTTGCGGGTTGCTCCATGTGCCTGGCGATGAACCCCGACCAGCTGTCCGAGGGTGAGCGCTGCGCCGCCACCTCGAACCGCAACTTCGAGGGGCGTCAGGGCTACAAGGGCCGCACCCATCTGGTCAGCCCGGCCATGGCCGCCGCCGCTGCCATCACCGGTCACCTGACCGATGTCCGTGATTTGATGTAAGGAGCCAGCACGATGGAAAAGTTTGAAAAGCTCACCGGTATCGCCGCGCCCATGCCGCTGGTCAACATCGACACCGACATGATCATCCCCAAGGTGTTCCTGAAATCGATCCAGCGGACCGGGTTCGGCAAGAACCTGTTCGACGAGATGCGCTATAACCGCGACGGCAGCGAAATCCCCGATTTCGTGCTGAACAAGCCGCAATACCGCAACGCCGAGATCCTGGTTGCGGGCGATAACTTCGGCTGCGGCTCCTCCCGCGAACACGCGCCTTGGGCGATTGCGGATTTCGGCATCAAATGTGTGATCTCCACCTCCTTTGCCGACATCTTCTTCAACAACTGCTTCAAGAACGGCATCCTGCCGATCGTTCTGCCGCAGGAACAGGTCGATATCCTGATGAAGGACGCGGAAAAGGGCGCCAATGCCCGCATGACCGTGGATCTGGAAGCGCAGGAAATCACCACTTCGGACGGCGAAGTGATCAAGTTCGACGTCGATGCCTTCAAGAAGCACTGCCTTCTGAACGGTCTCGACGATATCGGGTTGACCATGGAGAAAGCCGGAGCGATCGAGGCCTTCGAAAACAAGATGGCCCAGGAACGCCCCTGGGTCTGATCCCTTCCGGCATTGCCATTCTGACACATTTGAAAGCCGCCCGATCCGGGCGGCTTTCATTGTTCCAGCACAGCCCCATTTGCGGCACCGCGCCACAATTGAGACATATTCCCTAAGATTCTCGCGGCCCGCGCAATCGCAGGTTCACCCCGTCATGACGGCTTGCGGTTGACCCAGCCGCTCCCCCTAAATCTGGTATATCGGCCTACAAGGTGCTGAAACAGAAGGCATCTATTGATGTATTCCGGCACCAGTTCCGGTCCGAACACCCGCCCGGGTGGTGGATTCTCTTTCAGAACCCTTGAGTGGTTTCCTGCCAGCGTGCAGAAATAGGGCAGAATTGAGGCAGACTCCCGGACGCAGATCCGGGACACAAGTTGGAACAAAGGCACGGCAAAGCACCGGCCAGTCCAGGTTGAAGGGAACAGATCGTAGTGTTTGCACGCATCATAGGCGCGGCAACCCGCGGCGTATTGGTGGCATTGCTGATCGCGATGCCGTCCTTGCTGCTGCCGGTATCGGCCACCGAATCCCCCGAGATTATCGTCTTCATGGCGCTTCTGGGTGGCACCCTTACCTTTGCCGAGTATTTCTCCAGCTTTCCCAGCTTTGTCGAATTCCGTCAGGCACCGCCGCTGAACCGGATGCGGTTCCTGTCTCTTTTTGCCATGGTCGGGCTGCTCAGCCTGCTCGCCCGCCATCCGCTGGACCCGACCGGTCTGACCGCATTGGTGCATGAAGTGGCCGCGCGACTGGGCGCCGGGATGGATTTCGCCTACTCCCCGGTGCAGTTGACCACCCTGATGATGCCCGCCGATGTGCCCGACGCAACGGTTCTGGCGGTTCGCTCGGCAGCCGGGATCAGCTATCTGGTGGCGGCGCTCAGCATCATAACCTTTGCGCTGGCGGTCCGCATCGGGAACTGGCCGCTGGGCAACGGCGCCTTCAACGTCTGGGTTAACTTGCCGCTGTTCGATCCCACCACGGGCGGCGATGTGGTGATCCGTCTGCAACGGGACGGACGCGTCAACATGGTGATCGGCGCGCTGCTGCCGTTTGCCATTCCGGCGGCCATCAAACTGGCCTCGGGAATCATTGACCCCGCGGTGTTTGCCGCACCGCAGACTCTGGTCTGGACGGTCAGCGCCTGGGCCTTTGTCCCAGCCTCGATGATCATGCGCGGGCTGGCGCTGCTGCGGGTGGCCGAGTTGATCGCCCAGCGCCGCCGCGCCGCCTATGCCGATCCCGAGACTCTGCAAACCGCATGAGACGCCGCGCCGGTCTTGTTCTGTCCGGCGCCTTCCTTTTGCTGTCTCTGTTCCTGCCCGCACAGGCTGATACGGTGCGGATCGCGACCTTCAATACCGAACTGTTCCGCAAGGGTCCCGGCCTGCTGCTACGCGATATCGAGCGCGGAGAGGACCCGCAGATCGCCGCCGTGATCGACGTCATCCTGGCGGCAAAGCCTGATGTTCTGACCTTGCAGGGTATTGACTGGGATTATTCCAACCGGACCCTTCGGGCGCTCGAGCGCCATCTGGCTCTCGCCGGGCATCCTTTCCCCTATCTGTTTGCCGCCGCGCCGAATGCTGGCCTTCCCACGGGGCTGGATCTGGATGGTGATGGACGTCTGGGTGGCCCGGGGGATTCCCAGGGCTATGGCGATTTCACCGGCCGCGGCGGAATCGCCGTCCTGTCCCGTATCCCCATCGACACGGCTGAGGTTCTCGACCTTTCGCCGATGCTGTGGCGCGACCTGCCCGGTGCGTTGCTGCCACAAAACGCGGACGGCAGCCCCTTCCCGTCGGCCACGGCACAGGCGGTGCAGCGGCTATCCTCCACCGCCCATTGGGTGGTTCCACTACGCCTGCCCGGTGGAGCGCGGCTGGATTTGCTGACTTTTCAGGCGGGACCACCGGTGTTTGATGGACCGGAAGACCGCAATGGCCGCCGCAACCATGACGAAATCCGCCTGTGGCAACTGTTGCTGGATGGCCGCCTGCCCGAACCGTTCCACCCTGCTGATCTGCGCCAGTTCGTGATCGCTGGCGGCGCCAATCTGGACCCTGGCAAAGGCGCGGGCATCAAAGCCGCAATCCGCCAGCTATTGGACGATCCCAGACTTCAGGACCCCCGCCCCACCAGTGCCGAGGCGGGCCGCAACACGGTGGAGTGGGACAACGCCGGGCAGATGCGGGTCGACTATATCCTCCCCTCGGTCAATCTGCCGGTGGCAGATGCAGGGGTGCTCTGGTCCCTCCCGGGCACGGACAGCGCCTCCCGCGCCAGCCGTCACCGGCTGGTCTGGGTTGATATTGAACTGCCAAGACCGGATCCTTCAGGCTCCGACTAAGCGGCGGGAACGAAGATCCTGATCAAGCCTCTTTTTCACATAGGCGGCAGGCAGCGCTCGCGATATCGCCTCGGCCAGTGGCGTTTCCTGAAAATCTGGGAGGAGGTTCCGCAACACGCTGCCGTCCAGCCGGTGCGCCGTATTCCAGAGGTAGCGCATCTCCAGCAGGCAGCGCCCCAACGGCCAGACCGGGGCCGCCAGCCTTAATGGCCACCACGACATGCCTTTCAGCGCGACCGGTTTGTTCAGGCTCTCATTCACTGCCGCAAACAACTCTCGCCCCGTGAGGGTGTAGCCCGGAAACGGCACATCCAGATAGACCGGCAATTCATCCCCGCGCGCAGCCAGTGCAACGGCAGCCCGCGCCAGATCCGGCAGAAAGGCCCAGGCATGCTGCAGATCCGGGTTACCAGGATAGACGAACCGGCCCTTTGCGAGTTTCGCCGTCATCACCGCGTCAAACCAATTGCCCGACTGTTCGGTATCCAGAAAATCACCTGCTCTCAGAACGATGGTCCGCACGCCGGAAGTCCGGTAGGCATTCTCCATCGCGATGCGGATGCGGCCCAAGGGATTTTCGGCCCGATGGGGCGAGCGTTCGGACCAGGGCGACGGTGTGCTGGCACCAAAGACATAGACATTGCCCGGCACAATCACCGTGGCGCCGCTGGCCTTGGCCGCCGCGATGATCTTTGCGTGCAGATCCGGCACCTGCGCCGCCCAGTCGGGATAGGCCGGGTTCCAGGCCGCAACGATCACATCCTTGCCCTGCGCCGACTGCATCAGATTGTCCCGTTTGCGGTCAAAGCGGGTGACCTCGGCCCCCGCCTGTTCAAAGGCATGGGCGCAAGCACGGCCGAACCGGCCAGAGGCGCCGAGAATGAGAACCTTCCGTGTCATGATCTGTTCCTTCCATCGTGGACAGGCTCAATGTATCCATTCACCAAAATATACCAATTGCATAAATTTTCAGATCTGCCATTCAGTATTGAATGGACAAAACGACACTCAGCGACTGGTCCCTGATCCAGAGCTTCCTTGCCGTGGCCGAAACCGGCTCGCTCTCGGCGGCGGCCGCGCAGCTGGGGCGCAGCCAGCCCACCATGGGCCGCCATATTCAGACCCTCGAAGAGCAGCTTGGGCAGCGGCTGTTCAACCGCCATCCGCGCGGCCTACACCTAAGCCCGGAAGGCGAAGCATTGCTGCCAATGGCGCAGGACATTCACGCCCGCATGCACGCGATTGGCCTGACTGCGGCGGGCCAATCGCAGGATCTGAAGGGCACCGTGCGCATCACCGCCAGCATCTTTGCCTCACATTACATCTTGCCGCAGATCCTTGCCGATATCCGCGCTGCGCTGCCGCAGATCGAACTGGAACTGGTGCCCAGCGATGCCTCGGAAAACCTGGTGTTCCGCGCTGCCGATATCGCCGTGCGGATGTACCGCCCGACCCAGCTTGATATTGTGACCCGCCACATCACGGACCTGCCGCTCGGGGCCTTTGCCGCCAAACGGTATCTGGACCGCCGCGGACGGCCAACAGATCTGGAAAGCCTCTGGGCCCATGATCTGATCGGCTATGACGATGACGATCTGATCCTGCGCACCATGCGGGCAATGGGCATCCACGCGGACAGGCATCACTTTGCTGTCCGCTGTGACAACCAATCCGCCTACTGGCAGCTCTTACGGGCGGGCTGCGGGATCGGGTTTTCGCAATGCGGTGTCGCCCATCTGGACCCCGAGGTAGAAGAGCTGGATCTGGACATTCACATACCTCCCCTGCCGGTCTGGCTGGCGGCCCATGCCAGCATGCGGCAGACCCCACGGATCAGGCGGGTCTGGGATATGCTGGCCACCGGGCTGGAAAAGGCTGCAAAGCGGCCTCCAGCCCCTTAAATTCAAGGCCGCGTTATTGACCCTGCCCGCGGTGCAGAGTACCCCAATTCCAGCTATTTCAAGGAGGAAGCGCATGTCCAACCCATCGATTCTGATTCTGCCCGGAGACGGCATCGGCCCCGAGGTCATGGGCGAGGTCCGCAAGGTCATCGGCTGGTACGGTGACAAGCGCGACATTCAGTTCGATGTGAGCGAGGATCTGGTCGGCGGTGCCGCCTATGACAAGCACGGCACCCCGCTGCATGACGACACCATGGCCAAGGCACAGGAAGTCGACGCCGTCCTGCTGGGCGCGGTGGGCGGCCCGAAATACGACGTGCTGGATTTCTCGGTCAAACCGGAACGCGGCCTCTTGCGCCTGCGCAAGGAGATGGACCTTTACGCCAACCTGCGCCCTGCGCAGTGCTTTGACGCGCTGGCGGATTTCTCGTCCCTGAAAAAGGACGTCGTCGCGGGCCTCGACATCATGATCGTGCGCGAACTGACCTCTGGCATCTACTTTGGTGAGCCGCGCGGCATCATCGAGGAAGGCAACGAGCGCGTCGGTATCAACACCCAGCGCTACACCGAAAGCGAGATCGACCGCGTCGCACGCTCCGCCTTCGAACTGGCGATGAAACGCGACAAGAAGCTCTGCTCGATGGAAAAGGCCAACGTCATGGAATCCGGCATTCTGTGGCGCGAAGTGGTGACCGAGGTTGGCAAGGAATACCCCGAGGTCGAGCTCAGCCACATGTACGCCGACGCCGGCGCCATGCAGCTGTGCCGCTGGCCCAAGCAGTTCGACGTGATCGTCACCGACAACCTGTTTGGCGACCTTCTGTCCGACGCCGCGGCGATGCTGACCGGCTCTTTGGGCATGCTGCCCTCGGCCAGCCTCGGCAAACCGATGGCCAACGGTCGTCCCAAGGCGCTCTATGAGCCGGTGCACGGCTCTGCCCCCGACATCGCCGGTCAGGGCAAGGCGAACCCGATTGCCTGTATCCTCAGCTTTGCCATGGCGCTGCGCTATTCTTTCGACATGGGCGAAGAGGCTGATCGGCTCGAAGCCGCTGTCGAAAAGGTTCTGGCCGATGGTGTGCGCACCGCAGACCTTCTGGGCGAAGAAGGCGTCACGCCGGTCTCGACCAGCGAAATGGGCGACGCCATCGTCGCAGCGCTCGACGCCAGCCTCTAAGGCGCGTCGCTGTTTTCGGCTGCGGCGGGATCTTTCGCCGCAGCCAGCGCCCCGCGCGCAACCCCGCCGTAATACGCGATCCGTTCGGCATGATGCAGGCAGCGCTGCATCCAGCGCATCGCATCGGTATGGGAAAACACATCCGACAGACTGTAGATACCAGCGTGCTCTCCCAGCAGCAGCGCGCGCCGGTGGCGTTTGGTGCGCAGCTCGATCAGGTCATACAGCCGCCCCAGGCGGGCCACCGTCTTCTCCTCCTCTGCGCGCCCTTCAGCAAGCTGCGCCAAGGCAAGCCCCATGGCCTGCGCCGGACGTCGCAGCATCGGATCCTCTGACAGGGTCGCTGCCCGCCCTTTCTGCCCGCTCCGCGCCATAAGGCGCATCAGGTGGTCGGTCTGATGCAGCAGCGCCGCATAGGCACGCTCCTGATCTTCGCGCCCTTCGGACAGACGGATATCCGCCAGAAATTCCGACAATTCCTGCAAAGCCTCCTGCGCGGATTGCAGCGCCGACAGGGGCCGGTAATCCGGCGGATCGCGCAGCGCTGCGGCCAGGGCAGCATTCAGACGCTGGGATATGGTGGCCGTGGCGGCCTCCCCTGCGACAAGGGAAAGCCCTGGATCCTGCAAAAGGGCCCGATCCAGATCGATCAGCGGCGCAGCGGGATGGTCCGGCACCAGCCGCGCGACCATGGCGGCAAATTGCTGAGTTATCGGCAGGAACATCGCGGTCCCGACGATGTTGAAGCCCATGTGAAAGATCAGGACTGTCGTCACCGCCCCGGTTGCCTGTTCCAGCACCGGCAGCCACGCTGCGCCGGACAGAAGCGCGGCAAAGGCCACGACCGAGGTCGCCACGTTGAAGAACAGATTGGCCAGCGCCGTCTGCCGCATCGGGCGCGAACCGCCGACCGAGGCGAGAATTGCGGTGAACGTGGTGCCGACATTCATCCCGATCACGATGGCCAGCGCCTGCTCCAGCGGCAGGGCACCGCCCTGAACCATCACCAGTGCCAGCGCCATTGCCGCCGAGGATGACTGCATCACGATGGTCAACCCGGCGCCCAGCCCCACCAGCAATACCAGCCCCAAGAACGTATTCCCCGGCAGCATCTGCGGCGTCACCAGCTCAGATGCACCGGCCATGCCCACCTGCATCAGATCAAGCCCGATCAACAGCAGGCACAGGCCCGACACCATCCGCCCGGCCCGCGCCACCGCGCCGCGCCCCAGCAAATCCGCCAGACCTGCAAACAGAAGACCGGCCATCGCCACGCTGCCCAGCTTCAGCTTGAACCCCAGCAGGGAGACCAGCCAGCCGGTGGCCGTGGTGCCGATATTGGCGCCATAGATCACCCCCAGCGCCTGCGGCATGGTCAACAACCCCGCCCCGACAAACCCAACCGTCATGACAGTGGTCGCGCTGGAGGATTGAATCACCGCTGTCGACAGCGTCCCGGTCATGACCCCGCGCAGCGGCGTTGTGGTGAACCGGGTCAGGATGTCCCGCAAATTTGAACCGGCCGCGTCCCGCAGCGCCGCCGTCATGATCTTCATTCCCACAAGGAACATACCGATGCCGCCAAGCACCGTGAGATAGTCTGCTGACATGTCAGCCTCGTTTTTCCCAAGGATGGCGCCCTGCCGCGCGGGACGCAAGTTTTCACAATCCGCGTTCATTGCAAAAAAGCATGACAAATCGGCTTGCAAAACCCGCGCGCCGGGTATAATCCCGCGCCACGGTCGGAGTGTAGCTCAGCCTGGTAGAGCACTGTCTTCGGGAGGCAGGGGCCGGAGGTTCGAATCCTCTCACTCCGACCAATAAAGCAAGGCGCCCCATGGGCGCCTTTGTTGTTTCTCGTCATATGTGCTTGGGTCAGCCAAGCATCAGAGATGGCAGCCAGAGCGTGATCTCCGGAAAGCACAGCAGTACCACCAGCACCACGAGTTCCATCAGAAGGAACGGCACGATGCCCCGGAAAATAGTGCCCAGCGCAACCCCAGTTTGGGCCGAGGCAACATAGGCGTTCAGGCCAAGCGGTGGCGTCAGTAGCCCGATCTCGACCGTCTTTGTCACCACGATCCCGAACCAGACGGGATCATAGCCCAGCGCCATCGCGGTCGGAAACGCCAGTGGCATTGCAAGGGACAGGATCGCCAGCTGGTCCATAAACATGCCCATAACCAGCAGAATCAGTACCATGAAGGCCAGAATCGCTGCACGCGGCAGATCCGTGGTCGATGCGAATTCCAAAAGCGCATGGGTGATCCGCGTGAAGGCCAGATAGTTCGCGAAGATCGCCGAACAGGTGACGATGGCAACGATCATGACGGTCGCCCGGATGGCCGCGGACACAGATGTGCTCAGGCCGACAAAGGTTATGCTGCGCTGCACAAGAACAATGATGAGCGATCCCATCACGCCAAGCGCCGCAGCCTCGGACGGAGAGGCGACACCGCCGTAAATGGCACCGATGACCCCCACCATGAGCAACCCCATTGGGATCACGTGACGGCTGGCCTTGACCGCCTTGCCCAGCTGGAACGGATCCCCTTTGGGCGCCTGATCCGTACGTGTCGCGATGATCTTGATCACCAGGGCCAGACCCGATGCCGTCAGCAATCCCGGCACGATGCCGGCAATGAACAGCTGCCCGATCGAGGTTTCCGTGAGGACGCCATAGACAACCAGCACGATGGACGGCGGCACCACCACGGCAAGCGTGCCCCCCACACTGACCACGGCCGCCGCCAGACGGTCGGCGTAGTTATGGTTACGCATCTCTGGAAAGGCCGATGCGGCCATTGCCGCAGTTGATGCGGTCGAACTGCCCACCAACGCCGCCAGCAGGACGGAGGAGGCCACGGTTGCCATCGCAAGGCCGCCTTTGACATGGCCGATCCAGCACTGGCAGGCATGGATCGCGCGGCGCGTCACATCGCCCGAGGTCAAAAGCTCTGCCATGAGGATGAACAGCGGGATCGCCACCAGAATGAACGAGGACGAACTGTCAAAGAAGATGCGTTCCAGCACAGCGAATGCAGGGCGCCATCCCAATTGCAAGGCAAGTCCGATGAAGCCAACCAACCCCATGGCGAATGCGATCGGCATCCGGAACACCATGAATAGGGCCAGCAGGCAAAGAAGGGCGAGGAAAGTGATCATGTTCGCGGCTCTGTCTTCAGGATCCGGGCAGCCAGATGGGCGCCCGGATCGTTTCAGTCTTTGTCGGGCTTACTTCGAAGTCAGGGCACGATAGTTTTCGAGAACCGCCTCTGCGCCATCCGCATTGATACGCTCCAGCCAGTCCTGGCCAACAAGTTTCATGCTGTCGGTGAGGCTTGCCAGTTCCGCGTCAGAGAAGGTGTAGGTGTCGATTCCTTCGTCCTTCCACTGAGTGACAAGACCTTCGACCGAGTCATCCTGCGCCTTTGCCACATGCATGGCCGTCTCTGCGCCCAGCTCCAGCATCTTGGCCTGCACGTCCTCGGGAAGGTCTTTGAACAGGTCACTGCGTACGACCATTACAAAGCTATAGCCGCCGAAGGATCCGTTGGTGGAAATATGACTCACCACTTCGTTGAGCTTGTAGCCCGGCACCGATGCCAGCGGGAACAGAACCGCATCAAGCCGTCCGCGTTCTACCGCCGTGTAGACCTCTGGCCCCGGGATCGAGATACCCACTGCACCCATGGAGCGGGCCGTCATCGCCTGTGTCGAGCCAGACGTCCGGATATCCAGCGCCTTCCAGTCTTCCGCCAGACCAAGCCGTTTCTTGGCAAGCACCTGATAGGGGGGCAGCACGAAACCGAAGATCGGCGTGACACCTGCCGCCAGCAGTTCCTCGCGCAGCGGTCCCTCCTTCAGCATCGCCTGAAGCGCCTTGGTACCCTGCTGGGCCGAGCTGTAGAACCCCGGCAAGCCGACCACCGAATTCAGCGGCAGGGATTCCGCGTGATAAAGCGTGCCCAGAAGCGCCGCGTCGAGAATGCCATTGTTCACGGCATCCAGCTGTGCCTTGGATTTTGCCGCCTGCTGCGACGGGAAATGCTGGAACGAGACCGCACCTCCGGTGGCCTCTTCCACCGCTGCCATCCAGCGCGTGGTGCCCTCGATCGACACGATATGGCTGGTCGACTGGAAATCCCCAAGGCGCAGCGTCTCGGCGATACCGGCTGTTGCGGTCATGCCCAGAGCGATGATCGCGGAAACCGCAGTGATCTTCTTCAAGGTCTTCATTTCGTTTCCTCCCATTGTTGGTTTATCGGGTGAGATCTGGCTCCGCAGGACGGAACACATCATGGATCAGCCGCAGGACCAGCACACTGCACCCAAGAGGTGCGACGGCATAGGCCCACCCGAGCGGCCAGTCGATCACGCCATACTCGACCTCGTGATGCGCAAAGGCACCCCAGGCAAATTTCGCAGACATGAAGGTGATCGCGGCAAAGAAGGCGGCAGGCAGAAGCAAACGCGCCTTTGCTAGCAGCGTTCCCCAAAGACCGGGGAGGGTCTCTGGGCCAAAATCCAGGGCGAGATGACCACCGTCCCGGAACACCCGCGACAGCGACAGCGTCGCCAAGGCAGGCATCAGGTAGAGCTCGGTCAGTTCGAACTGGATCTGGACCGGGCGGTTCGCGATCATGCGCAGCAGGATATCTGCGTTGATCAGGACCGCCACGGCAACCAGGGCGAGGCACCCGGCAAGATGCAGGGTGTCCTCGATTTTTCTCAGCGTGCGTTCGATCATGGTCAAACCAGCCTCCCTTCTGGTTGACGCGAGAGCCCAGGCTTAACGCTTGGGCAGCTCGACGATTGCAGAGCCCATGGCGGACATTTCGCCATCCTGCTGTTCTGCACGTTGCTGGATTTCAAGCAGATAGCGACCATCTTCCTCATACTTGCGAATGACGGTGCCGTGGATCAGGATGATGTCGCCTTCGGGGTTGTGCCGACGCACCTGGCATTTCGCCTGCCGCAGGAACCCATCATCGCCCATCCAGTTGGTGATCTGATGTGTCAGCCAGGACGTCCGCTCGGGACCATAGTCATAGGCGCCGGGCGCACCAACTTCGAGCGCGAATTCCTCTTCCCAGTGAACCCGTTCGGGGCAATCGGGAATGCCGTAGCGGTTCTTCGGACCAGCGCTTGGGTGTTTCTGCTGCAGCTGCCAGGCCAGCTTGTTGGCCCGGATGTAAAGACCGCCCCAACCCTGCGCATAGGCGATGAAGCCAGTGGCCGTCATCGGCCCCTTGACCATGGTCGGCAGCTCGGTGCCTTCGGCAACGTCATCCCAATAACGGGTCTCGGCGCCGCGGATTTCTTCCTGCTCGTAATACTTGTAGTATTCTTGCAGTTCGGCCTCGGTCCAGACACGGCGGCCCTTCTCCTTGGCTTCCGTATACTTGGTGCCATTCTCGCGCGCCTGATCACGGTCGGTGCGGAAGCACCAGCTGTCAGCATCCGCCACAAGATCGCCCGTCGCAGTGTCATAGAAATCGACGTGATAGATCTGCTGGACGGCTTTCCCTGCGAAACGGGTGTCGTGTTCGACCAGATCCTTGAGGTAGGCCTCGGTGCGGAATTCCATGTTGCGAGTGATGGTCTTGTGCCAGTTCCAGTTGGCCCCCGACCACATCGCGTGCACGCCCGGCAGCCCACCCACATAGCCCGAGATGATCCGGTTCGTCGCGAACAGGAACGAAGGCAGCGCGATCACATCGCCATACTTGGTGGTCTTGGCATAGTCCGGATCACACCACAGCGGGTTGTCGTCACCAATGCCATGGGCGTAGTGGCGAATGTTGTCTCGGGTCGCTTCATAGCACCAGGGCTCGACCGTTTTTTCGATCTTTACGCCAACGCGTTCGCGCAGATCGTCAAGGCCTTCCTCGGTGATCTTCGGAAATTTCCGGGTCATTTCATTCATTCGTTTTCCTCCTAGAATTACGTCTGGTGCGCGCGGATCAGCCCGCGGTTTCCAGTTGTCTGGCTTGTTGATCTCTCAGGATTTTTCGGTTCACCTTGCCTGCCGGGGTTTTTGGCAGTTCGGTGACAAATTCGATCTGGCGGGGGTATTCGTGCCGCGCGAGCTTGGAGCGGACATGCTCCTGTATGTCTTCCTTGAGCCCGGCAGTCTCCGCTGTTTTCAGGATAATGTAGGCCTTGACGACCTGACCGCGCAGTTCATCCGGGGCGCCGATCACACCACATTCGGCAACGGCGGGATGGCTCAGCAACGCGTCCTCGACCTCAACCGCGCCGATGGTCCAGCCTGCGGAAATGATGACATCGTCCGCCCGGCCGCCGTGGTAGAAATAACCATCCTCATCGACCCGCCCCAGATCCTTGGTCGGGAACCATGTGCCTGCCTTTTTGACCATGAGCTCACCGGTCTCGCCGGGGTCACATGGCGAACCATCGTCGCGCTGGACCTGCACCTCGACGCCGGGAACGGCCTTGCCCATGGCACCGTCCCGCACCTCCAGATCATTCGCACCCGGATAATTGGCAATGATGACACCGATCTCGGTGGTGCCATACATCGAGCGGACCTTGGTGCCGAAGACACGTTCCACATAGGCGGCGGTTTCGCTGTCGATCGGCTCACCCGTGAAGGAGAGCTTGTCGAAATGATAGGTGAAATCCTCTGCCCGGCCGGAGTTGCGCATCATCCGGTAATGGGTCGCCGCAGCCGTAAGGTTGCTGATCTCGAAATCGTGCAGGGCCTGCAACAGGCGTACCGCGTCAAACTTGCCCGAGAACGTGCCGGTCGACACGCCAAGGGCCAGCGGTGCCAGCGTACCGTGCCAAAACCCGTGCCCCCAGGCTGGTGAGGACGGACAGAAGAACCGATCGCCCGGGCGGATGCCCGTTGCATAAAGCGCCGCAACCATCAGCGTCACGATGGAACGGTGGTTGTGCTTCACCGCCGCAGGCAGCAGGCGGGTGGTCCCGGATGTGTATTGCAGGACGGCAAGGTCGTTACCCGCGGTCGAGCAGTCGAATTCGCCGGGAAATCCATCCAATCCATCAAGGAACTCTGCATCTGCGACAACAACCCGTTCGGCGCCACCTTCGACGGCTTCCGGCCCCTTCTCTGCGTTGGTGAACAGGATCTTCGGCGCGCAATCCTCGACCCGCAGGCGGATCCCGTCAGGCCCAAAAAGGGTGAACATCGGAACCGCCACGGCACCTGCCTTCATCGCGCCGAACATGACGCAGTAGAAGGGCAGCGACGGCTCGATCATGACCGCGATACGGTCACCTTTCTGGACGCCCTGCGACACCAGATAATGCGCAACCTGGGAGGACCGGCTGGCCAGTTCCGCAAAGGAAATGATCTCATCCTGTCCCGAGGCATGCGCAATTCGCAGCGCCGTGCGATCCCCCGCTGCGTGGCGGTCCACGCATTCATGCGCAATGTTGAAGTTGTCGCGATCCCCGTCGAAGAGCGCCCAGAGCGCATCCTTCGAATAGTGCGTCAGCGCGTCAGCGTAGGATGTGAAATCCGTCAGGCGTTGCATCGCCAATCCTCTCCCTTTCGTCGTCCGGCAAGCACGTCATCGCGGCCTGCCCGTGTTCGTTGACAACGGTAGGGATCAGGATATGTTATTGTCAATACGCTATAATTATTGTATATACGCAATGAAATCAAGCGTTACAGAGGTATAAAATGGCCGCAAAATCAGCAGAGACCACGACCAAGAGACAGGTGCCCGCCGTCACGCGAGCCATTGCTATTCTTAGGTTTTTGGCGCGTTCGGACGAACCGGTGGGCGTCAATCCGATCGCCCGCGAGCTCGAACTTGTGCCCAGCACCTGCCTGCACATTCTGCGGGTGCTTCAGGATGAGGGACTCGTCGATTTTGATTCGAACACCAAACGCTACTCGATCGGAATCGGCATCCTTCCCCTGGCCCGTTCAGCCCTTCAGAAGAACACCTTCTCGGTCCTGGTGCAGCCGCTGCTTTCTGGCCTATCCGAGAAATTCGGGGTGACCTCCATCGCGACACAGGTGGCCGAACCGTCCCAGATGGTGGTCATCGCACTGTCGCAATCGACCCTGCCCTTCCGACTTCAGGTCGACCTTGGCAGCCGCTTCCCCATCCTGATCAGCGCCACCGGCCGCCTGTTTGCCGCATTCAACGTCACCGACCCCGAAGAGCTGCGCAGCGGTTTTGACAAACTGGTCTGGGATCACCCGCCCAGCTTTGAAGACTGGCTAACCGAAGTCGAGGCGACCCGCGCGCGCGGTTATGCGGTGGACAGGGGAACCTACATCTCGGGCGTGACGGTTGTCGCGGCGCCGGTGTTCAACGCCGCCGGGCAGATGATCCGCTCGCTTGTCGCCATCGGTATTTCAGAGCGGATGGATGACAAACAAGTCGCTTCGCTGGCGAAATCCCTGCTGAAGCTGCGCGACAAAATCGAAGCCATGCAAATCGAAACGAGGAGCTAGACAGTGACCCAACTCACCGAACAAACAGGCTGGAAAGAGCTGAAGGCCGGTCCCTTCATGGATGGGATCGGCCCCATCCTGAAGACCAGGGCGCTGGATGGCAGCAATATCTATGGGCTGCGCACCGATGCCTCCCATTGCAACGCCATCGGTTCGGTGCATGGCGGCGTGGTCACCGGGGTGCTGGATCAAGCCATCGCCATCGAGGCCTGGAATGCGGCCAATCGGCAACCGACTGTCACCCTCCAAATGGATACGCGCTTTGTCACCGCTGCGCGCGCCGGTGACCTGCTGGAAGCCAGCGCAACCCTGCGCCACGCGACGCGCTCCATGCTGTTCGTGGACGCGGATCTGTACGCAGGGGATCGCCTGATCGCCACGGCAACAGCCGTCATGAAAATAATCGCAAAGAAGGACACACCATGAGCACGCAACAGGAAGAGCAGCAGCGACGCGGACCGCTGGCAGGTATCAAAGTGCTGGATTTCTCGCGCATCCTGTCCGGCCCCTATGCCAGCATGGTGTTGGCCGATCTTGGTGCAGAAGTGGTCAAGGTCGAACCGGTCGGCAGCGGCGATGAAACTCGCAACTTCCCGCCCTTCAAAGGTCCGCTGAGCCATTATTTCATTGCCCTCAACCGCAGCAAGAAAAGCATCACGCTGGACCTGAAATCGCCAGAGGGGGCAAAGATCGCCCGTAACCTTGCGCGCAAATGCGACGTTGTACTCGAAAACTTCCGCCCCGGCGTGATGGATCGGCTGGGTCTTGGCTATGAGACGTTGAAGGCGGATAATCCCGGGCTGGTCTATTGCTCCATCACCGGTTTCGGGCGCAACAGCCCCCATGGCGACAAACCCGCCTTTGATATCGTGGCGCAGGCGCTGTCCGGGGTAATGGATGTGAACCGCGAACCGGGGCAGCCCCCCAACAAGCTGGGCATTCCGCTCGGCGATATGGCGGGCAGTATCTTTTCGCTGTTCGGTCTGCTCGCTGCACTGGTGGAACGCAACACGACAGGACAGGGCCGCCACGTGGAAATCGCCATGCTGGACAGCCTGATTGCCATGCAGGGTTATCTCTCCCAGATCTATTTTGTCAGTGGCAACAGCCCGCAGCCGGTTGGCACCCGTCACCCCTCAATCGTGCCTTACGGCGCCTTCCCGACCAGGGACGGCCATGTGATCGTCGCCTGCTTGACGGAACGGTTCTGGCACAATTTCGCGCGCTGCCTTGGGCGTGAAGACCTGATCACCGACCCGCGCTTCGCAGAGTATGAAAAACGGCTGGAGAACCGCGACGCGCTGGAGCCGGAAATCTGCGAAATCATGGAAAAAGACACCACGGAATACTGGCTGGATCGGCTGACCGAATTCGACGTACCTAATGCGCCGATCCTCAGCATCGCGGAGTCTCTGGAACAGGAGCATGTCGCAGCACGCGGGCTGATTGAAACCGTGACGCACCCGGACGTGGGGGACATGCAACTGGTGCGCGGACCGATCCGGTTCGACGGCGAGAGCCCTGCCCCCGCGCGCGCGCCTGCACTCCTCGGCGAACACACGCGTTCGGTGCTGTCGGACTGGCTGGGATATGATGAGGAAGAGGCCCGTGCCCTAGAAACACGCGCCGCGGCACCCGGCGCAGGCTAGGCCTCAGGTCTTTGCGCCGTCTGGGCAATCAGACTGCGGATGTCCGCATCCGTGACCGGTTTGGCCAATGAGGCCAGGCCGGGACTGCCGCGCAGGCTTTCCGGGATCCGGCCAATTCGGCGTGTCGACATCAGGATCAGTTGGCAGTCCGGGTGCAGCCCGGCGCCCAGCTGCAGAAGATCCCAGCCTGATGCGCCATTGTCGAGATTGAGATCACTCAGCAGCAGGTCAAGCTGTGGCAACTCCCGGATCTGCGCTGCGCCTTCGGCAAAACTGCTGGCCCGGTGCAGGGTATAGCCGATCCGCTCTAGCGCCTTGCCGGCCGAGTCGAGATAGGCCGGGTCATCATCGACCACCAGTGCCGTACCGGGCGCCTGCAGCGCAACCTCCTGTGGGGCCTCCTCAGCCTTCAGCGGCGGAAAATTCAACGTCACGGTGGTGCCCCGCTCCGGCGGCTCGATGCGGGAGGTGATGTCGAGACGCCCGCCGGATTGGTGCACGAAGCCATCGACCATCGACAGGCCCAGCCCGGTGCCGCTGCCGTCGCTGCGATTGGTGAAAAACGGCTCGGTTGCGCGATGTAGCACCTCGGGTGTCATACCACAGCCATCGTCACGGATGCTGAGCTGGGCGCCGCCATCCTGCCCCGTCCCCACCGAGACGCAAATGCGGCCAGCTCCCTCAATCGCCTGACCTGCGTTGACGCAGAGGTTCAGAATGGCGCTTTCCATCTGGCCCGGATCGACCAGCGCATTGACAGGCTCTGCCGGCAGATCAAAGTCCAGCGAAATGTTTTCCGGCAGAGCAATTTCCAGAAGGTCGGCCATACCTTCGACCAGCATCGACAGATCGGTCACCTGCGGTTCCAGATGCTGCTTGCGGGCAAAGGCCAGCAAACGTTCGGTCAGGGACACGCCAAGATCCACCGCCGAGCCGATGCGGGTCCGCAGGTACCGGGCCTGTTCGTCATCCGCCCGTTTCAGAAGGTGCAGGTTGCCAGAAATACTAGACAGGATATTGCCGAAATCATGGGCGACCTCACCGGCGACCTTGCCCAGGGTTTCCACACGGCGGATTTCCTCCAGCCGTTCATCAATGCGTTTGCGTTCGGTGGTTTCCGACAGCAACCAGACCGCCCCCCCATCGGGCAGCGGCGAATGGCGCAGCTCCAGAACATGGCCAGAGGCATCGGTGTATTCCTCAAATCCACCGCGCTCCCCTGCGCTCACTTGCCGGGTAAAGGCAGAGCGGTCGATCAGCGCCTGCATATTCGCTGGTTCTTCCGCCTCCTCCGGCGGCAGGCGTAACAGGCTGCGCAGCTTGTCGTTCTCGGCCTCGATCCGGCCATCGGCAGCACTGATGGCGACACCGTCTTTGATATTGCGGAACACACGCGAGAACAGCGCGTTCTGACGGCGGATCTGACCAGTGCGCCGGTCCAGCTTGCGCGCGTTTTCGCGAAATACCTGAAAGGCGGCAAAGAGCTGACCGATCTCATCCTCGGACACCCGGGCCCGGGGCAAATCGCTGCGGTGATCCCCGGCGGCCAGTTTGCGCATTGCATCAGCCACACGGCGCAGGTTGCGGGCCACATAGCGCGACACGTAAAGCGACGAGGTGATTGCCACCAGAAGGCTCATCAGGGTCAGCGCCAGAAAGGAATTCTTGGCAACGCCAAGGTTGTCGGAGGTCTCTGCGCGCGCCTGCGACAGGCGGGCCTCGGCCTGTGCGACCTTTTCTTCGGCATAGGTCGAAATGCGGCCCGCCTCCTGCCGGATACGGAACAGGGCGTTTTCCGCATCAAGCTGCGCGGCAAGCTCGCGGTGCTTCAGCACGAACAGGCTGTCACTGCGGCTGAGGGCTGTTTCGATCTCGTCAAAGGTTTCCCGGTGGACAGCCGTCAGGCCCGGCACGATCTGATCACGAACGCGCTTGTAGCGGCGGGTGAATTCACCAAGTTCGATCAGGGCATCCGCCCGCCCGGCGCCGATGGCGCTGGCCGTCAGTTGTTGCAGACCGGCCCAGACCTCGCGCTCTGCCAGCGGCAGCGTGGTATCGCCGGACAGCCGCCGCACCCGCCCATTAAGACGCAGCATGTCCCGGTCGATCGCGGTGAGTTCCGCCTTGCGTGCGGTCTGCGGCACCAGCGCGGTGGTCAGATCATCAATCGCCAGCCTCAGCCGGGCCAGCGGCAGATCCAACGCCGGATCGCGGGCGGCATGGTCTTCGATACTGCGCAGGTTCGACAGAACGCTCTGCGCCTCCTGCTCCAGCTGGAAGGGAGGAAACAGCGCATAAAGAAACGGCGCAGAGGTTGCCAGATCCGCCGCCCGGCGGGACAGGTCCAGCGCATCAGACACTTCGGTCAGCGTGTCCTGATGCAGAACATTCATCCACATCTCGGTCCGGTTCAGCACCCGCATGCCGATCAGGCTGACCAGCAGGATCAGCCCGAACAGAACGGCAATGGCAGCGGAGAGGCGAAACCGGACGCTGAGACGGGAAAGCGCGAGCATGCGACGTCAGCCCGGCGACAGGTGAAAGATATAGCCCTGCGCGCGGCGGGTCTGCAGATGCACCGGTTTTGACGGCACCGCCTCGATCTTGCGCCGCAGACGCAGGATCAGCACGTCGATGGTCCTGTCCACGTAGCGCTGCATGTCCGAGCCGAGCTCCTCCAGCAGTTCCGGACGCGGGATCACCCGGTCGGGGTTGCGGGCGAAATAATCAAGCAGCCGGTACTCGGCATTGGTCAGCGGGATCTCCTCGCCTTCCGCGTCCAGCAGACGACGGGATTGCACATCCAGCCGCAGGGTGCCAAAGGCGATTTGCTGTCCCGGCGCGGCGCTGGGTTTGGCAGGACCATGTCCATAACGGCGCAACACGGCGCGGATACGGGCCACCAACTCGCGCGGGTTGAAGGGTTTGATCATGTAATCATCCGCGCCGGTCTCCAGCCCGATGATCTTGTCGATCTCATCCCCGACACCAGTCAGCATCACGATGGGGATCTCGTAACGCTCGCGGATATGGATCGCCAGCGTCAGCCCGGATTCGCCGCGCAGCCGCAGATCTATCAGGGCCAGATCCACTGGCGGCGGGTCGCCCAGCGCGTGAAAGGCGGGAATATCGGCGCAGCAGACCGCATCGAACCCGCTTTCGCGCATCAGCGCCGACAGCGTTTCGCGCACATCCGGATCATCGTCAACAATGGCGATGAGCGGCTCTGTCCTGCCGTCCTGCATCACATCCTCCCTCACCGCACCTCCTGCGGTCTTCGCGGGCGGCATACTGCCAAGCCCCGCCAGGATACGCCAGCCGATCAGCAGAGCTGTGATGCAGTTTGAAACATTGTTAACATGAAAGCTGGCTTCTCGCTGTTTGATTAACAATACGCGCCTAGCATGCGCCGGATGCGCGTCTTTATCTTCGCCCCACCAGCGCCGCGATGGCGGGAGTGGCTCCCGGCACCGGCG
Source organism: Phaeobacter gallaeciensis (assembly GCF_001678945.1). NCBI lineage: Bacteria > Pseudomonadati > Pseudomonadota > Alphaproteobacteria > Rhodobacterales > Roseobacteraceae > Phaeobacter > Phaeobacter gallaeciensis. Next base: position 1,880,361 of record NZ_CP015124.1, read on the forward strand.
TTCCAAGGGAGGACAACATGGTAAAATTCTGGACCGGCGCCGCCACGGCACTGGGCGCTCTGACGCTGAGCGCAATCACCGCAACCGCAGCCGAAGACTGCGCCGAGCGCGGCGCGCTCGACACGCTGTACTGCGATGCCAACGGCGATCTGGTGGCTGATACCCCCACCGATCCGGCCAAACTGAGCAACCCCGACACCCTGGTCTTTGCCTATACGCCGGTCGAAGACCCCGCAGTTTATGCTGACATCTGGGAACCCTTTATCGCACATCTGGAAGAGACCACCGGCAAGGACGTGCAGTTCTTTGCAGTGCAGTCGAACTCGGCCGAGGTCGAAGCGATGCGTTCGGGCCGTCTGCACGTTGCGGGCTTCTCGACCGGACCGACACCCTTTGCGGTGAACCTGGCCGGCGCCGTGCCTTTCGCCATCATGGGCGCTGCGGATGGTCAGTTCGGTTACAAGCTGCAGGTCTTTACCCAGGCCGACAGCGACATCAAGGAAGTGAAGGATCTGGCAGGCCGCCGCGTGGCGCATACCTCGCCGACCTCGAACTCCGGCAACCAGGCACCGCGCGCGCTGTTCCCGGGTCTGGGCGTCGAGCCCGACAAGGACTATGAAGTGGTCTATTCCGGCTCGCACGATCAATCGATGCTGGGCGTGGTCGCAGGCGATTATGACGCCGCACCGGTGGCCTCCGAAGTGGTGGACCGCATGGCCGAGCGTGGTCTCTATGACACCGACGACGTGCGCAAGATCTGGGAAAGCGATCCCTTCCCGACGACCTCGTTCAACGTGGCGCACAACCTCGACCCCGAACTGACCGCGAAGATCAAGGAAGCCTTCTTCACCTTCGATTTCGAAGGCACCAAACTGGGTGACGAATTCGAAGGCGTCAGCAAATTCATCCCGATCACCTACAAGGATCAATGGGCGGTGATCCGTCAGATCCAGGCCTCCAACGGTGTGGAATACACGCCGCAGGGCCTCGCCGGGAACTAAACCCACCAGACCCGAAGATCCGGCCGACCACAGGCGTCGGCCGGACACTCCTGCGGCCCCCCGCGGCTTGCCCCCTACGGGCAACGCGGCAGGGGCATGGCCGCGCTATGTCCGAGAGGCCGTCATGCTAGAAATCACCAAACTCACCAAACGCTACGGATCGGGCGATCCGGTGCTGAAGGAGCTGGACCTGACCGTAGAGGGCGATCAGCTGACCTCGGTCATCGGATCCTCCGGCGCGGGCAAAAGCACTCTGCTGCGCTGTATCAACCGTCTGGTCGAGCCGACTTCGGGGTCGATCAATCTGAACGGCACCGAGTTCACCACCCTTGGCCGCCGCGATCTGCGCGCGGCGCGGCGCCGTATCGGCATGGTGTTTCAGGGTTTCAACCTGATCGATCGCCTGACGGTAATGGAAAACGTCCAGTCCGGGCGCCTTGGCTATATCTCGACCTGGGCGGCGCTGACCCGGCGCTATCCGCGCGAAGACATCCGCCACGCCTATGAGCTGATGGAGCGGGTGGGCATCGCCCATTACGCGGACAAACGCGCGGATGAGCTGTCCGGCGGTGAAAGGCAGCGTGTCGGCGTGGTACGCGCCCTGATGCAGCGCCCTGAAATCCTCCTAGCGGACGAACCCACCGCCTCGCTGGACCCCAAGACATCGGAACAGATCATGTCGCTGCTGCGGGATCTTGCGAATGAGCTGAACTTGCCGGTGATCATCAACATCCACAATGTGACCGAGGCCAAGGAATACAGCGACCGCATCGTCGGCATGCGCTATGGCCGGATTATCTTTGACGACCTGCCCGATCAGCTGGGCAAGGACGAGATGGACGAAATCTATGCAGGCGTTCCGGCAGAGGACCGCGCCGAGGTCGGGGCGGCGGCATGAGCACGGTCAAGGACACCTGGAAAAAGCCACCCTTCATCGCCAACCCGGTGATGCGCTACGGGCTGTATGCGGCTGTGGCGATCTATTTCGTCGTGACCCTGGCCACCCTGCCCATCGATTGGGACCGTGTGGCGGACGGGATGAGCCGCGCCCAGCGCATCTTCAGCGGGGCATTTCCGCCCAGCTTTGACCGCGCCGGTCTGCTGTTCGATGGTTTCATGGAAAGCCTGAAGATCGCCATTCTGGCCACCGTCGGCGGCATCGCGGTTTCGGTGCCGCTGGCCTTCATGGCGGCGGGCAATATCGCGGTGAAACCCGTCTATCTGCTGGGCCGCGGCATCATCATCGTCGCGCGCAGCTTTCACCCGGTGATCGTTGCAATCATCTTCGTAAAGGCAGTGGGCTTTGGTCCCTTTGCCGGGGCTCTGACGCTGGTGGTCTATTCCATCGGTTTTGTGGCGAAACTGCTGGCCGAACGGATCGAGGAAATCGACTTTGGCCAGGTCGAGGCCATGCGCTCTGCCGGGGCCGGGTTCATCGCAACGCTGGCCTATGCGGTGATGCCGCAGATCATGCCGCGACTGGTGGGTCTTGGCATCTACCAGCTGGACAGCAACCTGCGTGCCTCTGCCGTGGTCGGTATCGTCGGCGCGGGTGGCATCGGCGCCACGCTGGCCAATGCATTCGGGCGCTATGACTACGACTTTGCCCTCGCCATCACCATGGTCATCGTCGGGGTGATCCTGATCTCCGAGGCGGTGAGCGGATTTATCAGGAAGCGGATCGCATAATGACCAATCAGTCTTTGAACCAAACGCTCGACCATTGGTCCCGCTTTACCCTGCGCCAGCGCCTGATGCGTTATGGCGGGCTGGCCCTGACCCTGCTGATCGTTGGCTGGGCACTCAGCAGCATCGACGTGATCTGGGCCTGGGTCTGGGACGCGCCGTCGCAGATGGCGGATCTGTTCGGGCGGATGATGCCGCCGGACCCGAGCAACCTGCCCTCAATCCTTGAAGCAATCTGGCAGACAGTGAATATCGCCACCCTGGCGACGATGATCGCCGTCGTGGTCTCGCTGCCCGTTGCCTATATCGCCGCGCAGAACACCACGCCGAACAAGTTCGCCCTGTGGGTCGGGCGGTTCATCCTCGTCTCCTCGCGGTCGGTGAACACCATCATCTGGGCGCTCCTGTTCGTGGCCATCTTCGGCCCCGGCATCGTGGCGGGGATCGTGGCGATCATGTTCCGCTCCATCGGGTTCCTCGGCAAACTGCTGGGCGAAGCGATCGAGGAGATCGACCGCAAACCGGTGGAGGCGCTGGAGGCCTGCGGAGCCTCGCGGTTCAAGATCGTGCTTTACGCCATCGTGCCGCAGGTGATGCCCGCCTTTTTCGCCGTAGCGATCCTACGCTGGGACATCAACCTGCGCGAATCCACCGTGCTGGGCCTTGTTGGCGCGGGCGGCATCGGGATGATCCTGCAAGGCGCGATCGACACCTTCAACTGGCCCGAGGTCGCCATGGTCCTGCTGACCATCCTCGCGCTGGTGGTGGTGGGAGAGGTGGTCTCCTCCTTCCTTCGCAAAAAGGTCCTGTAACTCGGATCCTGTGACTTGTGGCGGCCCGCGCGACGTGGGCCGCCATTCTTCAAGCTCTCCCCCCCGTTCCATCGACAAGCCGGGACCGGAGCGCCACGGTTTTTCACATTTGCAAGCCCTTGTCTTGCGCCGCAGATAGCTTGGCCTTAGGCGTAAGAGGGTCCCCTGCCTGAGTTTAAAACCCTGCCATGCAACTTTACCTGCCCATCGCCGAAGTGTCGGTCAACGGTCCCCTGCTGTTGTCCATTGGGCTGGTTGTCGGCATTCTCTCAGGGATATTCGGGGTGGGCGGCGGCTTTCTGATCACACCGCTTCTGTTCTTTATCGGGATTCCGCCAGCCGTGGCGGTTGCGACATCCGCAAATCAGATCGTTGCCTCCTCCTTTTCCGCCCTTCTTGCCCATATCCGCCGCCGAACGGTGGATTTTCACATGGGGCTTGCCTTGATGGCCGGGGGTCTGGCGGGGTCAACCCTTGGTATCTACATCTTCGATGCCCTGCGGCAGCTGGGGCAGGTCGATCTGCTGGTCAACCTGTTCTACGTGTTCTTCCTGGGGCTTGTTGGGTCCCTGATGTTCATCGAAAGCCTGAACGCCATCCGCAAGGCACGGGCACAATCGGGAACACCAAAGCGCAAAGGTACCAGGCGTGACTGGGTGCATGCCATGCCGCTGCGGGTGCGGTTCCGCACCTCCGGACTTTATATCTCGGTCTTTCCGCCGCTGATCGTCGGCTTTGTCGTCGGGGTGCTGTCGGCAATCATGGGGGTGGGCGGCGGTTTTGTCGTGGTTCCGGCGATGATCTATATCCTGGGCATGCCGACGAAGGTCGTGGTCGGCACCTCCCTGTTCCAGATCATATTCGTCTCTGCCTACACGGTGATGATGCACGCCTATACCAACCACACGGTCGATACCGTTCTGGCGGTGCTGCTGATCGTCGGCGGAGTGATCGGCGCCCAGATCGGCACCCGTATCGGGTTGCTCCTGAAGGCCGAACAGCTGCGCATCCTGCTGGCGTTACTGGTGCTGACCGTCTGCCTGAAACTGGGGCTTGATCTGGCCTTGCAACCGACCGAGCTGTTCTCGCTGACCCACGTAATCGGGTGAGGCTGGCCTCAGCCGCCTGAACGCCTCGCTCTCTCGCAACCAGAGCCTTCGGCGCCCTCGTTCTTCCGCATCGCTTCAGCGAAGAAAAATTGACCATACCTGCTGTTTGGCCGTCCCCTGAGCGCAAATTTTGCCACGGCTGGGGACTGACGTAAGATCGTCTATTGAAACTTCCTAAAGGAACTATCGAATATACCCACAAGGGGTTGATGGCCTTCCGGGTCGGATATGGATAGCAATGATTGAACCTCAGTTTCTCGACGATGATCTACGGTTGCAGTTTATTGCAGACCTGCGCATCGACTTCCGGAATCCCACTCCGGAAATCCAGGGCCTGTGCGATCTGGCCGCGCAACTGGCTGGCACTGACATTGCTCTTGTCTCGATCGTAGGGGAACGCGAGCAGGTTTTTCTTGCGAGCACCGGCATGGGAGAGATGCGGAGCACCGCGCGTCAGGTTTCCTTCTGCGGGCATGCGATTTGCGACAAGACCACTCTGCTTGTGCCCGACACCCACAGGGATGAACGCTTCACCGATAATCCGCTTGTATTGGGCCCGCCGTATATCCGGTCCTATGCCGGGGCCCTTCTTGAGCCTGAACCGGGGCGGCCGATCGGCACCGTCTGCGTTATGGGGCGGGAACCTAGCAGCTTTTCGCCGGAGGTTCTGGCCGGTCTGGAAAAGATCAGCGCTGCAGTGAGTGCGCTGCTGCTTGCACATCGCGACAAACAGAGGCTTGCAGAGGCCGCCTCCCAGAGCGCCCGGATCGCGTTTTGGTCGGACATCATGGAGGAGAGCCTCGAGGAGATCTACGTGCTCGATCCCGGCACGTGGAAATTCGTCCTGGCCAACAAGGCTGCAAGGGATAACATCGGCTATTCGATGAACCGGCTGACCGAGTTGACGCCGCTGGACCTTGATCCGAGACTGGATCCGGAACGTTTTGGCATGACGGTGCGAAACCTGATGCAAGGCCAAAACACCTACCGCAGGATCAGCACAGATATGCTGCGGGCGGACGGGTCGACCTATCCGGCAGAGATCACACTGCAACGGGTGTTTAACACCAGCCCGATGATCGTCTGCTACGTGCAGGATACGACCGAACGCTCTGCCGCCGAAACCGCAGCCCGAGACGCACATGCCAGATTGCAGGCCGCCATCGAGGCGCTGACCGATGGTTTTGTTTATTTCGATGCTGATGAACGGCTGGTGCTGGCAAACAGCCGCTATGTCAACATGTTCTCGGCTGAAACAGCCCCCCTGGTCAAACCGGGTCAATTGTTCGAAGTGATACTGCGCAAGGCGGCCTATGAGGGCTATTACGCCGGTACGGAAGGCGGACGCGAGGAAGAGTTCCTAGCGAAACGCCTTGCGGCCTTCCGCAACCCGTCAGGCTCCAGTCTGGTAACTCTGGAGGACGGGCGCGTTTTCCGGGTCTTCGAACAGCGCACCCCCGATGGCGGCTGTGTCGGACTACGGGTGGATGTCACTGAACTCCATCAGGCACGGGCGCAGGCAGAGGCGGCGAATGCGGCCAAGTCGGCGTTTTTAGCCAATATGAGCCATGAAATTCGCACGCCGATGAATGGCATCCTCGGGCTGGTGCAGGTCCTGACGCAGACCGAACTCGATCCGGCCCAGCGCGAAATGGTCGAGGCAGTTCAGGGCTCTGCCGAGGGGCTGCTGAGCATTCTGAACGATATTCTGGATCTGGCCCGTATCGAGGCGGGCAAGGAAACCTTTGACACGGCCCCGTTCAGCCCGGCGCAGGTGTTGCGAGATGTGGCGCGCATTCATCAGTCTGTCGCCCAGCAAAAGGGGTTGAACCTGCGGCTGGAGCTGGCTCCTGAGCTGGAAGGCACCTGGGTCGGCGATGCGCGCCGGATCGGGCAGGTGATCCATAATCTTTGCGGCAACGCACTGAAATTCACGGATCAGGGCCACGTCACCCTGACAGGCAAGGTGTCCACGGAAGGCAATCTGCACCTTTGCGTTTGCGACACCGGGATTGGCATGACGCCAGAACAACTGCGCCGGGTGCGCAACAAGTTCGAACAGGCCGACAACTCGATCACCCGAACATTTGGCGGCACCGGTCTGGGGCTGGCAATCGTCACCGAGCTGACCGAGATGATGGGCGGCGATTTTCAGATAGAGTCGCAGCAGGGACGCGGGACCGAAGCGCGTGTCATCCTGCCGCTGCAACGCGGTACTGCCCCCACTGAGGCAAAAGAGACGCCAACGGCTGTCATCGCGACCACCTCCCACCCTGCCGCTCCGATGCGCATCCTCGTTGCCGAGGACAACGCCACCAACCGTCTGATCCTGAAAAAGATGCTGTCCAAATTGGACCATGACCCGATCATGTGTTCGGACGGGCAAGAGGCACTCGATACCTGGCAGGCGCAGGAGGTCGATTGTCTGCTGTTCGATATATCAATGCCGCGGCTCAGCGGTCTTGAGGCGCTTGCCAAGATCCACCGACACGTCGCGGACACGGGCGGAGAGATGCCGCCTTCCGTCGCCTTCACGGCCAACGCGATGCCGCATCAGATCGAAGAGCTCAAGGCCGCCGGTTTCGATGATGTTCTGACCAAGCCGATCCGGTTTCAGGACCTGTCAGACTGTTTGACCAACCTCGCAGCCCGGGCCGCAAGCCCCAGCAAGGTCTAGCGATATTGATGGGACCATCTGGTTCTGTCTTTGATGCCAAACCGGCCCCTTAATAGCATGAGAGCCAGCAGAACGCTGGCCCCCTTCACTTTTCAAAAAATGCGCCAAATCAGGGCCTTAATCCATCATCAGCCCCGGCAGCCATGTACCCACTGCAGGCTGCCAAACAAGCAGCGCAAGGATCGCGAGCTTGATCACCAGAAACGGCGTCACGGCTGCATAGATCTGCTTCATGCCGATCCCGTCAGGGGCGACCCCGCGCATCACGAACAGCAACAGGCCGAATGGCGGCGTCAGCAGGCCGATCTCCATCGTCAGCAGGTAGACAACCCCAAGCACCAGATCATTGATCCCCAGTTGCGCCGCCAGTGGCACGAAGACCGGCACCGTCACCATCAGCATCGAGACCTGATCGATAAAACAGCCAAGCAGCAACAGGATCACGATCATGCCGATCAGCACGCCAACCGGGGTCGGATCCACCGCGTTGATCGCCTTGATCAATCCGTTGGTGGCGCCGCTGAAGGACAGGATCTGCGAAAAGGTCTGACTGGCGGCCATGATGAACAGGATCATCACCGACAGCTTTACCGTCTCGATCAGGGCCTTGCCGATCTTCTCGAACGTCAACGCCCGGTAGGCGGCCCCTGCGCCCAGCGCTGCAAGGCACCCCAAGGCAGCGGATTCGGTCGGGGTCGCAATCCCAAGAAGCAAGCTGCCGATCACCACCGCGAACAAGGCGCTGAGCGGTGCCACGTAGATCAGGAACGGCCGCCACCGTTCGGATAGGGACATCGTCGGCAGGTCATCCGGCGGCGCGACCCGCGGGTCCATCAGGCTGCGAAGGATGATATAAGCCACGAAAGAGCCCGCCAGCAGCAAGGCCGGGATAACGCCTGCGACGAGGAGACCAGAAATGGAGATACCCGCAAGGCTGCCCACCAGAACCGCAAGGGCCGAGGGTGGGATCAGCATGGCGATGGCGCCCGATGCCATGATCGGCCCCATGGCCATGGTCGGGTGATAACCGCGTTTCAGCATGCCGGGCATCATGGTCGAGCCGAGCATGGCCGTATTGGCGATCGTCGATCCGGACAGCGCCGCAAAGATCGTACCACCAAACACCGTCACCACCGACAGGCGCCCGGGCACCCGGGTCACCACCCGCTCGATCGCGTCGATGGCGCGATGGGCGATGCCGGTCTGGAATAGGAGCTCCCCCATCAGGATGAACAGGGGAATCGGCGCCATCTGAAAATTCGCAACCGATTGCGTGGCATTGCGCGCCAGCTGCAAAAGGCCCCGATCTCCGCCGAGGATTTCAAAGGCTCCGATCATGGTCACGGTGATAAAGGCAAAGGCCACCGGCAACCCCAGAAGGAGCAGTGCGGCCAGACCGCCCAGCATCCAAGAAAGCGTAACAATCCAATCCATCAGCAGGTCTTTCAGAGGCCAGTCAGCGGCGCATCATCCTGCACCGGGCGCGCAATCTTGCGCAGGAATTCAAGGGTACAGAGCAGCATCGACGCGGGCAGCGGGATGAAGGTCCACCATTCGGGGAAGGTGAAGGCCGTGCGCACCATGGAGCCGCGGCCCTGCGATTGCATAAGCGCCTCGAACGCGTACCAGCCCATCACCGCGCAGGTCGCCGCGCCGATCAGGCAGGTCATCACCAATGCGCCGCGCCGCGCGGCAGGCGGCAGGGCGCGAGTGATCAGATCGACCTGCACATGGGCATTGATGTGCAGCACCCAGGGCGCCGCCAGAAAGGTTGCCACCATCAAGGCGTATTCAATCGCATCAAGCGCGCCGTAGATCACCGGCAGGCCAAGATTGCGCAGAACAACGTTGAGCGGGATCACCAGCGTGATTGCCGCGATCAGGCCCGCGCTCAGCACGGCCAAGGCGCGCAGCAACGCCGAAAAGGGTTTGTCTAACAGTGTCATTGCGGCTCCGGTTTGGGGCGGCTCTGAAGAGGGGCAGCCCCGACCAGAGCCGCCCCTCTCGTGTTACTTCAGCAGGCAGGCCTGCAGCTTTGCGCCAAGATCAGCGTCGATCTTCATGACCTCGCCCCAGCCCTCTTCCTGAGCGGTGGTGTTCCAGGTCGCGGCGGCCTCGCCTTCAAAGGTCAGCGTCTTGATACCGGCATCTGCCTGTGCCTTTGCCTCGGCCGCGTTGCGTTCGACGTTCATGGCGTTCTGCTCTTCGATCCAGGCCGCGCCCTTTTCCAGCAGCGCGCGCTGTTCGTCATCCAGACCGTTCCAAGCGTCGAGATTGACGAGGAAGTTGACATCGACCTGATAGAACCCCGGATCGACGCGATAAGCCGTCTGTTCGTGCCAGCCGAGATCCAGAACCCCCTGGCTGGGCCAGCCGTATCCGTCGATCGCACCGCGCTCCAGTGCGGAATAGACCTCGCCCGGGGCGGTGCGGACCAGCGTGGCGCCCAGTTTCTCGAACATGGCGCGGTAAACCGGCGTGGTGCGCAGCGTCAGCCCGGTCAGGTCGGGGCCTTCCAGCGGTTTGGTCAGATAGAGGTGATAGTTCATGTGATCGCCGACGCGGGCGAGATATTTCACGTTCATCTGGTCCTGGTGGATGCTGTCGACCAGTTCATAACAGCCGTTTTCACGCTGCTCCTGAATGGTGTTCTGGGCCAGATGCAGGGCATCGCCGGTGGGCACGAGGTTCGGGTAGTAGGCGGTGGTGTTGTTGGCAATATCGACGATGCCAGCCTGCACCGCGTTGCCCAGTTCGAACGGCGGCACGGCTTCGGGACCACCCAGAAGCTCGATCTGGACCACGCCCTTGCCGTTCTCGTTCACCCATTCGACGAAAGCTTCGAAATCGCGCGAGAAGGTGGTGCCGGTAGCAAATGCGGTGACAGCCCGCAGCGACACCTCCTCTGCCTGCGCGGCAGATGTTCCCAGAGCGGTGGCCGCGACAAGCGCAATGGTGGCGGCAGATGAACGGAAAGTCATGTGTGTCTCCCTGACTGAAATCAGGCGCGCCGGTGGACTTTTTTGAACGTCCGGTTGTTGTTTAGGCGGCCTGGCGATGGCGGACCATCTGGCGTTTACTTTATGCTTGAAATTTCAAGCCTCAAGTAATTTATGTGCAAAATCAAGTATTTTTTATACATGTATTGCAGGGTCTTACTAAAAATCCCCCGACTCTTTCCAAGGCCGGGGGATCACATCTTGCAACCGGAATATTCGGCAGCCAGCGCGACCGGATCAGGCGCCCAGACGGCAGTACAGCCCTGCGGCCAGTCGGGCACGTTCGACGAGGCTGTCGATCTCGATATGCTCGTTCAGGGTATGCAAACCTTTGCCGCGTACCCCAATGGAGTCGAGGGTCGGAAGCCCCATGAAGCCGGTGAAATTGCCGTCCGATCCGCCCCCGGCAGAGCCTGCGGGCAGCTCGAACCCGATGTCACCCGCGATGGCGCGCGCCACTTGCAGCATCGCCATGGTGCCGGGCTGATCCGGCTCCCAGACCGGGCGGGTGACGCCGCGACGCACCTCCATGATGACATCGCCCTCGGTCGAGTTCAGCGCCATCATCTCTGCGACGCCCTCATCCAGCAGTTCCTGCGTTTTGGCCATGGTCAATACCTCGGCATCGCAGACAGAGGACACGCAGTTGACCCATTTCCCGGCGTTGATCACCCCGACAGAGAAGGTGCAGTCCTCGTTGGTCATGCCTTCGATCACCGCCACGTTGCGGGCCATCTCGGCAATGGCCGATCGTCCCTCGGACAAAGCCCAGCCTGCGTGGCTTGGCCGCCCTCTGGTCTGCAGGTTGAAACGCGCAATCGCGTAGCGGCCGATCACCGCGCCACCATCGGGCCGGGCGGGTTCCGGCACCAGGATATACTGGTGGCGCGCGGCTTCCATCTCGATCAGGCGGCGGGCCATTGGGGTGCCGATTTCCTCGTCCGGGGTGAACAGAAAAGTCACTGGCAGCGGTGTTTCGATCCCGGCTGCCAGGATCCGGCGCATAGCCTCAAGGTAGACGTAGTTGCCGCCCTTCATGTCCATGATCCCGGGACCATAGCAAAGGTTGCCCTCGCGCCGGAACGGCAGCTTTTCCAGCGTACCGACCGGGTGCACGGTATCAAGGTGACCCAGCACCAGAATGCCACCTTCGCCCGCGCGGGGATGCGGCATGGTCGCGCGCACACTATCGCCCAGCCCCATACGGCCCGGAATACGCTCGACCCGTGCGCCCAGCGCCGCCAGATCGTGCTGCGCCACATCCATCATGCGGTTCACAGCCGCGGCGTCAAAGGTGGGGCTTTCTGTTTCCACCCACAGCCGCAGCCCTTCGAGCATCTCATCCGCGTCAAAGGGCAGATCCACGGGATCTTTCGTCATGCTCAGTTCCTTTTCAGACGGGTTTCGATGATCCGCGCATAGACCGAAGCGCCGACAGGCAGGATCGCATCATCCAGCACAAAGGCGGGGTTGTGCAGCGGCACGGTGCCCGCGTGACCAACGCGGCAGTAGGCGCCCGGCACCACCTGCAGCATATCGGCGAAGTCTTCCGATCCGGTCGCCTGATCTTCGGTGATCACCGCCATATCGGGGCCGACGATGTCTGCCGCTGCTTCGATATAGGCCTGTGACAGCTCCGGGTCGTTCTGCAGCACGTCAAAGACATTGCGCAGGGACACCTCGATCTCGACTCCATAGGCCGCGGCCATACCGGCGCAGAGTTCCTTCATGCGGGCCTCGGCCATTTCGATCACATCGGCGTGGAAATAGCGGATGGTGCCGGCGATGCTGGCGCTGTCCGGAACCACGTTATAGGCAGAGCCGGAATTGAACTTGGTCACCGACAGAACCAGCGGTTTGGTGGGCGGCGTGTTGCGGCTGACGACGCTTTGCAGCTGCTGCACCAGCGCGGTGGCAATCACGATCGGGTCCTTCGACTGGTGTGGCATGGCGGCATGGCTGCCGGTGCCGGAGACGGTGATGTCAAAGAAACTGGCCCCGGCCATCGCCGGGCCGGGGGTGATCTCCACACGCCCCGGCTCGCCATTGGGACTGTTGTGCATGCCGTAGATCTCATCGACCGGGAATTGTTCGAACAGGCCTTCCTCGATCATCCGGCGGGCGCCGCCAAGACCTTCTTCGGCGGGCTGGAAGATCAGAACGGCGGTACCGTCGAAATCGCGGGTTTCAGCCAGGTAGCGCGCAGCCCCCAGCAGCATGGTGGTATGGCCATCGTGGCCACAGGCATGCATCTTGCCCGGGTTGGTCGAGGCAAAGGAAACGCCGGATGCCTCGACGATGGGCAGCGCATCCATATCGGCGCGCAGGCCGATGCGACGGTTGCCGCCTCCCTGCCCCTTGATGATCGCGACAACGCCGGTGCCGCCCAGACCTTCGTGCACCTCGTCAACGCCATAGGCGCGCAGCTGCTCTGCCACGATACCAGAGGTGCGGGTTTCTTCAAATCCCAGCTCGGGATGGGCGTGCAGATCCTGACGGATCGCGGTCAGCTCGGCGGCGAAATCCTCAATTTTGGGAAGAACGCTCATGCATAGTCTCCTGCTATCTGTGACGCGCCGGGAAGGGCGCGAAAGTTGGCAAAGTCCCAATGGCGGCCGGGAGCGGCCTCGATCAGGCTCTGGGTATATTCATGGGCCGGGTTCGCCAGCACATCGGCGGCGCGGCCCTGTTCCACCACGCGACCGCGCTGCATGACGATGACATCGTCGCAGATCTGGGCAGCTACGCGCAAATCGTGGGTGATAAACAACATGCCTATACCAAAACGCGCCTGCACGTCGTCCAAAAGCTCCAGCACCTGCGCCTGTACGCTGACGTCCAATGCGGAAACGGCCTCATCCGCCACAAGAAGGTTCGGTCGCATGGCCACGGCGCGGGCGATGGCAATCCGCTGACGCTGCCCACCAGAGAACTGATGAGGATAGCGGTCAAGCGCGTTGCGCGGCAGGTCCACCAACTCCATCAGATCACCGGCATGGTCCATGGCTTCGTCTTTCGAGGTGCCAAAGTTGATCGGCCCCTCGCACAGCGAGCGCGCCACGGTCCAGCGCGGGTTCAGCGAGCGATAGGGATCCTGAAACACGATCTGGAAGTGCTTGCGATGGGGCTGCAACTGGCGGCGGCTTAGGCGCGCGACTTCGGTGCCCGCAACCGCGACAGAGCCGTCCGTGGGATCAATCAGCCGCATGATGCAGCGCGCAACGGTGGATTTTCCAGAGCCACTTTCACCAACGATGCCAAGGGTTTGTCCCGGCGCAATGTCGAAATTCACATCCTGCGCGGCATGCACTTCGTCATTCTTGCGGAAAACACCGCCGCCGCCATAGACCTTTTCCAGCCCGCCGACTTTCAGCACCGGCTCGGCGCCCGTGGGCGCACGCGGGGCGCGGGGCGCCAGGTTCGGAACCGCCTGCAACAGTTTGCGGGTATAGTCCTCCTGCGGCGCGGTCAGCAGCTCGGCAATCGGCGCGCGTTCCACGATCTGGCCCTGCTGCATGACGCAGACGGTATCAGCGATCTCGGCCACAACGCCCATGTCGTGGGTGATGAACAGAACAGCGGTGCCGTGGCGCTCCTGCATCTCGGCGATCAGCTTCAGGATCTGCTGCTGGGTGGTGACATCCAGAGCCGTTGTCGGCTCATCCGCGATCAAGAGATCCGGGTCCAGCACCAGTGCCATGGCGATCATGATCCGCTGGCGCTGCCCGCCCGAAAGCTGATGCGGAAAGGCGGAATAGATGCGCTGCACATCCGGCAAGTGCACCTGCTCCATGATGTCAAGCGTGCGTGCCTTGGCCTCAGCTGCCGACAGATCGGTGTGCATACTCAGCACCTCTTCAATCTGTTCACCGACCCGCAGCACCGGGTTCAGCGCCGTCATCGGCTCCTGAAAGATCATCGCCACGCGTTTGGCGCGCAGCTCGCGCATCTGCGACGCGCTGGCGGCGGTGATCTCCACCTCCTTGAGGTCGATGCGCCCGCCGGTGATCTCAAGCGCGCCCTTGGGCAACAACCCCATGGTCGCCAGTGAGGTCACCGATTTGCCCGAGCCGCTTTCGCCCACCAGGCACAGGGTTTCACCGGCGCGGATATCGATATCGATGCCGCGCAGGACCGGATCGGTCATGCTGGTCCCGCTGAGGCCGACAGTCAGGCCGCGAATGGTCAGAACCTGTTCCGCCTGCGAGAAGTCCTTGGATTTGAACTGCATCTTATGCCTCCCGTTTCTTCAGACGCGGATCCAGAAGGTCACGCGCGGTATCGCCCAGAAGGTTGATCGACAGAATGCAGAGCGACAGCATCACCCCGGGCCAGAAGATCAAACCCGGCTTGATCTGGAAGAAGGTCCGCCCCTCGGCCATGATATTGCCCCAGGTCGGGATCTCGGTGGAAACGCCAGCGCCCAGGAAGCTGAGGATCGCTTCGATCAGGATCGCGGAGGCGCAGATATAAGTGCCCTGCACGATCAGCGGCGCCAATGTGTTCGGCATCAGGTGCTGGATCAGGATCTTCGGCATCGAAGAGCCCAGCGCGATGGCCGCCTCCACATAGGGTTCCTCGCGCGCGCTCAGCACGACCGAGCGCACCAGCCGCACCACGCGGGGCACCTCGGGGATGGTGATGGCGAGGATCACGGAATGCAGGCTCGGCCCGTTGAGGGCAACCAGCGCAATCGCCAGCAGGATCGCCGGGATCGCCATCAAGCTGTCCATGATCCGCATGATGACCCCGTCGGCAGCGCGGAAGAAGCCCGCGACCAGACCGATGGCAAGGCCGATGGCGACGCTGACCACGGCAGCGCCCACGCCGATCAGCAGAGACACGCGGCCGCCGGTCATCACCCGGCTGAAGATGTCGCGGCCGTATTGGTCGGTGCCCAGTATATGTGCCTCTGACGGCGGTTTCAGACGCGCCAATGCATCCATCGAAAGCGGATCATAGGGCACATAAAGCGGCGCCAAAAGCGCGGCCAGCACGATGAGCGTCAGCATCAGCGCGGCCAGCATCGGCCCCAGCCCAAGGCGAGCGCCCGCAGGCAGCGACAACAGGCGGATTAGCGGCTGAAAGGCGCTCTGACTGGAGGAAGAATGATCGGTCATGTCAGTAACGGATCCTCGGGTCAAAGAAGGAATAGGAGATGTCCACCAGAAGGTTCACCAGCACGTAGATGCCCGCCGTCAGCAGGATCATCGCCTGGATCACCGGGTAGTCACGCGCGAGGATGGCATCGACAGTCAGACGCCCGATCCCGGGGATGTTGAACACGCTTTCGGTGACCACCACGCCGGAAATCAGCAGCGCAAAACCGGTACCGATGATGGTGAGGATCGGAACCGCCGCATTGCGCAGCGCATGGCGGAACAGCACGGTATTCTCGCGCACGCCCTTGGCGCGGGCGGTGCGGATGTAATCCTCTCCCAGCACCTCAAGCATGGAGGCGCGGGTCATGCGCGCGATCAGCGCCACATAGATCGTTGCCAGTGTCAGCGACGGCAGGATGGCGCGGATGAAGAAATCGCCCAGCCCGTCGGTCGGGGAGGCATAGCCCTGTACAGGTACCCAGCGCAGCTCAATCGCGAAGATCTGGATCAGCACATAACCGATCACGAAGACCGGCACCGAAAAGCCGAGGACAGAGAAGGACATCACCGCAAAATCGGCCCAGGTCCGGTGGCGCCAGGCGGCGATCACCCCCATCGGCACCGCCAGCAGGACCGAGATGATGATGGTCATCAGGGCGATATTGATGGTCGGCCCCAGACGGTCCCCGATCATGTCGGCCACCGAGGTGTTGGAAATCAGGGAGGTCCCGAGATCGCCCTGCAGCATCTGCCCGGTCCAGGTGAAGAACTGCACATGCAGCGGGTCATTGAGGCCAAGATTGTCGCGGATCCGTTCAAGCTGCGCCGGAGTGGCGGCGTCGCCTGCAAGAATGGCTGCCGGATCGCCCGGTGTCAGCCGCAGCAAAAGAAAGACGAAGACGGCCACGATGATCATGACTGGAACGGTCGCCAGGACGCGCTTCAGGATATAGCTGAGCATAGACAGCTACCTTTTGAATTAGTGTGGAAAAGCCGGGGCGCGGGAGAGTTCCGCGCGCCCCGGAAGTCGGGGGAGGGATTAGTCTTCCTTGGTCACGTTCCAGAACACCGGAACCGGCGACGGGATCATGTTCTGGATCGCGTTCTCGCGTGCCTGCGGCATGGTGTATTCGCCAAGGTGGATGTAGTTCACGTTGTCCATCACGTGTTCCTGGATCTTCACCGCAACCTCTTTGCGTTCCGCATCGGAGGCCGCCGCGACAAAGTCGGAGCGCAGGGCTTCGATCTTCTCATCCGAAGGCCAGCCGAACCAGGCATCGTCGCCACGGCCGTTGACCATCACGTTGATCAGCGGGTCCGAGATTTCAGGCACCATCCAGTTGGTGAAGAAGATGTTCCAGCCACCTTCTGCCGGGGGCAGCTGCTGGGCACGACGGTTTACAACGGTCTGCCAGTCCATCGGCTGCATGTCGACGTTGAAGCCCGCTTCGCGCAGGGCCTGCGCCGCAACCACCGGCTGGTTCGACAGGCTGACCACATCGGTCGGCGCCATCAGAACGATGGGCGTGCCATCATAACCGGCTTCTTCCAGCAGGGCCTTTGCCTTGTCCGGATGCGCGCCGGAAGTGATCGCTTCGGCACCGGCCTCGTCGCCCAGCGGCGTGTCACAGCCAAAGATCGCACCGCAGACCTTGTAGTAGGACGGATCGCCCATCATGGTCGCCAGCACGTTTTCCTGGCTCAGTGCTTCCAATGCGGCCTGACGGACCTTCGGATTGTCAAAAGGCGCGTGCAGGAAGTTCGGGCGGCCAATGGTCACGTAACCCAGCGGGTCGCGGGTTTCGACAGTGACATCCGGTGCGGTTTGCAGGATCGGCAGCAGGTCGACCTGAACCTGTTCAAGGTAGTCGATTTCACCGGCAGCCAGCGCGTTGATGGCGGTCAGCGAGTCCGGCATGGTGGTCCAGACCACCTTGTCGACGTTCACGACCTTGCCACCGGCCATCCAGCTCGCTTCTTCGCTGCGCGGCACGTAACCATCAAACTTGCTGTAGGTGACCGAAACGCCGGGTTCGTATTCATCGGTTTCAAACACGAAGGGACCGGAGCCGACATATTCGGTGATGGTCTCATCCGCCGAGGTCTCTGCCACCCGCTTGGGCATGATGAAGGGCGGAACCGCCGACTGTTTGGAGATCACGTTCATCAGCGGCGGGAAAGGTTCGGACAGGGTCCAAACGACGGTCTTGTCGTCGGTCGCCTCAAGGCTTGCAGTGACGTCAAAAATCATCTGACCGCCACTGTCACGCTTGCCCCAGCGGGTCAGCGAGGCAACCACGTCTTCACCGGTGACCGGCGCGCCATCGTGGAACTTCAGCCCGTCGCGCAGGGTGAATGTATAGGTCAGCCCGTCGTCAGAGACCGCAAATTCGGCCATCTGGGGCTGCGGCTGGAAGTTTTCATCAACGGCGGTCAGGACGTCATAGACCATATAGCCGTGGTTGCGGGTGATATGCGCAGTAGTAATCACCGGGTCCAGAACACGGAGGCCCGAGTGCATCACTGCCGTGATCACCTTTTCTTCTTCGGCCTGGGCCGCAAGCGGTGTCAGCATGGTGGCACCCGCCATCAGCGTTGCAGCCATGCTGCCGCGCAGGGCGGAAAGGGGACGAAGTGTTTTCATTCTTGTTTTCCCTGTTGTTGTGAGGAGGAACGGTTCTGTTGTTTTTGGTTTTGGGCTCCGGCGAAACACCCGCCGAAACCAGGGCGCAGGGCGCCGTATGAGTTCAGGACCCGAAGACGGGTCCGTTGGGGGACAGGCGCAGGCCTGTCCGCAGCCGCGTGAACGGCAGGTCTGCCGGGCTGAAGGCCATCGGCCCCGGCGCCAGACAGACCAAGGTTTTCCCGGCGATCGGATCGAAATCCGCCCGGAAATGGGTTGAGCTCTTGAGAACGAGAATGGATTGGTCCTCAGGCGTGATGCCGACAAAGCGGAACATCTCACGGTCGGCGAGCTGGGCAATCTGGCTGGTAACCACCACCCGCACGCCGCCGATCCGCAGGCAGGCCGCGGGGCTGAGATCGAGCCAGGTGCCCCCATAATAAGGACCGGTCGCCTGCAGCTTGTCCGTGACCAGCTGCTCCACCACCGCTTCGGTTTCAAACGGCACGTCCTCAGGGAAGTCGGGATGCCCGCCAAGGGACAGCCTCACGCTGGCTCCCTCCCCCGCAGCAAAGGCGCGCGAAACAGATTCCGGGTCCACGATCAGGCCAAGGGCCGCTTTCTGTGCCTCCGCTTCGACCAGCGCACGTAGCATGCCTGTTGTGGTGGCAGCGCCGCCAGCACCGGGGTTGTCCTGCGTATCGGCCAGAACGATGGGCGCCTTGACGCCTGTGGCCAGAAGCCGCTGCGCCTCGGCTACGCCTTCGGCTGCCGTGTAGGTCCGGCTGTCAAAGGCGCTTTCGGCCTCCCCATAGGCCGCCGCGATCTGATCGACCGCAGCTTCTGCCGCCTTTTGTGTCGGGGCAAAGGCGATTGCGCAGGGGCCACAGTCAGGAATATCCGCTGCCGGGAAACCCATAAACAGGGAGGCCGCTGTGCCCGCATCGTCCATTTGCGCAACCGAACGATAAAGGGATGCGGCAGGCTCCATCGTCGTGCTCTGGAACGAGATCGGCACCATATAGGGCAGGCTGCGATAGGCCTTGGCCGGGAGGGTTCCGCTGCGCAGGATATCATCCAGCAGCCGCGCCGCGCGGGCGCCTGTCTCGGCCATGTCCACATGCGGATAGGTGCGAAAACCGGTCAGCACATCGACCATTTCCACCAGCCGCCGCGAGATATTGCCATGCAGGTCCAGCGCCGCGGCAATCGGCACATCCGGTCCAACGACCGCCCGCACACGAGTGGCAAGCTCACCCTCGCCATCATCCAGATGAGTGGTGACCATGGCGCCGTGCAGATCGAGGAAGACACCATCCAGCGGTCCGGCCGCCCGGATGCCCTCTACGATGCGTTTGGCGATGCTTTCAAAGGCCTCTTCGGTCACATGCGCCGACGGGATTGCCCCCGCCCATAGAACCGGCTCCACCTGCCAGCCGCGCTCTGCCGCGACGGTCAGGGCACCGCTGATGCCCAGATTCACACCCTTGCCCGCCTCCAGCAGCGCCGCGCCTTCGGTCAGCGGGATATAGCCGCCGCCCTGCTGAAAGGCCGGTAGATCCGCGGGGTTGGGCGCGAAGGTGTTCGTCTCGTGAAGAAATCCGGCCAGGGCGACCCGCATCAGTCATCACTCCGTAAAGAACAAGGTTGCCGCTACGGCAACCTTGCTAAATATATTATATAGTGATACAGTTGTATCATGAATCAATCGTAGACATCCAATTTTGGATTCGTCAACACTCAGGCGGACTCATGCGACCCAATGTCAGAACAACCCCGGGCAAAGAGCTGAAATTCGAAGCAGAAGAGGGCGATGCGCTTTTTGTGCGTTCTGCGGCGCGGGCCATGCAGGTCCTTGCGGCCTTTCACGGGGTCAACAAGGCGCTTAGCCTCAGTGAAATCGCCAAGCTGTCGGGGCTGGATCGCTCCGCCACCCAACGCATCGTCCACACGCTGGCAAAACTGGACTATGTCCGGCGCAGTTCGGATGATCGCGGCTATCTGCCCGGCCTGCGCCTTCTGGATCACACGCTGGATGTGCTGCGGCTCGACCCGCTGGTGCAAAAGGCAACGCCGGTCCTGCTGGAGCTGCGCCGCTCCCTGCGGGAACGCATCGACCTCAGCCTGTTTGACGACACCCGGATGATTTACGCCTTCCGCATCCAAAGCAAACGCGAGACGTTTTACGCCACTCTTGTCGGCCACAGCGTTCCGGCCTTTGCCACGGCGGGTGGGCGCGCGGCGCTGTCGCTGATGACCGATGATGAGGTCCGGGAGGTTCTGGGCAGGTCCGAATTGATAGAATACACCGCCGCAACCCGCACCGATCCCGAGGAAATTCTGGAGCAGGTCCGGATTGCACGTACCAATGGCTATGCGGTGATCGTCGATGAATACCTGCGCGGCGAAGTCGCCATCGGCGTCGGCATTTCACGCGACGGGCGCCCCATCGGCGCCATCCACGTTGCAGGCTCGCTCTCTGAATGGTCGCAGGACGAATTCGAACGTCAGGCCGCGCCGGTGGCGATGGAAGCCGCACGCGATATCATGGCCAGCCTGTAGGGGCTTTGACCACGGCCAAACCGGGCGCGGTTGTTACCTGTGTGGTGGTGTAATCGAGTTTGCGACATCCAGCAGATAAGGCACCAACTCGCGCTCGACCCGCTCAATCGTCCAGTGGAAGGCAGAGACAGAACATTGCACCGACGCGCGGGCAATGCCGTTGGGGCCGCGGATCGGTGCTGAAATCCCGATCTCGTTCAGAATCATCTGATCCTCTGTCAGACTGAACCCACGTTCTGCGGTTCGGGTGATCTGCCGTCCCAGTTCTTCGCGGTCCATGGTGGTGCGAGCGGTCATCTGCCGCAGCGGCCAGTTTTCCAGTGCTTCCGCAACATCCTCAGGCGCCCAGGTGGACAGAATCGCCTGCCCGGGCGAAGTGGACAGCGCTGGCAGGCTGCGCCCGACCAGCATCGCTTCGAAGTTGGTCCGCTGGCAGGGCAGCCGGGTGACATAGACGATATTGGTACCGGAGATTTCAGCCAGGTTCACCGTCTCGCCCAGCCGCTGTGACAGTTCGATCAGCTTTGGCATCGCCAGCGCCACCAGGTGATCGGACCAGTAATAGGCATAGGCCAGCCCGAGCCAGGCATGGGTCGGACGGAATCTCTTGGTCACCGGATCCCGGTTGAGAAAGCCTTCGACCGCCAGGGTATTGGCCAGCCTCTGCACCGCGCTTTTGTCCATTCCGCTGAGCTTGACCAGTTCGGTCAGCGACAACTCAGTATGGTTGCGGCCGAATATTTTAAGTAGTTTCAGACCCTTGGCCAGAGAAGACACATAAAGCGTGTCCTGCTTCCGGGGGGTAGCACTGTTATCGCCACCGGCGTCACCGGACATTTTTCGACTTGACGACATGGGACAGCCTGCCCTCTTATGACATTATTGTGATAGTTAGTATCATATAATAATACCAATGTCAAACCCTGAGTACTGTTGCACCCTATGGCAGCCCTTCAGGTCAACATGGAGTAAACATGAAACGCTTTCTGATCCCCGCGACCGTTCTTGCGCTCAGCGCTGCAGCTGCGCATGCAGACAAGTCCGAAGACGTGCTGAATGTGGCCTTCACCAAAGAGCTGGAGAACGTCGACAGCTACTTCAACTCCTCCCGTGAAGGCGTTGTGCTGCAGCGCGCGGTCTGGGACGGTCTGATCTACCGCGATCCCATCACCAACGAATACAAGGGTAACCTTGCAACCTCGTGGGAGTGGATCGACGATCTGACGCTGGAGCTGAAACTGCGTGAAGGCGTGACCTTCCACAACGGCGAACCCTTTGATGCGGACGATGTGGTCTACACCGTGAACTTCGTTGCCGAAGAACAGAACGGCGTGAAGACCCAGCGCAACGTCAACTGGATGAAATCGGCCGAGAAGATCGACCAGTACACCGTGCGCATTAACCTGAAGGCCCCCTTCCCCGCCGCGATCGAATTCCTCTCCGGTCCGGTCTCGATGTATCCGAATGAATATTACGCCGAAGTCGGTCCCTCGGGCATGGGCCTGGAGCCCGTCGGCACCGGTCCCTACAAAGTGGTTTCGGTCGACCCGGGCAAGCATTTCGTGCTGGAGAAATACGAAGGCTACCACGACAGCCCCAAAGGCCAGCCCGAAGTCGGCACCGTCGACATCCGCACCATCCCCGATGTGAACACGCAGATGGCGGAACTGTTCAACGGCTCGCTGGATCTGATCTGGCAGGTGCCGTCTGATCTGGCGGAAAAGCTGGAGCAGATGGGCAAGTTCACCGTTGCCAACGAAAGCACCATGCGCATCGGTTATCTGACGCTGGATGCCGCCGGTCGCACCGGTGAAGACAACCCCTTCACCGACGTACGCGTGCGCCGCGCGGTGGCCCATGCCATCGACCGCGAGGCATTGGTTTCGGCGCTGCTCAAAGGTAAGAGCCAAGTGATTTCCACCGCCTGCTTCCCCAGCCAGTTCGGCTGCGATCAGGATGTGGTCTCCTATGAATACGACGTCGAAAAAGCCAAGGCCCTGCTGGCCGAAGCGGGATACCCCGATGGGTTCAAGACCGAGTTCTACGCCTACCGCAACCGCGACTACGCCGAAGCGATCTCCAGCTTCCTGAACGCTGTCGGCATCGACACCGATTTCAAGATGCTGCAGTACTCTGCCCTGCGCGAACTGCGCATGAAGAGCGGCACGCCGGTCTCCTTCCAGACCTGGGGCTCCTACTCGATCAACGACACCTCGGCGATCACCAGCCAGTTCTTCAAGCTCGGCTCGCTTGACGATGCCCGCGACGAAGAAGTTGCCGGCTGGCTCGATACCGCTGACAGCGCCACCGATCCCGAAGTGCGCAAGGAAAACTATTCCAAGGCACTGAAAAAGATCGCGGATCAGGCCTATTGGGTGCCGATGTTCTCCTACAACACCAACTACGTCTTCTCCCAGGATGTGGCCTACACCCCCACTGCCGATGAAGTTCTGCGCTTCACCGACATGGAATGGAAGTAAGCTGATCCCTGCGGCGGGGCCCCGGCCCCGCCGTCTCTGCTCCCCGCCCTGCCCGGGTGGTTCTCCCTTATCCTGCCCAGCAAATGAGGTTCCCCTTGCTGCGTTTCATACTGAAGCGGGCCGGGCTGGCCATATTGGTCGCCCTTACGGTCTCGTTGATTTCCTTTAGCCTGCTGTTTTTGTCCGGTGATCCCGCCACGGCGATCGCGGGCGAACATGCCAGCGATCAGGATGTCGAAGCCATCCGCCGCATCTACGGGTTTGATCGCCCGATGCTGGTTCAATACTGGGACTGGCTGGTCAGTGCCCTGCGTGGCGATTTCGGCGAAAGCTACTATTTCAAGCTGCCGGTGGCGAGCCTGATCATGGACCGCCTGTCCATCACCATGACCCTGGGTGTCTGCGGCATTTCCTTTGCCCTGCTGACCGCTGTTCCGCTTGGCGTGGCCGCCGCGATCAAGCCGAACTCGCTGATCGACCGTTTGGCCCTGTTCCTGTCCGTTGCCGGTCAGGCGATGCCCAGCTTCTGGTTCGGTCTGATCCTCATCGTGGTTTTCTCGATCCAGCTTGGCTGGCTGCCGCCCTCGGGCACGGCAACGCCGCTGCACTTCGTGATGCCGACCATCGTGCTTGGCTACTACGCGATGCCCGCGATCATGCGTCTGACCCGTGCAGGCATGCTCGAAGTGCTGTCCTCGGACTACATCCGCACCGCCCGCGCCAAGGGCGCGCCAGAGGGGCTAGTGATGTTCAAACACGCGCTGCGCAACGCGATCATCCCGGTGGTGTCGCTGGCGGCCGTGCAGATGGGCTTCATGCTGGGCGGCTCGATCGTGGTTGAATCCATCTTCGCGCTGCATGGCGCAGGTTACCTCGCCTGGGAATCCATCAGCCGCAACGACCTGCCGACCGTGCAGGCGCTGATCCTTGTATTCTCGATGTTCTATATCGTTTTCACCTTCCTTGCCGACGTTTTGAACGCGTGGCTGGACCCCCGCATGAGGGCCGGATGACATGACCCAGACTGCTGATCCTCTTCTTCAGGACATTATCGGCCCGACCCCAGGCCAGCTGCTGCGCAAGCGTATCTTTGGCCATCAGGGCCTGTTGATCGGCGGCGTGGTGCTCGCACTGCTCGTCATCGTCGCGCTGTTTGCCCCCTATATCGCGCCGCATGATCCCTATGCCCAAAGCCTGCTCGCACGGATGGAACCGCCGGTCTTCCTTGGCGGCACATGGGAACATCCGTTGGGCACCGACCACCTTGGCCGGGACTACCTGTCGCGCCTAATCTATGGCGCCCGCGTATCACTGATGATCGGTGTCGTGGCGGCGCTGATCTCGGGCCTCATCGGTACCGCCATGGGCGTGGCCGCAGGCTATTTCGGTGGCCGCGTCGATGCAGTGGTAACCTTCCTCATCAACGTGCGTCTGGCGATGCCCGTGGTGCTGGTCGCACTGGCCGTGGTCGCAATCTTCGGCGGCTCGCTCACCGTGGTCATCCTCGTTCTGGGCCTCCTGCTCTGGGATCGCTTCGCCGTGGTAATGCGTTCCTCCACCCTGCAGGTGCGCGGCCGCGAATATGTCGCCGCCGCCCGCGCCATCGGCTGTTCCAACACCCGCATCGTGATGTCGGAAATCATGCCCAATATCGTCAACAACCTGATCGTTGTCGTGACGCTAGAGATGGCCCACGCCGTCCTGCTCGAAGCGGCGCTGTCCTTCCTGGGTCTTGGCGTGCAACCGCCGACGCCCTCCTGGGGCCTGATGGTCTCCGAGGGCAAGCAGATGATGCTGTTCGAACCCTGGCTGGTTCTGATCCCCGGCTTTGTGCTCTTTGCGCTGGTTCTGGCGATCAACCTGCTGGGTGATGGTCTGCGCGACGTCACCGCACCTGAAAACCGCAACTGAGGGAGGCAGGCATGACTGACACACCGATACTCTCTGTCCGCAACCTGACGCTGGATATTCCCGTCGGCGGCGGCACCTTGCACGCCGTACGCGGCATCGACTTCGACCTGAATCGGGGCGAAACGCTCTGCATCGTTGGTGAAAGCGGCTCCGGCAAGTCCCTGACCTCGCTCGCGATCATGGGGCTTCTGGGCAAGAAGATCTCGCGCAAGGCGGATCAGCTGTCCTTTGACGGCATCGACCTGATGAAGACCAGCCAACGCGGCATGCGCAAGCTGCGCGGTCTTCGCATGTCGATGATCTTTCAGGAGCCGATGACCTCGCTCAACCCGGCCTATACCATCGGCGACCAGCTTACCGAGGCGCTGCTGCTGCACAAGCCGGTGTCGAAGGATCAGGCCCGCGCCCGCGCGGTGGAACTGCTCGAAAAGGTTGGCATCACCGCCGCCGAAAGCCGCCTGTCGCAATATCCGCACCAGCTGTCGGGCGGCTTGCGGCAGCGGGTGATGATCGCGATGGCGCTGATGTGTGAGCCTGAGCTGATCATCGCGGACGAGCCGACAACCGCGCTCGACGTGACCATTCAGGCGCAGATCCTGCGGCTTCTGGTCGATCTGCAAAAGGAACTGGGCATGGCGATGATCCTCATCACCCATGACCTGGGCGTGGTGGCCCGCGTCGCCGACAAGGTTGCGGTTATGTACGCGGGCGAGCTGGTCGAGACCGGCCCCGCCACCGCCGTCTTCCAGTCCCCGGCGCACCCCTACACCCGTGGCCTGTTGCGCTGCATCCCGGTGCCAGGCAAGACCGAGCGCGGCGCCGAACTCGGCACCATCCCCGGCATCGTGCCTTCACTGGTGGGCGATGTGACCGGCTGCCCTTTCCGCACCCGCTGCGATCATGCAGTCGCGGCCTGCCGCGAACCGATCCCGCTGCGCGAACACGCCAGTGCTGATCACAACTTCCGCTGTGTCCACGCCAATGGCCACGCCCAGAACTCCGAAGAGGTGCCCGCATGAGCGATACTCCCGTGTTGGAACTGCGCAACGTGTCCAAGACCTATTCGGTCAAACAGGGCATGTTTTCCTCTCCCAAGCCGCTGAAGGCGGTCAATGACGTGTCGCTGAAGATCGGCCGCGGCGAGGTCCTGGGCCTTGTCGGGGAATCCGGCTGCGGCAAATCCACCCTCGCCAAGATCCTGCTGGGCCTAGAACAGCCTACCGAGGGTCAGGTGCTGGTGGATGGCAAGGAACTCGGCGCTCAGAACCGGTCGGAACTGGCCCGCCGCATCCAGCCGATCTTTCAGGATCCCTATTCCTCGCTCAATCCGCGCAAGAGCATCTACGACATCATCTCTTTGCCGCTGCGGGTGCACAACGTGGGTGACAGCGCCAGCCAAGAAAAGGCGGTGCGCGAGATCCTGGACATCGTCGGCCTGCCCGCGCGGGTGATGAATACTTACCCCAGCCAGATGTCCGGCGGTCAGCGGCAGCGGGTGGCGATTGCCCGGGCGCTGATCATGAAGCCCGAGATCGTCATCTGTGACGAGCCAACCTCGGCGCTGGATGTGTCTGTGCAGTCGCAGATCTTGAACTTGCTTGCAGATCTGCGCCGTGAATTCGGCCTCACCTACCTTTTCATCAGCCATAACCTTGCGGTGGTGGAACACCTCGCGAACCGGGTGGCGGTAATGTACCTCGGCCGGATCGTCGAGGAAGCCAGTGTTGAAGGCCTGTTCGACCGCAGCCGCCATCCCTATTCCGATGCGCTGCTGCAATCGGTGCTGACTCCGGACCCCAACAAGGGCGTGCCGGACACCCACCTGGGCGCGGCCTACCCGAACCCGATTGCGCCCCCATCAGGCTGCCATTTCCACCCGCGCTGCGCCAAGGCAATGCCCCAATGCAGCCAGGTTGCGCCGCAGACCGTTGCGACCGAAGATGGCCGCGTCGAATGCCACCTCTTTGACAGCGCCCAGACCTCTGCGGCCTGATCGGACAGAAAGGAAGACTCACATGATATCCAATCTCTCCTCGACGCAGGTGACCCGCAAGACGGTGATCGAAACCGAATACGGCGTCGTCGCAGCCCAGCACAGCCGCGCCGCCCGGATCGGGGCCGATGTGCTGGCCGCAGGCGGAGACGCGGTGGATGCCGCCGTCGCCGTCTCCTTTGCCATCGGGGTGGTCGAACCCTGGATGAGCGGCCCGGCCGGTGGCGGCGCCGCCATGCTCTGGCGCGCTGACGAAGGGCGCGCCTATGCACTCAACTACGGCATGCGCGCGCCTAAGGGGCTGAACGTCGCCGATTATCCGCTGTCCGGCGAAGGCAAGGCCGGCGATCTCTTCCCCTGGGAAAAGGTCGTCGAAGACCGCAACGTGCAAGGCGCCACCGCCATTGCGGTGCCAGGCACCGTCGATGGTGTGGGCAAGGCCCACGCGCGGTTCGGCAAGCTGCCGTGGAAGGACTTGCTGCAACCGGCCATCGCACTTGGCCGCGAGGGGCTTGCGGTGGACTGGTATGCGGCGCTGATCATCGCCTCGACCACCCGCGCGCTGGCGCAGGACGCCGACGCCGCGGCGCTGTTCCTTGAGGACGGTCAATGGCCAACCATCGCGGGCTGGACCAGCCTCGCGGACAAGCGCATCGACATGTCCAAGATGGCTGATACCCTGTCGCAGCTGGCCGAGGCCGGAGCGCGGGATTTCTACGAAGGTGACATCGCCGCCGCCATGGCCGCCGACGTGCAGGCCAAGGGCGGATCGCTCTCGGTCGAAGACCTTGCCAGCTATCATGCAGAGCTGCAGGATCCACTGTCCTTTGCCTATCGCAACACACGCTTCGACGTGATGCCGGGGCTGACGGCGGGGCCGACATTCCGCGATGCCTTTGCCCATCTCGAAGAGGCGCTGACGCCCGGCGATCAACCGGGTGCAGAGGCCTATACCGCCTATGCCGCCGCGCTGAAGGCGGCCTATGCCAAACGTCTGTCAGGCATGGGCGATGATGGCGAAACGCCGGATGCCCCCGGCTGCACCACGCATTTCTCGGTGGTGGACCGTCACGGCAACATGGTGTCCCACACCCAGACGCTGCTGTCGATCTTCGGCTCCCGCGTGGTGTCGCCGCAGACCGGATTGCTGATGAACAACGGCATCATGTGGTTCGACCCCGAGCAGGGCAAACCAAACTCGCTGGCGCCCGGCAAACGCTGCCTGATGAACGTCTGCCCGGTCCTGGGCGAGACAGAAAGCGGCAGCCGTTTTGCCTTTGGCGCATCCGGCGGGCGCAAGATCGTCTCGGCCGTGGCGCAGCTTTCGTCCTTTATGGCGGACTTTGGCATGGACGTGGGCGAGGCTTTCCACCAGCCCCGGATCGATGTGTCAGGTGGGGAGACCGTGGTCGCGGACGACAGCCTGCCCGCCGATGTGATCGCCGCGCTTGAAGCCGAGCACAACACGGTCACAACCCGCCGCGCCGTCTTCCCCTATGCCTTCGCCTGCCCGGCCGGCGTTCAGCGCAAGGAAGGCCGCAACAGCGGCTGCACCGAAATCATGTCGCCCTGGGGCGATGCCATTACCGAACCTGTGGAGCAGAAATGACCGCATCTACCAGCCGCGACGGCGCAATTTCCCGTGTCAGCAGTTATTTTGACGAAGGCACCTTTCAATCCGACCTGGCCCATTGGGTCACTTACCCGACCGAAAGCCAGAACCCCGAGGCCGCGCCTGAGCTGATGCGCTACCTTGTCGAGGTGATCGAGCCCCGTCTCACCGCCTCCGGGTTTACCTGCGAGATCTTCCCGAACCCCGATCCTGCCGGTGGCCCGCTCCTGGTCGGCGAACGGATCGAGGATCCGGCCCTTACCACCGTTCTGACCTATGGCCATGGCGATGTGATCCGCGCCCAGACCGAACAGTGGCGCGAAGGGCTGGGCCCCTTCACCCTGGTCGAGGAAGGCGATCGGCTTTATGGCCGCGGCACCGCCGACAACAAGGGCCAGCATCTGGTCAATATCGCCGCGCTGGAGGCCGTGCTGGCCGAACGCGGCAGCCTTGGCTTCAACGTCAAGATCGTGATTGAAATGTCCGAGGAAACCGGTTCTGCCGGTCTGCCGGAATTCTTCACCGCGCAGAAGGACCGCCTGAAGGCCGACGTTCTGATCGCCTCAGACGGGCCGCGCCTGCAGCCCGACACCCCCACCATGTTCATGGGCTCGCGCGGCGGTGTCAGCTTCGACCTTGAACTCGACCTGCGCGAGGGTGCGCATCACTCCGGCAACTGGGGCGGCCTGCTGGCGGACCCGGCGATGATTCTGGCCCACGCGCTGACCACCATCTGCGACCGCCGCGGCCAGATCCAGATCCCGGAATGGCGCCCTGACAGCCTGACCGACACCGTGCGCGCCGCGCTGGACGGCCTGCCGCTCAAGGGCGACAGCGGCCCTGCGATCGACAGCGACTGGGGCGAGACCTCGCTGACCCCTGCTGAGCGAGTCTTTGGCTGGAACTCCTTCGCGGTGCTTGCAATGACCAGCGGCGTGCCGGAAGCGCCAGTCAATGCCATCGCCCCAACCGCCCGCGCCACCTGCCAGCTGCGCTATGTGGTGGGCACTGATCCCGATGACATCCTGCCCGCACTGCGCCGCCATCTGGACAAACACGGGTTCGAAAACATCAAGGTCACCCCGCATGACCGTGGTTTCTTCAAGGCAACCCGGCTGGATCCCGATCACCCCTGGGTGACCTTCGTGGCCGGATCGCTGACCGAAACCGCAGGCAAGAAACCGCATATCCTGCCGAACCTTGCCGGATCCCTGCCGAACGACAGCTTTGCCGATATCCTGGGCCTGCCGACGGTCTGGGTGCCGCATTCCTATCGCGGATGCTCGCAACACGCCCCGAACGAACATGTTCTGAAGCCCGTCTGCCGCGACGCGCTGCGCTGCATGACCGGCCTGTTCTGGGACCTGCCGCAAGCGGACGCAGACGGCACCGCGGCCAGCTGATCACCGCGCTGTATTTTGATCGAAACAAAGGGCCCGCGACTTTGCGGGCCCTTTGTTTCAGTTCAATTTCCCAAAAGGTCCAAGCGCGATTGAAGACTGCCAGCGCGCCATTGTTCGATGTGGCTGTTAATCATTGGTAGAACACAAAAACGCCGCAGCCCTTTCGGGTGCGGCGTGTTCGCTAAAGTTGGTTGCGGGAGCAGGATTTGAACCTGCGACCTTCAGGTTATGAGCCTGACGAGCTACCGGGCTGCTCCATCCCGCGGAGATTGTTGGTTATGATCGTTAGAGAGATTTTTTTGGTATTTACTAGGTTTGGCGGTGACCTACTCTCCCAGGGCTTAAGCCCAAGTACCATTGGCGCGACGGCACTTAACTTCCGGGTTCGGGATGGGACCGGGTGTTTTGCTCGTGCTATGACCACCAAACCGAGTAAATACCAAAAGCCTCCGGCTTTTGGTATTTGCGGCAGGCAGGATATTTGCGAAGCAAATGCCCGTTGCCGCAGGCCCGTTATGTCACGGGTCGTTTTCCAAAAGCGGAAGGTTTTTAGATCAACGTTTTGTCCAAGTTTCGTTTTGCTTTTTGGTGTTTACGAGACTGTCTGTTACTGGAACAGATCAAGCCTATCGGGCGATTAGTACCGGTCAACTGAATGCATTGCTGCACTTACATCTCCGGCCTATTGACGTGGTGGTCTTCCACGGCCCTCAGGGATACCTTGTTTTGAGGGGGGCTTCCCGCTTAGATGCCTTCAGCGGTTATCCTTTC
This sequence comes from Phaeobacter gallaeciensis, assembly GCF_001678945.1. Taxonomy (NCBI): domain Bacteria; kingdom Pseudomonadati; phylum Pseudomonadota; class Alphaproteobacteria; order Rhodobacterales; family Roseobacteraceae; genus Phaeobacter; species Phaeobacter gallaeciensis. The sequence continues at coordinate 1,911,102 of NZ_CP015124.1, forward strand.
CGATCATAGCTACCCTGCACTACCGTTGGCACGATAACAGGTCCACCAGTGGATCGTTCACCCCGGTCCTCTCGTACTAGGGGCAACTCCTCTCAAGTATCCTACACCCACGGCAGATAGGGACCGAACTGTCTCACGACGTTCTAAACCCAGCTCACGTACCTCTTTAAACGGCGAACAGCCGTACCCTTGGGACCTGCTCCAGCCCCAGGATGAGATGAGCCGACATCGAGGTGCCAAACACTGCCGTCGATATGGACTCTTGGGCAGTATCAGCCTGTTATCCCCGGCGTACCTTTTATCCGTTGAGCGATGGCCCTTCCACTCGGGACCACCGGATCACTATGGCCGACTTTCGTCTCTGCTCGACTTGTCAGTCTCGCAGTCAGGCTGGCTTCTGCCATTGCACTCAACGAGCGATTTCCGACCGCTCTGAGCCAACCTTCGCGCGCCTCCGTTACGCTTTAGGAGGCGACCGCCCCAGTCAAACTACCCGCCACGCAGGGTCCCGGATCCGGATAACGGACCGCGGTTAGACATCAAGAGTGCGAAGGGTGGTATCTCAAGGGAGGCTCCACCGGAACTAGCGTTCTGGTTTCGATGCCTACCACCTATCCTGCACATCACAATCCTGATGCCAGTGCGAAGCTGTAGTAAAGGTGCACGGGGTCTTTCCGTCTAACCGCGGGAAGCCTGCATCTTGACAGGCAATTCAATTTCGCTGAGTCGATGTTGGAGACAGCGGGGAAGTCGTTACGCCATTCGTGCAGGTCGGAACTTACCCGACAAGGAATTTCGCTACCTTAGGACCGTTATAGTTACGGCCGCCGTTTACCTGGGCTTCAATTCGGAGCTCTCACTCCTCCTTTTAACCTTCAGGCACCGGGCAGGCGTCAGACCCTATACGTCGTCTTGCGACTTCGCAGAGCCCTGTGTTTTTAATAAACAGTCGCCACCCCCTGGTTTGTGCCCCCGGATCCAAGTTGCCTTGAACCCGGGCCTCCTTCTCGCGAACTTACGGAGGTATTTTGCCGAGTTCCTTCAACATCGTTCTCTCAAGCGCCTTGGTATTCTCTACCAGTCCACCTGTGTCGGTTTAGGGTACGGTCTGATGGAGGGCTATTTCCAGGGACTGCTCAGCAGCCCAACCAATCCGATAAGGCTGAACTACAGTCGCAATCCGTCACATCCTCCTGGCCCAGGAATATTAACCTGGTTCCCATCGCCTACGCCTTTCGGCCTCGGCTTAGGGGCCGGCTTACCCTGCTCAGATTAGCTTTAAGCAGGAACCCTTGGACTTTCGGCGAGAGTGTCTCTCACACTCTTTGTCGCTACTCATGTCATCATTCTCGCTAGTGATCTCTCCACCGGATGGCTCACGCCCCGGCTTCATCGAAAG